>DAOVZK010000002.1 GCA_030635145.1 Planctomycetota bacterium | reverse complement strand
TTGCGAGCCTCTATCAGGCCTTCAAGCCCGATGAGGCAAAACGATTAGCCGACAAACTTGAGATTCATTATACGCCGAAACACGGCAGCTGGCTGAATATGGCCGAGATCGAATTGAGTGTTCTCAGCCGCCAATGCATGGCCGATTATTTTGAAACACAAGAGCAACTTGCCGATGCAATTGCAGCTTGGGAGCGTTCGAGAAATGAAATGAAAGCTGGCATCAACTGGCGATTCACAACAGCCGATGCCAGAATAAAACTGAAAAGACTTTACCCGACAATTTAAGTGGGACAGAGTACTAGAGTGTTTCAATTGCATCGAATTTGAGTTATCATGCCGGATTCCACATGTGCGTAATTTCAACGCCCCGGAGCGAAACAACAATATGCCGCTAAGATACGCAATAATAGTAACGATGCTACTTGCCACAGCCCTTTGCGGATGCAAATCCAAGGGTGGAAATTTCTCCGCCGACAAATCCATCAAGGAAATGTTCGGTGCCGATGACGCAACCCCCAGTGAGATGGCAGCCAACATTTTCAACACGGAAGATCCCGATATCCGGCGTAAGGGTATCGAGCAGATGTCGCACAAAAAGTGGGCACTTCGCGAACCGTACCTCAAACTTTTCGCCGAGCACACCAAACCCACCGCCGAGAGCGACGCATCCGTCCGAGCCGTCGCCGTGCGAACCCTCGGGCGAGCACACGCCACGAAATATCTTCCCGAAATCGTCGCCGCGCTGCATGACGAATCTTCCACCGTACGATGGGACGCCGCCGTCGTCCTGACAGACATGCCCAGCGATGACGCCATTCTCACGCTGCAACGAATCGCCGTCAGCGACAAATCTATCGACACCCGCGCCGCCGCCGCCACCGCCCTGCAATGCTATCCAAAAGATTCCGTCTACCGCACACTACTGCGATGCCTCGACGACGACAGTTTCACCGTTCGCAAAGCTGCCCACGCTTCGCTGGTGTATCAAACCAAGCAGGACAAAGGTTATGAAGCGGCGGGGTGGACGGGCGACGGCAAGGCCGGTGCTGAAGTGCTTCCCGAACCGGTCGTCCGCTACAAAAAACGTCCGTGGTGGGATTGGCTGAAAAAAACCAAGGAAACCGAAAAGATCAAACCCGAGTAAACCCCGCGGATTATAAGGGCAAAGCAAAATGCCATCTGACGAAAGCACATCATATTCCTACAGCAACCTATCTTCTAACAGAGAGGTCGGACGGTTCACGCCGCTGGAAAAAATTCCCGGCCTCGCCCACGCCGTCACCACCAAAAACGGACCGCTTTTTCCCGCCGACGCCAATGCCGCTACCGAACTTTACGTGCAACTGGCGGCTGAGATTGGATGCGATGATGTCGCCTGGACACAACAGATGCACGGTAATTGCGTGAAGGTCGCGAGTTGTCCCGGCGATCAAGCTCAGGCCGACGGGCTTGTGACGGATACCCCGAATCTCGCGCTGCTTTGCCGCTCGGCCGACTGCCCGCTAATTCTCACCGCCGACACCCAAGGCTCGGCCGTCGGAATCGCCCACGCATCATGGAAAGGCACCGTCGCGAAAATCAGCGAGCGGTTAATCGAGGCAATGATCGAAAATTTCGGCTGTGATCCGGGGGATATTGTCGCGTGCGTTTGCCCCTCGGCCGGGCCTGACAAATACGAGGTCGGTCAAGACGTGTACGATGCGGCAATCGAAAAACTCGGAGCCGCAGCCAAGTGGTTTTTCGTCCGCGACGACGGGAAATACAAGTTTGACCTCTGGGCAGCCAACACCAACCAGCTGCAAAGCGCCGGGCTCGATTTCATGAACATCTACACCGCGCGTGTCTGCACGATCACCAATTGCGACCGCTACCCCAGCTACCGCGCCGAAGGTGCTGCCGCCAAACGCTTCGCCGCCATCATCGGCAGACCGGCCGGCAAATTTTAGCATTCCCTCAACTGTAAGCGTTTAAACTTTTCTTCCTGTCAATCAAACTTATATCTTTTTTTGACAGGATTACAGGATCGTTTTAAGTGAAATTTTAAAATCAGAAATAGTGACTTTATTTCAATTTCCGCAACGTTTTCAACCTTGCCTTTAGCGAAATTCAAAACAAGACCCGCTGATAATAATCTTTTACATGAGTGCGTCGGGCAGTATTTTCATCTTACGCAAATTATCATGTTTATTTTGGATTAACATGATTTATTTTCCATCCTGTTATCCTGTCTAAAAATTCTGTGAACGATTACCCTCAGCACCGCCCCACTTTACCGCCCCAGCAGCGCAAAGCAAACCGCTCGCAGATTCGCAATCGACACCAAGCATCGACACGCACCTGCAAGCGGTTCGCTAAATGTAATCTCTATAAGGCCGGGTTACGACGGCATCATTCTAAGCATGAAGACAAATCCGAACAGCCCGACGGTTTCTACAATACCCATCGCGATGATCATGAACACCAGGCCTTTTTCGCCTTCGCTGATGGCACGGCAGGCGGCGGCACCGATCTTACCCTGCATCCACGCACTGAACAGCTGAGCTAACCCGCAACCTACACCAATAGACAGCAATGCCCCGCCGTTGACTGCAAGCATTTCCGGGTTATAGACTGCTCCTTTCAAACTTATCTGCATAAGGGCAAAGGCGTAGATTGTCTGCGACAGCGGCATACCCGTGAGAATGATATAGGAAAAATTCAGGTTCTTACCTGCCTTGGCTTCCTTGGCCCAAGCACCGGCGGCAGCAGAACCAGCTGCTCCAATACCAAGAGCAGATCCAATGGCTGCTAGGCCTAAACATAAACCAAATCCTAATTGTCCAAATGATTCCATATTTTAGTTCTCCTGTTTAATTCGATTTGCAAAGGGTTGATACTGACGCCCAGCCCACTGGACTCCGACGTTATTAGAAAATTCAAGCATATTTAATCGCACACCGTGCGCAAATATAGCAATAACACAAAGTCCGATATTCAGCCCATGCCCAAAGAGCAAAATTATCCACGCCACGCCCCATGTCGCCGCTTCGGCCACTTGTGCGGCGAGGGAGTTAAAGGTAAAAGCAATGTAATAACTCGCCAACCCCACGGCCATGAGACGAATATAGCTCATAGTATCACTGAAGGTACTGATAAGCGGTAGAAGGCTCGATGCAAACCCACCCATAACGCGTGCCACTGGATTACGATGCTGAAAACTAAATAGCGTTGTTAAAACCACACCCCCACCCATGAGAATCAAAACCCACGAGGGTGTAGGAGTACCTTGCTTGAAGAACATGTACCAGATAACCGTGAACATCGCAATCAGCACACCACACCACCCCAGTTCAGCCAGCGACTTCTGATTTTTACCGAGAGCGATTATCTTCCGCACATGCGCCAAAACAAGGTGAATACACGCTATAATGAAGCTGATTTTTATCAGCAGGTTCTGGAATTGCTCACTATCTGCTTTCCACAGGGGAGCAACGAACATCATGGTTTTTGCAATTGTAGCTGACACGCCCGATGCATCGCGAACAGCATTTACGTCGGTAATTTCAACTTTACCGACTCCGGTGCTAATCTGCGTTACCCACCCGTGCGGTCTTGCGAAGGTATCGGGTGTAATCCCAAAATAGTTCGCACTTAAAATACCCCACCCAATCGCAAATATTCCGATGAGAATCAACAAATTTGACGCACTCGTATCACCACCGGCTGAGAGTTTTTTTCGCAGTCCAAGCCCCAGCAGTGCAAATATCAATCCGTATCCGGCATCGCCTATCAGCATTGCAGCGAAAAGCGGAAGGGCTATCACAAAGAACGGGGATAGGTCGATTTCGCGGTATCCGGGGAACGTACCCAGCATATCGAACAAGGCCTTGATCGGTTGCACCCAACGGGGATATCGAATCAGCGTGGGCGGGTCTTCGTCGTCAGCGGGGTCGAGAACTTGCACCGCGGCGTCGACGTTTTTGGCGGCAAGGTCGGCGGAAAGTTGGTCGGTTTCGTCGGCCGGTACCCAGCCCTGGATGGCAAACAGTTCGCCCTGCTGCAGGCCGCTACGGTCGGCAACCTCGTAGTCGACATGCGTCAGAAGTTCGGCGTGTTTTTCCTGCATCGTCGGCAGTGCAGCCGTAAGCTCGACAAGCTGCTTATTGTCAGCATCCATCGCAGCATCAATCTCCGCCGCCTCTGTACAAATGCTCGGACGGTCGCGATTGGGAAGTTCGATTTCCGTCGCAGATTCCGGCAGTGATTCGTCGTTACCGTCGAGATCGACGACGGCAACCAGCACATCCTTACCGGACAGCGACGTGATAACCTCAACGCAGGCGGCCTTGATTTGCGAGACATCCGTCTTGGTGACCGAGTAAAATTTTGGTTCAACGCCGACCTGTTTCAGTGCTTCAAAATCTTCCAGCTTTACGTCGCCCCAAATACTCAGCTGCTGAATCTGGCGATACAAACTGGTAAGCTTATTTTCCCGCTCGGCATTGGCGCGTTGGAGGGTCAAAACTTTTTCGGCTGCTGCGATCGGATCAAGATTAACCGGCGATTTGTTGTGAGTTTCAATGGATTCGAGTACCTGAATTGCTCTAGCAAGTGTATCGATATCCAGTTTTGTTTTTTCGTCAAGCCGAGCAAACTTTGCATCGACAGGAACAATATGCACCACTCCGCATTGGCGAAGCGAGTTTAGCAAATTTCCCTTATCGCTCAAAGATGCGGCCACGAATACTTTCGACATCTTCGCTATCATTCGGCACCGCCTTGCTGCGGATTTTCACCCGGTAAGTTATCGGGAGCGTCGGGCAGGGTCGCCTTACCCGCATGCTCGACCGTATACAGGGCAGCCTCGCTTTTGAGGATTTTATCCTTCGCGATTTTCGCCTGTGCCACCGCCGCCGTCATCTCATCACCCAAACGAATGCGTATCCGACGAATCGCTTCGCGAGACTCGGGAATCATTACCTTCTCGAAAAGATTCACACGCTGAATAATTTTGTCGAGTTCCTTGTTTAACAGCCGCAACTCTTCCTTCAAAATATCGAGCTTGGCCTGCTTGGCGTTAAGCTCTCGCATGTCGGTCAGTGCCCGGTCAACCCAGGGCGGAGTCGCAAAAAGCGAGTAGCTCACGGGCGGAAATTCAACGCCTTTAAAAACCGGCACGACGACACCGGCGATGTTTTCAGTGGCGGTGTTGACTTTTTCGGGAGTCGCGAGGGCAGGGATATCGATTCCCGCTCGATCCGTAAGAATTACGCGACATGGCTCGAAAGACGCATGGGCCGACTGAACTTCGGCAGCAGCCTCGCGAATTTCCACGTTAACATTGCGCACCATCAGCTGCAACTGCTGCTGCTTGAGCTTCAGCATCGGTAAATATCGCTGGAACCGTTGCAACGCATCGCGATGCCGCTTTAATTCCGGCCGAGTTAATTTAATCTTCTTCGCCATCTTTATTATTTCGGATTGTGGATTTCGGAATTCAACTCACTGCAGCTTCTTCTTTTTCGGCTGCGAGTTCGTGCGGCCAATGTTTTTCGAGAATGGTTCGCCGCATGCCTGTTTCGACAGGTTCGAAACATTCAGCCAGAATCTCCCAGCACAAATCCAACGCGTCAAACAACATGATATTGACCGACAGATCCATAATTTTCGCCTCGAACAGCTCGCCGTACTTCAAAAGTTTCTCATCCCACGCGGAGGTCTCGAAACCCATCGCCTTTTTTTCGCGTGCTTCGCGGCAGCTGGAATACAGCTGGAGGCATCCGTCCATAATTGCGCGGTGGTCGTCACGTGATGAATCTCCGTTGACCTGTTGCTTCAAACGCGACAGCGAACCGAACGGTTCGATTCTACCGTTACGCAGATAGAACTGCCCTTCGGTAATGTACCCGGTGTTGTCTGGGACGGGGTGCGTCACATCGTCGCCCGGCATGGTCACGCAGGCCAGCAACGTCATGGAACCGGCACCGTCGAAGTCGACAGCTTTTTCGTATCGCTTCGCCAGCTGCGTGTACAAGTCGCCCGGATACCCGCGGTTCGAGGGAATCTGCTCCATGGTAATAGCGATTTCCTTCAGCGAGTCGGCAAACGAGGTCATGTCCGTCAGCAAGCACAAAACTCGCTTGCCCTGCAGCGCGTACGCTTCTCCGATGGCGAGGCATTGATCGGGGACGAGCAGACATTCTACGACGGGGTCGGCGGCCGTGTGAATGTACATGATCGTTCGCCCAAGTACGCCGCCTTCTTCGAAAGTGTTGCGGAATTTCAGGTAGTCGTCATGCCGCAACCCCATACCGCCAAGAATAATCACGTCGGCCTCGGCCTGGAGCCCAACGCGGGCCAGCAGCTCGTTGTATGGTTCACCGGCGACGGAAAAAATCGGGAGCTTCTGGCTTTCGACGAGCGAGTTAAAAACGTCGATCATCGGGATACCTGTGTTGATCATTCGGTCGGGCTGGCGGCGCATTACGGGATTAACCGCCGGGCTGCCAATGTCAACCGGATCAGCCTCGACTACAGGCCGCCCGTCGCGCGGTTTACCCGACCCGTCGAAAACTCGCCCGAGCAGATCGTCGCTAAACGGAACCTGCATGGGGCGGGACAAAAATCGAATACGGTCGCCGGTGGAAACGCCCTGCGTGCCGGCGAAAATCTGCAGCGACACCTGGTCACCTTCCAGCCGAATCACCTGCGCGAGGGAATCCCCACGCGATGTGGTGATGACGGCAAGTTCGTCGTAACCAATACCCGCGGCCGTTACATTTACAACGTTACCGGCAACTCTTGTTATTTCGTCGTAGTATTTTCTCATTGTGGTTGTGCCTCTATGCGTCGGGACAAAAAATGTCCAAACGTCACTTGGTCATTTCTTCATCTTCCTTTTGCGGCGATGAAGCTGTCGATTTTTTCGATGCTCGTTTTGTACTCGTCGCTGTCGGGGGCTTCGTAGTTCCAGTTGCGGAAAAGGTCCTGCAGCTTGAACATCACATCGCGTGCCTGCTTGCGGTCTTCGAAGCCAAAATCGGTATCCATAACTTCAAGAATCTTCCCGAACACCAGCTGCTGGCGATCCGGAGAAGTCGCACCGTCAACATCATCAAATGCGTTTTGCTGCAGGTAGCAATTGTCGAACAGCTCTGACTTCAGCATGACCGCAAAATCGTCGATGGGCGTACCTTCTTCACCGACAACGGTCATCATCTGCTTAACCTCGTTACCACGGACAAGCACGTTGCGAAGTTTCTCGACCTTTGCGGGATCGATGATACCTTTGTACTTGCTCCACGATTCGAGCGGGTCGATGGATGGATAGCGGCGGGCATCGCTGCGGGCACGGGACAAACCGTGGAACGCACCGACGACTTTTAGCGTACCCTGCGTTACGGGTTCCTCGAAGTTACCACCGGCCGGGCTTACCGTTCCACCAATCGTCACCGACGCCACGCGGCCGTCGTTTAACTCAAGAGCCGCCGCACGTTCGTAAAAACCTGCGATTCGCGATTCGAGATACGCGGGGAATGCTTCTTCACCGGGAATTTCTTCCAACCGCCCGGAAACTTCACGCATCGCCTGTGCCCAACGCGAAGTAGAGTCGGCCAGCAGCAACACGTGCAAGCCCATCTGGCGATAGTATTCGGCAAGCGTGGCGGCGGTGTACACCGAAGCCTCACGAGCCGCAACCGGCATCGCCGACGTGTTACAAATAATAATCGTTCGCTCCATGAGACTTTTCCCGGTGCGCGGGTCTTTAATCTCAGGAAACTCGCGAATGGTTTCGACGACTTCACCGGCACGTTCACCGCAGGCGGCGATGATTACAATGTCGACCTCGGCGTGCCGCGACATAATCTGCTGCAGCACGGTCTTACCGGCACCGAACGGGCCGGGTATGCAATACGTTCCACCGCGAACGATCGGGAACATCGAGTCGATAATTCGTACTTGTGTAATAAGCGGATGTTCGGGCATGAGGCGTCGTTTGCAGACAGCAAGCGGCCGCTTTACCGGCCATCTTTGCTGCATGGTTACAGGGCGATCGTTGCCATCGGAGTCGGTGAGAACTGCGATTTGCTGCTCTACCGTATACGAACCGGCGGGGGTAATTTCCTTAACCGTAAAGTCGCCGCTCCATGAAAACGGAACCATGATTTCGTGCTTGAAAATTCCCTCGGGGCAGGTGGCGAGTTTGTCACCGGCGCGAACTGTTGCACCGACTTCAACGGCGGGTGTGCAGTCCCATTTCTTTTCGAGATCCAAACCGTGGATGTACTTACCAGGCTCGAGAAAATACCCGACTTCTTTCGCCAGCTGCGGCAGTGGGTTTTGCAAACCGTCGTAAATCTGGCCCAGCAGTCCGGGGCCCAGATCGACCGAAAGCATCTCTTTCTCGAACTCGACGTTGTCGCCGACTTTGAGTCCGCGGGTTTCTTCGAAGACCTGCAGGTCGACCCGCCGGCCTCGAATTCGAATGACTTCGCTAAGCAACTTTGCACCGTCGTCGCGGCAGCAGTAACCCACGGAGTTCTGAACAACTTCGCTTCGGGCTTCGGCGATGACCATGTTTCCGAAAACTGCAACTATTTTTCCATGCACTGTATTGTCCTCGATAAACCGGGGTGTCCCGGACGTAACATTAAAACCTTAGCAATAAAACACGAAGCACTAAATCCTAAACTCTAAACAATATCGAATCCTAAAATTCCAATCTTCAAAACAAAGATATAAACGTCAACTTGCCAACCGAAATCGTTGTAGATTTTGGTATTTCTAATTTCGTATTTGTTTAGTATTTCGCTATTCGCATTTCGATTTTACTAATTTAGTTCACCTCTACGCGTTTCAATTTTTCGGCGGCCTGGCCCAGCCGATACCACCGCCACGTCAGCATCAAGCGAGCGGCGTAAACGACAAGCTCGTCAATCTTGAAACTGAAGTACGCGTCGTTTTGCTGCAGCCATTTCCATCGGGCCGTGTCCAGCACTCGCTGTGCAGCCAACGGACTTTTACCCATCGCCGCCGACCACTCTCCAACCAACGCCGAGTATGTTTGATGCTCGTCTTCGTCTTGCAAAGACCGAGCGACTACGTATTCTTCGCCGTCCAAACCAAGCGATTGAGCACGAGTCAACGCGATTTCATTTCGCAGCGTAACCTCAAACCCAACCCATTGGCTCAGCAGGGAGCAAGATTCTTTTCCGACAGCGGCGGCGTAGCGGAAATACGCTTCCCAGGTTGCATCGGATGCGATTTTTCGGGGCGAGTCGGTTTGCAGCTGTAATTCTTGCGGTAATGGTGATTCGTCTTTTACCTGTTCGCCGGTCAAAACTACGGTTTCGGGGGTTTCTACCTCACCGGACAAAAACGCATCACGTTGCAGCAGATCATCGCTGAGGAAAATCGCCTCGACAACGCGGAGCGGTTTTTCGCTTCCGTCAAGAAACGCAAGCAGGTCGGCGGGGGTAATTGGCGGGGCATCGCCCAGTTCGCCAATTTCCGGCAGCCCCGACAGGAGATAGTAGTATTGCTCGGGCAAGTCTGATTACTCCTGCGATTTTGCCGTAACGCCCGCGAGAATATCCCGCAGCGTTGGTGTAACAATGTCGCTCAGCGTCGCCACGACCGAATCGGGCGTAACTTCGATAGTGCCGTTATGCACCTTATATTCAAATCCGGGGCTTCGGAGCTTGCCCTTGAGTTCGATGTGCGATTTTTTGCGGTCGACAACATCACGGCCTAGCTCTTTGATGGCCCAGTCGATGAGCTTCTGGCGAATCTCGGGGGAGACATTAATCTTGACCAGATCAGTGCCTTTGATGTCAGCCTCGGCGTACATGACGACGATGTCGTGAAGAATCGTACCCAGAACTTCGGGGTCGCTAAGCGTAACGGCAGAGGCCTTGGTTAAAAGTGCGTTCAGCGAAGCGGCAAGCTCGTCGCGAAGCTTGCCGACGGTGTCGCGGGCAGCTAAGTTCAGCTCGGTCTGCGAACGCGAGAGAATGCTTGCGCCCTGCTTTTCGGCGTCGGCGATGATATCCTTTGCTTTGGATTCGGCGGAGGCGATTATCTGGTCGGCCTTTTGCTTGGCGGCGTCCTGCAACTTCTGTGCAGCCTCCTGCCCGCTGTCAACACCCTGCTGCTGCAACTTGGCAACAAAGCTTTCAATTGTATCTACCATGGGTAAACTCCTAAAGCCGGCTTTATATAGAATCTAAGATTTCCGGTGACAACGAAGGAAGCTATCCGGAATCCGCTCGATAAAAAAACCTTAAAAACAAGAGTGAAAGCGATAATGCTACTGAAAATCGCATCTGCATTCCACTTTTTTATCTATGTCATAAGAAAAAACAATACGCATCTTATAACTCGGAACTCAAATTGCCGAATCAAGTTTTTTACTTGTCCTCTTCCTTGAGGTACAGCGTCTGAGTCGGGAAGGCAAACTCAATACCTTCGTCATTGAATCTTTTGAGGAGTTCCATATTGAAATCGTGGTTGAACGCCAAATACTCCCACCAATCAGGGGGTGCATACCAGTACATGACGCTTATGGATAGGCTGTCGGCATTGAATTCGGTGAAAAACACACGGTATGGCTGGTCGGGATGAAAGCTGTCAGCCCTGGCATCGAGCATTTCATGGAGAATCTCCACGCCTCGCCTGATCATTTCGGGCGTGGTGTCGTATGTTACCGTCACATCGAGCACCCTTTTAAGGTACGGCCGACGCGAAACATTTTCTATCGTTTCGTTCGTGATAACACCGTTGGGGATAACCGTCAGATGCCCATTGAGCTGCCGCAAACGCGTCGAACGAAACCCGACTTCCTCGACGACACCGTCGACACCCTTGAGTTTGACTCGATCGCCCAATTTGAAGGGCTTGTCGATAAAAATCGTCAACGAACCGAACATGTTCGCAATCGTATCCTTCGCCGCCAACGCAAACGCCAATCCGCCAAGCCCCAGCCCTGCCAGCAACGCCCCGATATCCTGGCCGAAAATATTCGTCGCGATATACAACAATCCAACGACAATCACGAACACCCGCAAGGCCTTGCGGATCAACGGTACAAGCTGATCATCGAGAGTAGTTTCGGTTTTGCCTGTAACTTTTTTCAGGAGAATTTCAACGATGTCCACGAGCTTGAAAATGAACCACAAAACCGCGATAACTCCGATGGTTTCGCAAACATTATCGTAGAAAGTTTGTATCTCCTCCTCTATGGCGATCATCAGCCCACCGATGTACAAACCGATGGAAAATATCAGCAGCGATGCCGGCTTGGCCATACTGCGGAGGAACATTCCAAGTATCTTATGCTTTCTGCTGCGGGTTACTCTGGCGGCGTGGTTCAGCAACACAAATGATACAATCTTTCCTGCAAACATACTCACAAGAATACAGCCCAACATGGCGAACCAGTTGAGGGCAGCGTTATCTAAAAAACTTACATCTTCCGCCCAATTCCATGCGTTCTGCAAAAAATTCGCTAAGATTGTCATTTTTTCAACTTTCCTTACTTGTTCTCAAGAGCAACAAACACCCATGTATCCGCAGAGCATATACTTCTGCACTCACAATGTAAAGGTTTTGCGGGTATCTTCCGAAAGATTCCCCGCCACTCCAAAGCGTAACGTTTTTTTTGATGTTCCGCTACATATGTAGTTGACTGTTGGGCGGAAAATTCATAATATTCAGGTTAGTTGAGATACATTGTGGTATCGCAATTTGAGTTCATTAGAAACTTTAGATGTTTGATGACGGCCGAATGCCCTAACAGTTTGTAAAAAATAGCGTTAGGCAAATACGATTGACGGGCCGTCGAGCAAGCGGCGTTCGTATATCCCCTTTAAAAGGGCATATCGTACGTAGCAGATGTCGCCCTTACGGGAAATTATTGAAAAATGGACATCGTTACGTCGAACGCCGATCATCGCCACGCGGCCGAAAATTCGCCCAGCCTGGCGTGACCCCAGGGTCAATAGATTCGAGAAACCAATTTGGAAATTTTGGATTGACTGAAAAGTCCTTCAAAATTGGTGCGGTTAGACATTTTAATGCTCTTTTTCGGCAGAAATTTGAGAATTCTGCTTTGTAAATGGGGCAAATTTAAGGCTCGCAGTGTACGGAGTCCCTAAAACGCTGTAGTGCTGCCGTTACAGGCCTTTAAATGTCTGATCTGAATCTGACTGGGGTTTGCTCTGAACCTTGCCCGTCTATAATCGTGTTATCCCTCGGTATGTTATCGTTTTATGAAAGGATACACGTTATGAATTTTGACATACTTGCCATCGATGGTGGGGTCATGACAACAATTACCGCTGTAGTCTGCCTTGTTGTTGGCGGATTTGGTGTTCTCATTGCTAAGAGCCTTTCGGCCAAGGCCCACAGGGCTACGGTCGAAGCCGAGCTGAAGGCACTGAAAACGGCTGCCGAAGCCGAAGCCCAAAAAATTCGCGCCCAGGCCGAAGCCGCCGCCAAAAGCGAATTCATCCAGCAGCGCGAAAAATTCGACCTCGAAACCGCATCCACCAGAAAAGACCTCCGTAGCGAGGAAAAACGCCTCGCCAAACGCGAAGACATCATCGACCAGAAGATGGAAACTCTCAGCACCAAGGAGCGGATGCTCAACACCGGCGAGCGTGCCCTTACCGAGAAGGAAAAATCCATCGTCAACAAGGATCGCCACCTCAACGATCTTATCGCCCAGCAGAAATCGCAGCTGATGAAGGTGGCCAACCTCTCGCAGGAAGAGGCCAAGAGAATCGTGCTCGAACAGGTCGAACAGAACATCGCCGGTGACGCTGCCCGTTTAGTCGATCGCAAGCTGGAAGAGGCCCGCGAAAACGCCGAACGCGAATCGCGAGAGATTATTTTGCAGGCCATCCAGCGATACGCATCGGATCAGACCTGCGACCACACCGTCTCAGCCGTCGACATTCCATCCGACGACATGAAAGGCCGCATCATCGGCCGCGAGGGCAGAAACATTCGCGCGTTTGAAAAAGCAACCGGCGTAGACGTAATCGTCGACGACACACCGGGCGTGATTGTCTGCAGTGCCTTCGACCCCATCCGCCGCGAAATAGCACGACGCTCGCTCGAAAAACTCATTCAGGACGGCCGAATCCACCCCACACGAATCGAAGAAGTCGTCGCCGTCGTCCAAAAGGACATCCTGAAAGACATCCAGCAGGCCGGTAAAGACGCCATGCTCGAAGCCAACGTCCAGGGGCTGCACCCGAAGTTAGTCGAGCTGCTCGGGCGACTGAAATTCCGCACCAGTTACGGACAGAACGTTCTGCAACACGCGTTGGAAGTTTCCGCCCTTTCGCAAGTAATGGCCGACCTGCTCGGACTCGACGGAAAAATCGCACGGCGGGCCGGGCTGCTGCACGACATCGGCAAAGCCGCCGACCACGAAGTTGAAGGCGGACACCCGAAAATCGGTGCCGACCTGCTGAAACGCTACGGCGAGAAGGATATCGTCATCGAAGTTGCCGGCGGGCACCACGGTGATATCGAAGCGACGACCCCGTTTACCCCGCTCGTTCAGGCCGCCGACGCCGTCAGCGCCTCGCGCCCCGGAGCACGCCGCGAAAGTCTCGAACGCTATGTGCAAAGGCTGGAAAAACTCGAGAGCATCGCCACGGCATTTGAGGGCGTCAAAAACGCCTACGCCATTCAGGCCGGCCGCGAGGTTCGCGTTATCGTCGACCCGGAAAACGTCGACGACCGCCTCACGCAGAAAATCGCCCACGACATCGCCAAGCGTGTCGAGGAAGAAATGGAATATCCCGGTGAGGTCCGCGTGACGCTCATCCGCGAAGTCCGCTGCGTCGACTACGCCAAATAGCCCACTGCGTGGGGGCTATGAGGTAGGCCAAATAGGCGGCACGGCCGCGATGAATAGCGCAAAAAACATCACTAGGTTTTTTCTTTACCCTCGGTAAATAATCGCACATAATGCCCACCATCATGAAGGATGATTTATCAAAGATATCAAAGTTGACTAAGCAAAAGCGGGGTGAGCTTGAATGCATCGCAAGTATCATCCGCAAAACAGTACCGGAAACGGAAATGATAATTCTGTTCGGTTCATACGCCAGAGGGGATTACAAAGAACAAGCTGATCTCAAACCGGACAGAAAATCCGGGCATGCCTCAGATTATGACATCCTTGCCGTTACCAGAGAAAAAACAACCGCAACAAATATCGGATTGTGGGAGAGCGTCACCAAAGAATGCGACAATGCCGGTCTTAGCACCCATGCGCGGATCATTGCCCACGATATTCAAGAGCTTAATATCAAATTAGCCGAAGATCAGTACTTTTATACAGATGTCAAAAAAGAAGGCTGCCTGCTTTACGATTCAAAAAATTTCAAACTCGCACGCAAGCGGAAATTAAAACCCGAAGAAAAAAAACGAATCGCTCAAGATTATTTTGACTCGTGGTATAAGAGTGCACAACAAGCGTGTAATAGTTATCATGATGCTTTCAAAAGAGGCGATAATAATTGGGCGGCATTTTCATTACATCAAACAACAGAAGCTTGTTACAAAGGGATATTACTTGTTTTCACCAACTACAATCCCAATGAGCATATGCTCGTCTTACTGGGAAACATGGTGAGTAGACATGATTCTGCTTTATCTGATATTTTCCCGAAGGAAACCGATCAGCAGTTAGAGCGGTTTATGTTATTAGATTATGCCTACATCGGCGCGCGTTATGATCCTGATTACAGAATAACCCGAGATGATCTGGAGTATTTGTCTAAGCGGGTAAAACTGCTGCTTGATTTGACAGAGAAAATCTGCGAAGCAAAGATCGAAAGTCTTGCATAGCTAACAAAGCCGTCGATATTGTACATTCCGCCTTAGTAACAAATGCCTGATCACGAATAATTGGAAATTTTCCGCACTGTTACTAAACCATTCTTCGTTGTAGGCCGATAGCTGTACAAGGAAGACGACTTCGTCCCCGAAACCGGCACTCTGTACGAGGCCAACATGAAAGGTGTACGTAATAGATGAGCATTAGAACAGGTAGAGACATTGTCCATCGCTGGGCGGGGAACCCGTTGATAGACATTCAGGATTTGAGCTTCCCCTGCAGCGACGTCCACAACGCCGGTATCGTGCGAATGAACGGCAATGTGATGATGTTGGTAACCATTGAAAGCCTGCAGGGTTACACGCGAATCCACCGCGCCGCCAGCTGGGACGGGATCAACTTTACCGTCGATGCCAAACCTTTCATGACGCCCCCAAAAAGTGGCCCCCGGGTACTTTACGAAGGCTTCGGAGTTCGCGATCCGCGTATCACTCCGATGGACGGAAAATTCTACATCACCTACCTCGCCGAAGGCCAGGCTGGGTGGCGGCTGGCCCTTGCCTGCACGAAAGACTTCGAAACCGTCGAATATCTCGGGTATCTTTCGCAGGTGGACGTGAAAAACGGCATCCTGTTCCCGAAAAAAATCAACGGAAAATACGCACTGCTCAAACGCCCCTGCACGGGCTCAATCTGGGTGAGCTATTCCGAAGACCTGACATTCTGGGGCGACGAAAAAGTCGTCATGATCCCGCGGTCGGGGCACTGGGACAACACTCGAATCGGCGGATCAGCTGTGCCGATCGAAATCGATGAAGGCTGGCTACTGATTTACTACGGATTCAAAGAAACCTCGCACGGTGGATTGATGCGGCTGGGAGCGGCGATCCTCGACCACGACGACCCGTCAAAAGTCATCGCCCGCTCGAGCATTCCGCTGATCTCACCGCGCGAACCCTACGAACGCATCGGCGATATTCCGAACATGCTTTTCTGCTGCGGGGCGATCCTCCGCGAAGGCGAACTGTTTATCTACTACGGGGGGAGTGATAGTTGCATTTGCCTGGGTACGGTTCGGCTGGAAGAAGTAGTCGACTTCTGCTACACCTGCCAAGCCGAGCACGATGTTGACTGCGCTGAACTGCTCAAGGCAAACCCACTGGTAGACGACGAACAGGAGGGCAAATAGCATGAATCCATATACACGACACGGCACCGACCGTTTGGTTCGTTGGTCTCGCAATCCGATACTGACGCTGGAAGATATCCCCTACCGCTGCAACGCCGTTTTCAACGGCACGCCGGTAAAAGTCGACGGAACGTACTACCTCATCATCCGAATTGAGGGGCAGCAGGGATATTCATTTTTCGCCGTCGCCCGCAGCGGCGATGGGCTACACTTTGAGGTCGAACCCTATCCGTGCATGGTTCCGTCGAAGGAAGAACCGTGGAAAGCGTGGGAGGAAAACGGCATCGAGGACCCGCGGCTGACAAAAATCGGCGACAAGTACTACGTCATGTACACCGCCGTCAGCGGGCACGGGCATTACATCGCACTAGCCGAAACCGAAGACTTCCATAACTACAAGCGAATCGCCATCGTCTCAGAACCAGCCAACAAGGACGGCGTGCTGTTTCCCGAAAAAATTAACGGGCTTTACGCCCGCCTCGACCGGCCCTACGGGCACGGGATCGGCTGCGTGTGGATTTCGTACTCTCCCGACCTGGTGCACTGGGGTAAGAGCGAATTCGTCTTCGCCCCCCGCCCGCGATACTGGGACCAGTTCCGCATCGGAGCCAGTGCGCCCCCGATTCTCACGGATCGCGGGTGGCTGGAAATTTACCACGGTGTCAAGATGACCTCGGCCGGGCCGATCTATCGCATCGGTACGATTATGCTCGACCGCGACAACCCCGCCAAGGTAGTCGGCCAGTGCCTGGAACCGCTGCTGTCTCCGCGACGAAACTACGAACGTATCGGTGATGTCGGTAATGTGTGCTTCGCCTGCGGTGCCATTGTCGAAGACGACGGCGAGGTGAAAATCTACTACGGCGCCGCCGACACGAGCATCTGCGTGGCAATGACGACAATGGACGAACTGATCGACTCGTGCTTCGAGACCGACGGCGAAGAGCTGGTTTAACATCTGTTTTTGCCCCGCCCAATTCCGATCCGGCATTCAGAGGTAGTGAATTTTTGCCTCCCCCCACGGTAGTGGGTCGACAACGCGGAAGTTTTCCGGTAGTCTATGCTCATGGCACGTGAGAAGATTATTTCGGCGCAAAGTACCAGTGTGGATGACGAGCAGCAAAACGCCGCCCTGCGTCCCGAGTCGATCGATCAATGTATCGGTTCCGGTGATCTGCTGGAGAAGCTTCAGATTTCCATAACCGCAGCCAAGCAGCGCGACGAACCAATGGAGCATGTTCTGCTGCACGGGCCTCCCGGGTTGGGTAAGACGACGCTGGCGTATGTGATCGCTCACGAGATGGGTGCGAAAATCAAGGTCACGTCGGGGCCTTCACTCACGCGGCCGGGCGATCTTATCGGAATCCTCACGAATCTCGAACATCGCGACGTGTTGTTCATCGACGAAATCCACCGCCTCCCACCCGCCGTCGAAGAATACATCTACCCCGCGATGGAAGACTACAAAGTCGACTTCATCGTCGACAGCGGCATGCATTCGCGGACGATAAACTTACCGCTGAAACCGTTTACGCTTATCGGTGCCACGACTCGGGCCGGGCTGCTAAGCCCACCCATGCGCACGCGGTTCGGCATCAACCATCACCTCGAATTCTGGAATGTGGACGACCTGCTGGCCCGTTGTAAGATGTCGGCTGAGATGTTGAAGATCGAATACGACGAGGACGCCCTGCGTTTACTTGCTGGCCGCGCGCGCGGCACCCCGCGAATCGCCAACCGCCTGATCCGCCGCTGCCGCGACTACGCGCAAGTTAAAGACGACGGAAAACTGCACGAAAAAAGCATCGTGGCAGCCTTGAAACTTGAGGGCATCGACGAACTCGGGCTCGACGAACTCGACCGCCGGTTCCTGCGAACGATAATCAGCACCTACAAAGGCGGACCCGTCGGAATCGAAGCCATCGCCGCCACACTCGGTGAAGAAACCGATACGCTCGTAGATGTCGTCGAACCGTATCTGCTGCAAAGCGGCCTGCTTGCCCGCACCCGCCAAGGCCGACAGATCACCAGCGCAGCGGCACAGCACCTCGGTGTAAACTGGGTGCCAGCATCGGATGAAAACTCACTGTTTGAAACCGGCGCCTAGTCCCTATTGCCTAATCCCTAGTGCCTTCTTCGTCAAATTCCCGTGTCCAGCGGCACCATAGCGTCGCGGAGCTTTGAGGTAAAGGGATTGTCGGGATGTTTTTTCTCAAACGCATCTATCTTGCGGTTAAGCCCTGTGATTTTGCCCTTATATTTTCTGACCCATTTTTTGTAAGCACTGTCATCTGCGGGCGGTTCGGGAATTTTCTTGATCATCGCCATAATCCGCTCGTATTGCTTGAAAGATTTCAGCAACGCCTTGAATTCTTTATTTCTTTTCAGTTTGGCGAGCGTCTTTTTAGCTTCGCGCGCAAATTCCGTTCCGGCGAACGCTTTTGAAATACCCTTGAGCGTTGCCATCGCCTCGACAGGTGAGGTAGTTTTCTGCTCCTCGAAAAGTTCCAGCTTCTGTTGGTGATAGGCTTCCATGAGCTTCTTAAGTTCGCTGGATTCGGCACCTAAGTCGCCCTCGCTGTCGCTGTATTTTTCGCACCTTCGATACGCCACTCCCAACTTCCCCGCCTTGATTTGCCTGACAACCATTTTGCTGTTGGGAAAACTTTGACCCTGGAGAATCTCTTCAAACTCGTCGGGGTTTTCCTCTTCCGTACTGTTTTTTTTCTTCAGCTCTTTACGGATCAGGCGGGTCACTTCTTTTTTGGCATTCTGATAGCGACGTTCCCAGATGACGTTTCCATTTCGGCCGTGAAGCACAGCATAGGGACAATAAACTGTACCACTGGTATTTTTGACTCCGTCTCGTTTTTTCCCCTCGAAACGAACCTGTGCTTGATCCACAATCGGGATCGTCTTTATTTTCAGGCCTTTTGCAATACTGACGATGTCCTTGCCAGTGCCCCTTTTCGCATAAAATCGCACGCCGATAGCAATAAAACCGCCCTTTTTATATTTTGCCACGAGCTTTGCGATATCTTTGAGAGCATTGGCGTCGCCAGAGCGGGTACCGAAAAACACCACCAGCACGATTTTGCCTTTGAGCTGATCTTTGTTAAATTCCGGGCCATACAGTAATGTGCCGAACCGACTCGTGCCCAAGTCGGAATTTTCCCATCTGCTTTTGGAGTCTTTATCGCGTCGGCCGTCGGCATAAGCCTTGGCGGCAAAAACACTCCATGCACTAATACAAAGCAGCAGCACTGCAGTAACCCAAACCATCACTTTCGTGCGTTTCATATCGGTCTCCCTTCAAATTTGCCCTGCATCAAAACCCGATTAGAGTTTCCATGCTTTCGCGAAGGCCTCAAAGCTGCGGTCGTAAGTTCGCTCTACCTCTGGTGGAAAGCAGCATCCCGGAAGTTGCTTGCTTTTGAGATGATATTGCAAACATTCGCAGCAAAGCCCCTGCTTACCGCAACTGCTGTAAGTGCAGGTGCAAAATTCCATATTTTCCTGCTTTTTGCATTCCATGTTTCAATCTCCCGTTATTCTTCGCTCCGCCCAAATTACCACTTCCCGATCATTATACAGGCGATAACCGACAGTTCCACCGAAAAAAAACGAGGCCCCCGCCGTGTTTGGCGTTGCGAATAATATCGACAATCAGCCAAACGTTGGTGTGCTGCTGCGGGGTGGAATTCGTCGTACCATACAATGGCGTAATTTCGTTGCTGTTGCATCATTCGTTGCTCTATCGAATATCATGGACTCTATCATCTGCGAATCTACAATCCGAAGTTCGGGGCTTCGATTTCGGTGATCTGCCATCCGCCATCAGATTTGCCCCAGTAAATTGTCCACCGCAGGGGGACGATCTGTCCTGTTTCCAGCCGTACGTTTGTTTTGAGCTTCA
The DNA here is from genome assembly GCA_030635145.1 of Planctomycetota bacterium. GTDB lineage: Bacteria > Planctomycetota > Phycisphaerae > SM23-33 > SM23-33 > DAOVZK01. The sequence continues at coordinate 97,856 of DAOVZK010000002.1, read as the reverse complement.
TCTCGGCCCGCCGGCCGGTAACCTTCACAGACTTAAACGAAACGCTGACAGATTCGATACGTTCCGTCCGCGACTCATTCTTTGCAGCTCGGAGCAGGGCGGGTTTGGTTTTCCAAAATCCCCGATAATTGTCGGCGACGACGCGTTGGTGTTGTTCAACGTTTCCGTTGTGGATGCTGGTAGCTATGTCCGTTAGAATGCCCTCGATTTCCTCGCGGTCGGTAACGACCATCCAGTCCAGCGTAAAGACAAGAACGCCTACGAGAACAGGGGCAAGGAGCAGCCATTTTCGCATTTTGGATCGTGTCGAGAACCACAGCGAAAACAGAATCAGTTCCAGCACCACTAAGGCGGTGTAGATATAAACAGGCTCTTCCAGAAAGCAGCGTTTTAGTGTATCCATGCGAGCATTGTACGCCAAAACGCACCGCATGGGAATGAATTTTCTGTTCATTCAAATGGTGTGCAGGTTGTAGCAGGCTCGGCTGCCCCGGGGAGCATTGTTAACGAATACGCTGACGCTTGCGTTTTAGGATCACTCCAATGCTTCCGACACCCAGTAGTATCAGGGTTGCCGGTTCGGGCACTTCGCCGCCGTGGTCGTAAAATCCCAAATTAACCTGCCCGCCACCTTGAAGGTCACCGACGATGAGGTTACCTGTGATCAACCCGTATGGGAAAGATACATCCGCCAGCGGTGCCAGCGTATTTACGGCATGTCCGCCGCCGTCGAAATTTATCGACGTGGCGTCAGGGAAATTCAGCAATACATTCCCAGCCCCCACGCCGTTGTATACCCAGTCGGTCCAGTCCAGGTTTACCGAAGTGCCAATGATGTTCACCCATACTATAGCGTCGGCCGGGCCGTTGACTGTCGCGCCCCAGGCGCCGTAGTATTCGTCGGCGTCGATATTAAACACATTTACTCCACTGGATGCGTTGAGTATCAATTCTCCATATTTGTCTACGACAACGCCCGTTGGAGCTGCGGCACCGATTGATGCGGAAGTGTCGAGGAAGAACTGCGAAATGTCGTTGTAGTCACCGGCGTCTAGAACAGGGTTGATCGTAGCGTGCTGCGTGATACCGCCCGATACAGTATAGCTCGGGCTGAAGTTTGCGGTTCCGCCAGCAACCACCGCTCCGCTGATGGTGCCTCCACCCGATGCCGTTGCATTTGCCCCGACCGTCAGATCGCCAAATATCGATCCGCCACCAGGTAAAACCGCATTACCGAGAGCCTCGACGTTGCCATGATACGTACCACCACCCAGCTGTATGTTGCCACCGGCGTGGAGACTGTAGGGGCGCGTGTCGACGTCGGCGAGCGAGAACGTGTTGAACGATGCGTTGCCAGCCGCCCCGGCGATACCTTGATAATCACTCGTGTACGGGCTGTTGCTCGTGCCGATGTCTTTCAGCGAATAGACGTTGAAATATCCAAACGGATCCGCCAACGGCGGGGCCAGCGTACTTGCAAATGCAGCAACAGCTGGGAGTGCAATGGATAAAACAAAAGCGACAACAACACTGTTTTTGATATGTAAGCTCATCTGTGCCTCCTGAAAGCAATACACCCAAATTATCTAACAGATTTTTTGGGATTGGTAAATGTCGGAACCACACCCTTTGTGAATACGGAGACAACACCGAGTGTAAAATCGAGCAGTGGTGAGCCTTCGTCCTCCGACGCAACTTATTTTCCAGCCCTCATTGTACGTTACAGCGTTAAAGTTTGGCGCGAAAATCATAAAAAAGTCGGCAATTGTTTACGTGCCTCCAAATGATAAATGGCGCGGAGTTTTTTGAGCGAATGAATCCTTTTTTCACCAAACGAACATTTGTGAGAAACTCTTTCTCTTCGGCGTTGTTACATGGGGAGAAATCAGGGCAGATTTTAGCCGATTTGACTATATATTATGGTCGGTTTTGACGATGTTTAGCAAAAGATGTAACTGCTGTGTGCGGCGGGCTTAAAAGCATTTTTTCGCCCGATTTTGCCCGAAAAGGTAAATAGTGAAATTCCTGAAGGTAATGCACCTAAACTCGAAAAGTGATAATTTATAAAACCTTGCTGCAAAACACGTTATGGGCGACAAAATTAAAATGAGCTTGACATTTATCGTGATGGGGGGTAAACTCCTCGGGCTGTTACGTGTTTATTGTGGTAGGGAGTTGTGTACTTAAGACAAAGAAGATGGAACTTACATAATTATGGTTAGTGCAACTAAGTCAAGAACAGCAAAGGGCAAAGCCCCTTTGAAGATAATTCGTGGATATGATTCGGCGATGCGGTTTCTGTTTTCTCAGACCGACTACGAGAAGATGCGCCGTGTACGCTACAATACCGATACGTTCAATCTGGATCGCATGCGATTGCTGCTGAAAAAGCTCAACAATCCGCATCAGAAAATCCAGACCGTCCACATCGCCGGTACCAAGGGTAAAGGCTCGACCGCTACGATGCTTGCTGCGATGCTGCAGGCTTGCGGGCACAATGTGGGGTTGTACGTCTCGCCGCACATTTGCGACATTCGCGAGCGGATCACCATCAACGGTCAGAAGATTCCCCGGACTGAGCTGACGAAGCTTATCGCGAAGTCTGCCCCACACATCGAGAAGATGACGAAGGACAAGCCGACGTTTTTCGAGATAATGACGGCGATTGCTTTTACGTATTTCAATGATCGCGGTGTCGACATTGCGATTATCGAGACCGGCCTCGGCGGACGTTTGGACAGCACCAACGTTCTGGAACCGGCTGTCTGTGGCATCACCAGCATTTCGATGGACCACACGCATCAGCTCGGGAACAACATCGCCGACATCGCCAAAGAAAAGGCAGGGATCCTCAAAAAGGACATTCCCGTCGTCAGTGTTTCGCAGGATCCTGCGGCGAAGCGTGTTTTGCTGAAGGTTGCCAAGGAAACGAAGACCAAAATTTCATTTACCGGCGACGACATCGAGTTTAGTTACCGTGTAGAGTCTTCACGCCGCGACGGATGCCACACCCGCGTGTGTCTGACAACCCCCAGCAGCCGCTTCGAGCACCTTCCCGTTCCGCTGTTGGGCGAGCATCAGGCGGTCAACTGCGGGTTGGCACTTGCGTTGCTGGATCAGCTGAAAAAGCAGGGCTTCGATATTACCGACGAAAAGGCCATCGAAGGGCTTTCGGGCGTTCAGCTGCCCGGACGAATGGAAATGATCCGCAAGGATCCGCAGATTCTCGTCGACGGTGCACACAACGCCGCTTCGATTCAGGCACTGCTCCGCGGTGTGGGACAGCATATCCCGTACGATTCGATGGTCATGATTTTCGGATGTGCCGCCGACAAAGACGTTACCGGCATGATGCAGCAAATCGCCACCGGTGCCGATAAGGTCATCTTCACAAAAGCGGCGAATTGTCCTCGGATGGCCGAGCCGAAAGACTTGGCGGAGGTATACTCCGAAATGTCCGACGGGCGAGTGGCGCAGGTAACCGAGACGCTGGCCGAGGCGTTGGAAATTGCCCACAGTGCCGTCAGCCGAGAAGACATAATCTGCATCACCGGATCGTTCTACCTCGTTGGCGAGGCGAAAAAAACCGTACCGCCCCAATAATCCACAGCGGGGTGGGGCAAAACACGAGGCTGTTAAGATCGTTGAGGCCAGCGCGGTGTGAGTGAGACTGTCTTGCCCCGTTAGCAGAAAAATCAAAGGGCAAACTTGAGATACCCCAGGAAGTGGAGTTCGCATGGATGCGACGACAACCTTTTCGGTGGAAACCGAAGCCATCTGGGCCCCGACCCAGCCGCTGCCGCTCAAAAATGCGCTGCGTGATCTCGCAGACAGAATCGGTGCGCGGTGGGGCATTGATGATCTCAACCAGCAAGTGCGGGTTGTGTATAATCCGAGGCTTACTACGACTCTCGGGCGGGCGATTCTTAACCGCGGTGTCGTAGAGCTCAATCCACGATTGCTTGCTGAGCATCCGAGCGAGTTGATTCCGACGTTGGTGCACGAGTTGGCACATATTGTGGTGCATATGCGTTTTGGGCGGGTGGCTCCGCACGGGCATCACTTTAAGATGATGATGGGCATGCAGAATCTTTCGGCTAGGTCCACGCACTCACTCCCCGTCGCCCATCTCCGCCGCAAGCGTAAAAAATATCTCTACCTCCACACCTGCAGCGAATGCGGGTATCGTTTCGTCGCGAGGAGTTTTCGGCGTAGCTACTATTGTGCATCCTGCGGGCCTGACATGAAATGGGATGTTTACCGGACATCGAATACTGCGGCGGGGCAGAAGCTGATCAAGCGATTATGCAAGGCAAAATGAGTTTTTTTGACTGTCCGCTTAGCAATATTCTGGTAAGACGCAACCATCCAAACACGAAATACGAAACTCTAAATCCTAAACAATCTCGAATGTTCAAAATCCTAAATTTTAAAGCAAGAACATCATACGGGGCATCTCTGTTTTGGATTTTTGTGATTCAAATTTCGTATTTGTTTAGGACTTCGCTATTCGGATTTCGAGTTTAAGGAATCGCGAATTGTTTTCGTCCCTAGACTTTCCTGCAGTATCACATGGGGTTCGTTGGTACTGTGACGCAAATGCAGGTTTCGTCTTCGCTGGACGTGATTTCCAGTTCGCCGCTGATGGAGTTGGCGCGGTCGGCCATGCTGCGTAGGCCCAAGCCGTAGGCGTTTTTTTCGTCGACGTCAAATCCGCTGCCATGATCGATAATCTTTTCGTACAGAATCCCATCCTTGAAGCACACTTCAATGTCTATTTTTAAGGCTCCGCCGTGGCGAATAGCGTTGCTGATTGCTTCCTGAGCGATTCGGAACATCGCGATTTCAATGTTGGGCGAGAATCGGACGCCTTTTTTACACCCGCTTTTGATGCACACATCGATGTCGGCGACTTTGTAAAATTCTGCAAGATTTTCCAACGCCTTTCGCATCCCGAACGTTTCTAAAGTGGGGGGGTAGAGGCCGTGGCAGATGCTGCGGATTTTTGTGATCATCACCGAGCACATTTTCCCGGCGTCGGCCATCCAGACTTCGAGTTTTTCCTGATTGTCGATAGTTTCCTTACCGCGTTGCATCATGAGCTGCAATACCACCATTTCCTGTGCGAGCGAGTCGTGGAGTTCGGTGGCGAGGGTTTTTCGTTCGCGTTCTCTGGCGTTTACCAGCTGGATGTGGGCAGCCTTTAGTTCTTCCTCGGCCTGATGGCGTTTGGTGATGTCCAGGGCAGTGAGCAGAACCGCGGGTTTGCCGTCGTAATTCACCGTCGCCATTGATTGGTCTATCCAGCGGAGCTGTCCCGAAGGCGGGAGCATTTTGCTTTCGTAGCGAGAAATCATATCGAGTCCTTGTCGACGGTCGCAGCAACGGGAACGGATGATATCTCGCCATTCCGGGGCCCAGAGTTCCCAGTATGGTATCTGGTAGAGTTCGTCGCGGGTTCGTTCGGTGAGTATTTGGGCGGCCCGATTGGTGTAGACCGTCTGGTCGCCCTGAATGATCATAATCGCTGCGGCGACGGTTTCGGCGAGCGTGCGAAATTTCCTTTCGCTTTCGCCAAGTGCTTCCTGAACTTTGCGACGTTGTATAATTTCCTGGCGAAGGTTTTCGTTTGCCTCTGTCAGATCTTTGGTGCGCTCCTTGACTCGCTGTTCGAGTTCGTTGTGTGCCTTTTGCAGTTCGGCGTGTGCTTTTTTCTGTTCGGTGATGTCGGCTGTCACGGCGACGGCTGATATGGGGTTACCGTCGGGGCCTTTCAAAACGGAGCAAGACATTGTTGTCGGGAAAACAGTTCCGTCTCGCCTGACATGATTGATTTCACCTTTGGCGAATCCGTGTTTTTTGAGGCTTTTCTCGAAGGGTTCAACATCATCCTTCATTTGCTGTTCAGTGTGAAATATGCTGAAGTGTTTACCCACAAGCTCATGGGGTTTGTACTGATGCATTTCGGCGAAGGCGGTATTGGTGAACTGGATATACCCATCGAGGTCGGCGATGACGATTCCATCCATGGATTGTTCGAGTGCGACGCTGTGAAACAGCAACTCTTGCTTGGCGTGTTTGCGATCCGTGATGTCCATCGCCGTAAAAGTAACACCGAGCGTCAGGTCGCCTGGATCAAAAGGTGCCGAACTCAAAAGAACGTCGATGATTTTACCGTCTTTGCACTTAAATCGCGTTTCAACCGCACCTTTGCCATGCTCTTTGATCTGGGTGTACTTTTCCTTTCCCACCCATTCGTAATCTTCCTGAGTGGGATAGAGTATGCGGGAACTTTGGTCGAGCAGTTCTTCCCTGGAGTAGCCGATCATTTCGCAAAATCGTTCGTTAACTTGTGTTAGAATCCGATTTCTGACAACTCCAATGCCGATTGGTGCGGATCGGAAAATGCTTTGGACCTCGGCTTCGCTTTCCCGGAGTGCATTTTCGGCTTTTTGGGAGTCGGTAATGTCGCGAACGATATGCACCACGCTGCTGATTTCGCCTTTGTCGTTTCTCAGCGGGTCGACGGTTATTTGCAGTGATTTGTCTTCGACGCGGAGTTCGCAGGATTCACGAAATCCTGACAGCCACGCCTTGTGCAGCGGGCAATTTGGAACGGGCCCCGGGGCACCGTGCACCAGCTCGCAAATCACCAGACCTGTGCATTCGTCGATGGTTTTACCGAGCATATCAGCCATCGCCTGATTGCACTTGACGATACGCCTATCTGCGTCCAGCAGGCAAATCCCGTCGCTGATGCCGTTGAAAATTATTTCCCCTTGCCGGAGCGACTCCTGCATAGCATTGATATCATGATTCGAGAGTGACATTGTTCACTCCAATTTAGTTAGAGACTGTTTTTAATCCCAAACATCATTTTTTCGTGGCCGATTTTTATTCGTCGGTTACTTTTGAATCGGCTGGTGCTTTAGGAGCCTCGGGCTTTTCGGCCGCCGGCTCGGCGGGTGCGGTGGTGGCTTCTTCAGATTCTACCGGTTCGTCTACATCCGCAGATTTTTCCGCCGCCGGTTTGGTCGTAGCCGGTTTTGTTGTCGGAGCCTTACGCCGAATCTTTATGACCCTGCCTTTGTGCATCCGCTTAACAAACAGCTTCAAGTCGCCGGGGTCTGCGAGAAGTTTCTCGACATCCTTGGCATTTTTGACTTCTACGCCGTTGACACTGATGATCAGCTCGTAGGGCTTGATGCCAGCGACGGAGGCTTTGGAACCGGGTTCAATTTTCGAGACAATCACGCCCGGGTCGGCCGGTTTTTTCTGGAAGTATCGCCGCGCTTCATACGTCAGATCACGAACGGTTATGCCAAGTTCTTTCGATTTATACTTCGGGGCAGAGAGATAGTACGCCGGTGACTGCGTGACTGTAAAGTCTTTGTCGAGGCGTTTTCCGTCGCGATAGATTTCCAGCTTGAACTCCTTGCCGAATCCGAGGTCGGTAATTTTTCGCGTGAAGAAATTTTCGGTGGGGGAAAACGGTGTCGGAATCTGATCGTAGTACTGTTCGGGAATCTGATCGTACTGTTTCCACGGGAACGGTCGGCCGCCAAAACGATCACCCCCAGCCTTAACGTCTACGGGTTTTGGATACTCTTTGCTGTGAATACGTACGAGAATATCGCCCACCTCGATCCCAGCCTTGGCGGCAGGGCTGTCGGGATAGATGTACGATATAAGTGCACCGAAGCTGCCGTTTTGCGTTACTTCGGCGACGTTATTGATGCGTGCCAGTTCGCGGTCGAGCGGTTGTAAGGCCAGGCCGATCCATGCGAGGCGATTTTCTTCTTCCTCGGTGAGGGGGATATTGCTGGTGTCGCTGAATTCGGCAAGGTCGGTGGCGTTGAGGATTTTTTCGAGATGCCCCAGCGGGGTAAGCGACAAATCTGATCCCGACCATCGGTCATTTCCCGATTCAACTTTTTTCCGTCGCGCCATCGGCATTGCTACGAGTTTTCCGTCCTGAGTAAACACCATTCGATTATCGCTGCCGTTAATTTTGGGGAATGTTTTTCGTTTCCATCCGATGTCGTAGGAGTTGATCCTGCTTCTGTTGACGTACGCGATGACTTTTTCGCCCTGGAGTTTGGCATCGACGCTCAGCAGGAGTTTTCCGCGAAGATCAAAGATCGGAGTATCGCTGATTGGTGTGGTTTTGTCGGCGGGTGTGTCTAGTGTTGCGATAAACGCGCCGTAGTCTTTCAGGTTGCACAGGAATTTTGCGGGTGTGCTTTTTTCGTCGGCGTAGTGAATCACGATTCGTTGCAGCCTTGCGGTTACCTTGGGTTTGAGCAATTTCAACACCAAAATGCGGTTGTCGCTGTAGATAATGCCGATGGCGTTTTGCTCGGTGTCATCTTCTTCGTCCCCTGAATATCTGCTGCGTGACGTATTTTTTTGCGGGCTGCGAAAACTCAACGCCACCCGAACAACTGTTGTTCCGAACAGTTTTTTGACGGTATCTTTTTCGGCGTCGTAGGTTTCGGCGTCGATTTTTGTCCAATCGAGCGGCGAGCCTTTCCAGGTTTTGTCAGCCGGTAACGTATAGGCCAAATTCAACCCAACGGCCTTGCCTTTTTTGTTAACGATCAGTCCACTTACGCTTCCACTGTACGACCGCGGGTGAAAGGCTCGACCGTCCGGGCTTAGCATGATTGCGCTTGCAAGTCCTCCGAGCCTGATAGACCATTTTGTGTCGCGCCGGAGGAAATGGACCATAATGTATGGCTTTTTCGACCGCTTAAGGAATTTCAGCGGCTTGGCATCGGCCAGCGGTTCTGCCAGCTTCAGGAAGACAGCCTTTTGGTCGACGGCGTATGCGGTGGGCGTTGCCTTTACGAGCTGATCGCCAAACCGCACGTTGGTGCTCTTGATGAACCGCGCGGGAATTTGCGGGTCTGAAACGACAATTTCCGTCGGTGAGAGAATGTAAGCACAAATTTCGTAGGGGCGTTCTTCGTCGATCGTGTTGTTACCACGCGGTGGTTGTTCGCCTTTTTCGTCGTACTGAAGTGTTAGCTCGAGAACAGCAAAGGACGAGCGAAGCTTCTTGGCGAGGTTAATTTTTTGCTTGAGGGTCAGAGATTTGTCTTTTTTTCCCTTGGTGGCGGGCTTGGTCTTGTCAGCGGGTGCTGCTAGTGCGAACGAAGCCCCCAATGCGATTACACTCAGAAAAGTTACAACTCGTTTGAACATAATAATAGTCTCCCTTGTTATTACTAAATGTGCTTACTGTCTATTCTTTTTCGTGATCTCTCGCGAAGTCCAACATTACCTGCCGCATCAGCCCGCTCCGTAAAACGACGAACAATATGCGATGCTTCTTGTCGACATTCTTGATGGCTTCGGCGTGGATTTTCTTGACGTCGTCGAGTGTCTTGACTTTCTTACCGTTAATTTTCAGGATGATGTCCTGCTCGTTCAAATCGCTGGCGGACGCATTGCCGGGATATTTGATCCCGAAGATAAACACCCCTTCCGTGCGGTGATAGTACAGATCGGGGTTATCGAACTGGTTGATCGTTTTGATTGTCATGTCCCATCGCGGGCAGTCGAGTTCGTCGCCTTCGACTTTTCCCTTGGTTCGGGGCGTGATTTCGATTGTGAGGGTTTTGTCGCCCCGCTTGATTTCGAGCTTGGCGACGATGTCCTTGGGCAGCAGTCCGAGCATTTTGCGGATGGCGGGTAGGTCTTCTGCCCATTCCCCGCGGACTGCAGCGCCGTTTATTTTCATGATTCGGTCGCGCGGGAGCAGCCCAGCCTTGCGGGCGGGACTTTCGGGATCTGTTTCCGCAACGAAAACACCCTCGGTGCCCTCGAAGTACATATTCTTGTTGAAATCCTTCAGCGGTTGCAGCTGAATGCCGGTCCAGCTCCAGTTGACCTTTTTGAATTCCTTGAGGCGGGCGGTGATGAGCTTGGCTGTTTCGGAGGGAATGGCAAATCCCATATCCCCTCCCCTCATGATACCCCGCGTATTGATTCCGACGATTTCACCAGCGGTGTTTACCAAAGGTCCGCCGGAATTCCCCGGACTAATCGCCGCATCCGTCTGCAGCCAAAGCGAATACTCGCTGTTAGTCGGAAGGTAGCGGCTCGTGCAGGATATAATGCCAATCGACACCGAACGGTTCAGCCCCCACGGTGCACCCATTGCCATTACGAAGTCGCCCTCTTTGAGCTTCGTTGAGTCGCCGAGTTTTGCAAATTTCAGCGGAGGGGTGTCTTTTTTGAGTTGCAGCTGAAGCAGCGCCAAGTCCGTGTCCTTGTCCTTACCGACGATTTCGGCATCAAAGGCAATTCCGTCGAGCAGGAGGCATCGGATTTCGACAGCCTTGTCGATAACATGCCAATTCGTCAGAACCTCTCCGTCGGCGGAAATCAGCACGCCGCTGCCGGAAACTTCCTGGGTGATTTTCTTCCCGCTTTCCATGCTTTCGCTGAGGCAGCGTATGTAAACGACGGCCGGGAAGACCTTACTGTTGGCTTGCTGGACGATTTTCCGGAAATCGACGGTAGAATCTGACGTGGCGGCGACGCTTCCCGTCTGGGCCTCCAGCAGATTACTGCTGCACGTCATTATCACGGAAACCAACAGCACAGCTGACACGACAAAAGTGATCTTCTTCACGGTAGATACCTCCCGGGTGGTTAGAGCATTGAAAAGTTGACAGTTCGTATTTTTGCTGGCTTGCTTTGCCCGTGGCGGCGTCAGAAACATTTCGGAATATGAATGAATATGCCTCATGTTTCTTCCTTGCCACGAACAAACCCGCATCGCAAAAATACGAACTGTCAACTTTTCAATGCTCTAGATTTCGATACACAATCCCATGGGCGGAATGATAGAGTTTTACCCGCATTCTTACAAGGAAATAATAATCCGGCGCTTACTGCAAGCGGGGTAAGCTGTGATTGTAAAACGTCTTTGGCATGCAGGGTCTTGAATCGGATACGCTGAAATGATATAATCATCGTAGCTATCAATAAGGAGTGTTCAGTGGAGCGAAGTTGCAAAAATGTAGGAATCCTGGGTGTCGGTTTGGATAACGACGACGAGCATGTGCGCGTTACCAAGGGCGATAATTTTCATCTCGTTGGCGGTTCTAACAATACGCACGAATGCATGCAGGAAAAGTGTATCAAGTTCAATGAAAAGCTCAGCGAACGTGGCAAAACGATGGAACAACTTGAGCCTACAGAGTTTATCGATATCGCTGAAGAATGCGAAATGAAGATGCTCAAACCCCCTAAGGAAAAAGAGAAGTAGAAGTCAGGAAATTTTTGATTTTTTCTTGCCATGAATAAGAGTTTTGCTTCATAATGGCTGTATTGAGGTGTTCTGAGACGCAAATCGTTGTACATCTCGCCGCAGATGCTGCGTCTTTTTCGAGGTTGGACAATCCTCGGTCCGGGCAAACCGGAGCACCTTGTTTTCGAAGAGAGGTTCTTAGATGTAGGAAGTTTAGCAGAGATTCGTTTGTAGCACGCACGGTGCAAACGAACGAGGCGGTGATTGATGGTGTTTCGTCACTCGCGGTGATCGCCTCGGCGGAGGTATGGGAATGAGAGGATTTCGGCCCAGTTATTTCCAGATCCATGGCGACGAGTTTCTTGATGATCTCGATCGGACCAAGCAGGAAAATATCGAGCGGTATATCCATCAGGCAGAGGCAGGTCAGCCTTTGTTTGAGGAAACCACCGGGATGTTCATTTCGCAGTCATTCGGTGGTGGACTAGAGTCCGCCGGATAACCCGAAAAGTTTCTGTAAGGGTCAATAAACAACAGGGGTGTTGGTGCTGCCGGTGTTTGCTGGTAGTGGTGTCTCAGAACCGAAATGTGTTTCATATCGAATCTAGAGTGGTTCTCAAAATTCTTTCGTTTTAGGCGCCAGCGAGAGCGTCACTGACAAGGACGGCGAAGCAGACATAGTGAGCTATGTCGATGCAGCCGGACGCCGTCAGGGGCGTTCGCAGCAAGCATCAAACGGAAAAGACTTTTGAGAATCGCTCTAAGGGGCGTATAATCTTCTCGACATTATCCAGACGTTCTACATAAGGATATCCCTGCGTGCCGAAACCAAAACCGCAAATCGAAAAGCTCGCTCCAACTAAGCTGCTCGTAAACGCTCCGGCGAAGATCAATCTGAATCTGCACGTAGGCCCATTGCGGGAAGACGGATTTCATCCGCTGGATTCAATCGTCGCGAAAATTGCTTTGTACGATGCCGTTGAATTACAGCTGCGCGATGACGACGAAATAACTTTCGCGTGCGAAGGATTTGACTGCGGTGACAATTCACAGAATCTTGCTTACAGAGCAGCGAAGGGGTTGCGGGGAAATCGCAAAATTCATGGATGTGACATTTGTTTAAGCAAAAAAATTCCGCCCGGTGGAGGGCTGGGGGGCGGGTCGTCTGATGCTGCTGCGGTTTTGCTGGGGTTAAACGAGTTGTGGGGGCTGGGGCTTTCGGGCAGTGAGCTTTTACCCATCGCCGCCGAGCTTGGCAGCGACGTGCCGCTATTCCTCGCCTCGCGCAGCTGTAGAATGACATCGCGAGGTGAGGAAATCTCGCCCACGGACGTGCACGACTTTTGGGCGGTGCTGATTCTTCCGAACATCTCCTGCCCGACCGGGTCGGTATACGGTGCATTTGACGCCGCCGGGAAATCGCAGCTGGCACCGCAGCTCGACGCAAAATTCTTCGCCAAACCGGTATCGCAATGGCGAGACTTGATGGTGAACGATTTGACTCGACCGGCGATGGGATTGTTTACGCAACTAGCCGAAATTTACCAGGCGATAGCATCGTGCGTGGAGCTTCCGCTGTGCATGAGCGGCAGTGGCAGTACGTTGTTCGTACTTTGCGACAGCGAATCCGAGGCTGCCGACGTTGTCGGAAAAATTCCCGACGAATTCCGAAGCACCGCGCGTATCGTGCAATCAAACCCGTGGTAGCCGGCTATGTTGATGGGTAAGTCTCGTAGTGTCGGCCATCCCCGACCATCGGCAACGCTGGAGGTAATATTAACATTGTCATTGCGAGCGAAGCGAAGCAATCTCGCCGCTAGCAGCGGAGGCAATAATAATCGCTACGGTCACACCGCCCTTAACTCTGGCATTGCCGATTGCCGCCCCTGCTAGGGATTGCCGCGTCGCTACGCTCCTCGCAATGACAGCGCGGAAATTGGTCGGCAATGGCCGACCCTACTTCCCGTTGCTATTTACCACGGCCTTTCATCTGCAACCCGAACAGCTTGATGAATCCCGTGGCGTCGGAGGGTGTATATTCCTCGCCCATGGTAAAGCTCGCAAGGTCGTGCGAGTAGAGAGTCTTTTTCGACTCGATCCCAGCCGGTAGGGCGTGGCCCTTAAAGCATTTGATCCGCACCGAACCCGTGACGTTCTGCTGCGTCGACTTAATGAACGCATCGATTGCGTGTCGCAGCTGGCAGAACCATTGCCCGTTGTAAATCATCTCTGCGTATTTCAAACCGACCTGCTGCTTGTAGTGCAGCGTTTCCTTGTCGAGCGTGATGCTCTCCAGTGCCCGATGGGCTTCGTACAGAATCGTTCCACCGGGTGTCTCGTAGCAACCCCGCGACTTGATTCCGACTAATCGGTTCTCGACGAGGTCGGTTTGCCCGACGGCATGCTTTCCGCCGATGATGTTTAGCTTCTGGATCAGGTCATGCCCTGCCAGCCGTACACCGTCAATCGCAACGGGAACGCCCTTGACGAAATCGATCTGCACGTATCCGGGTTTCGCCGGAGCCTTGCTCAGCGGAACGCTCATCGTCCAGAGCGAATCCTGCGGTTCATTTGTGGGGTCTTCGAGGTCGGCACCTTCGTGCGAGATATGCCACAAGTTCGCATCCCGCGAGTAGATCTTTTTTTTCGTCTGGAAGATCGGCACGCCTTTTTCCTTGGCGTATTCGATGGCGGCCTCTCGGGAGGTCAGCTCGAATGAGGGATCTTTCCACGGCGCGATGATTTTGAGTTTCGGGCCAAGTGCCATGAACGTCAGCTCGAATCGAACCTGGTCGTTGCCTTTACCCGTAGCACCGTGCGCGACGGCGTCGGCGTTGTGTTTTTTGGCGCAGTCGACCTGTCCCTTGGCAATTATCGGGCGAGCGATTGAAGTGCCGAGCAGGTACACGTTTTCGTAGACCGCCTCGGCAGCCAGCATGGGGAAGCAGTACTTCTCGGCGAATTCCTTCCGCAGGTCGTCGATGATGCACTTGCACGCACCGCTGGCCAGAGCCTTTTTCTCAATGCCCACAAGCTCGCTGCGATCCTGCCCGACGTCTGCGACGTATGCGATGACTTCGCACTCGTACTTGTCCTTCAGCCATGGAAGAATGACTGACGTATCCAATCCGCCGGAATATGCCAACACGATTTTCTTGATTTTTTTAATCTTCTGCTTCGCCATGAGACTTCTCCTGAAATTATTCATTAACAACGAAGGAGGGATTGTATCATTTTGAGGATTTGCTTCCAGTGAAATCTGCTTGGTTGCGTCAGTAACCATTCACGCGAAAATTTTGACAGGATAACAGGATAGGATATAGGTTAAAAATCCTGTTAATCATAATTTAAAAGGTTGTACGTCTGATAGAATTCAACCCTGCACCGTTGCAACGGGGTTTACCGTTAATAGTTTTTGTTTTCTTTTTCAATAATTTATAGTTAATCCTGTGATCCTGTCAAAAAAAGAATGTTTAAGAAAAACTTCGGTAAAAATATTTGATTAACAGGAATAAGAGCGTGAACGCTTACTTGCGTCATTGGTTACGGTTTTTCGGCGGGGTGGTATGGTTCGATGTGTACGATTACCTGCTGCACACTGAGGTCGGCGTTTAGAATTCCCACGCGAACAGCCTTGGCAACGCCGTGCCCTTGCTCGACGGTCAGGTTCGGATCGACCAGTACGTGAATGTCCATGTCAACCTGCCCGCCGAGTTTGCGTGCTCGCAGCTGATGGTAACACTCGACACCGGGGGTATCGGCTACGATTTTTTCGATGCGTGAGATCAGTTCGGGGCGTGGGGCGTGGTCGGTCAGTTCGAGAACCGAGGTGAGGATCATTTTCGCCGCGGCCGCCAGAATAAACGCCGCCAAAACCGCAGCTGTGATGTCGTCGAGTATCGCCCATTTCGGCCCCAGGAACATTGCTCCTGCGATACCTACCGCCGCCACTATCGAAGTCACCGCATCGCTTCGGTGGTGCCACGCATTTGCCAGCAACGCGGGGTTGCCGTCTCGCCGACTGACTCGCCGCGTAAGGCGAAACAGCAGTTCCTTTGCAGGTATCGTCAGCAACGCCAGAATCAGCGGTATTGGTCCATCAATGGTTTTTGCTGTATGCCCGTGCAGCTGCATGATCGCCGAAAGCCCGATCCAACCTGCGGTGACCAGCAGGACGATTCCCACGAAAAGCGCCACCAGCGTATGCACCCGCCGATGCCCGTATGGATGCGACTCGTCCGGGGGGGCATCGCCGTATTTCAGCCCGATGAGCACGGCGAAGTCCGTGACGAGATCGGTCAGCGAGTGGACACCATCGGCGAGGATGGTTTTGCTGGAGAAAGCGAACCCAGCTGCGATTTTGGCACCGGCAAGCGTAAGGTTCATCACCAACCCGAGGAAGGTAACCCTGCGCGGTGTCAGCCGCTCTGGTTTTTTTACCTGCTGTTCCATAGTTTCAGATGCTATTCGATGACCCCGGATTCGCGATCGTATTTGACGGTAATCGACACACCATTCGCGTCGGGGACAGCTGCGGGCTTTTCGGTTTCGACGCTGGCGGTGAGTACGCGTTCGTCGTTGATGATGATTTTGAGAATTTCGGTAGCTAGCTTTTCGAGCAGGAAGAATTTCCACTCGGCGGCGCGTTGAATGATTTGCTCGGTGATATTGGCGTAGTCGACGGCGTCGTTGAGGTCATCGCTTGCAGCGGAAGTTTTTCCGTCGACGGTCATTTCGATGTTAACGACGATTTGCTGCGGAGTTTCCCGCTCCCACGGGTTCGTACCGATAATGGTGTTGAGTCGAAGCTCTTTGATTCGTATCAGCATAGCAGAAGTATACACGCCAGCAGACGCCGATATCCAGCGGAAAGCCCGCCGTTGTGCCGCATTACCCTAAGCTTCTTCGGTAGAAACTTCTTCCACCTGCTCTTGCGTCTCATCCGATTCGACGTCTTCTTCAACCTCGTCAGGTTGGACGGGGTTCATTTCGATGGATTCGCTTTCGAGCAGTGCATCAAGTTCGCCTTGCCACTGGGTGAAGTGTTCCCAATTAGGGGTAGTCTCAGCCGACTTTAGCGACTGGTCGTAAGGGCGATCGGATTCGATAAGATGCACGGCGGCGGTATCGTTTCGCCACGTGCCGATTCGGCGAACCCCGATATCCTGCTCGAACGAGTCGAACCATGCGGGAATGTCCGTAAAGACATTGTCGAATGCCTGTTCACACCCGGATTTGAGTTTCATCAGGATTACTGTGCGATATCTTGCGGCGTGGCGAACCGTAGCGCGGTTGTCCAACGGCCGAATTTCGCGAGCCTTTAAACCCTGCTCACTGTGAGTTACACGATAGGAAACGCGTTGGTCTTCGGCGAGCGCCTTAAAACCATCCATGTGGATGTCGCTGAAGTGGAAAAACACATCCCCTTCAGGACTCTCAATGAAACCATACCCCTTACCCTTGTCATACCACTTCACTCGTCCTATAGCCATCTGACACACTCCTGAGTACTTCGCACGCAGTTATGAGGACGTATGTAAGCGATGTTATACCAAATACAAAACCAAGAAAGCCCCGTCGGTCTCCAAGACTCGGACTTTCCCGCGTATACAACCAGTTACATCACAAACACACCGGTTCTTTACACAGCTGAAAAAAACCCAAACAACCCGAGACCACATGTATTGTACCGGCCTTATGGAATTGAATGAAGTGGAAAATATTATGATTGTTCGGCAAAATTGCAAGGGGTTTTCATAAAATCCAGGAATAAATGACACGAAAAAAACATCTGCTTCGGCCAGGCCGATCGATTTTTGAGGTTACAAGGCGTTTTATTGTGCCCTGCTATTGGGTGAAAATATTTAAAACGCCAAAAAAAACGTGAAAAAAGGGGCTGTTTTTGAAATGTCGCCGAATATGCCACTGGAATTTATTTCCGATAGATTTCGTAATCCTAAGCTGGGGAGGTAGAGTTTTGAGGGGATTCTTTTTTTTCGAGAGGCCGACATTGTCGCGAAAAGTTTTTTCGTGGATTTATACATTTCGAGGCCGATGCGCGGCATTTCGGGACAAAAAACTGAAAAATGTCTAGCATGATTCC
This sequence comes from Planctomycetota bacterium, assembly GCA_030635145.1. Lineage (GTDB taxonomy): Bacteria > Planctomycetota > Phycisphaerae > SM23-33 > SM23-33 > DAOVZK01. The sequence goes on along the minus strand of DAOVZK010000002.1, from coordinate 80,490 downwards.
AGCCGCTTATTTCTGTGGCGTGGAAGAGGGGCCGGTTTTGGGGTCGATATTTTTGCTCGCGGCGGCGTTGCTTTTCTCCAGATCCTTGATTATCAGCTTCTGCCGATCGATCATTTCCAGCAGACCTTGATTCTTTTTCTTTGCAACCTCCAGTTCTGACTGGCAGGTGGTGAGCTGATTTTTAGTCTTTTTCGTTTTGGCTGCGGCATCGTCGCACTCGGTTTGGAGCTTTTCGTTTTCTGCTTCAAGCGTAGAGACATCTTTTTTGTGTGTGGCCTTGGAGTCGGCGAGTTGTGCTTTGACCTCGTCGAGTTCTTTTTGTACCGGGTTGAGCTTCGTCTGCGTTTCTCTCAGAGTGGTTTGGAGTTGCCGGTTTTCCTCGGCGACTTTCAGATGGGCGTCGTTGGCTTCTTTGGTAAGTTGTTGTGCGTTGGTAAGCTCGGCTGAGACTTTTTCGTAGTCGTCTTTCGGCACCATGCAACCGGCAACTGCAACGCATACTAAAACTGAAAAAATGATACCCAATGTTTTCATCGCAAAGCTCCTTCTACCGAGGTTACCGCAGCGGTTGCGTTTCGCACAATGCATACACATCCCACTGAAACAGCCTCTAATAAATAATCGTCATTTCTCGCTCGTCAGACCAGTATTTTTACGATGTTTTTGAATCGCAGCCTTCAGCAGCATCGATTGTTCGCAATCGGAGGCGGCTTCCTGGCGGCGGAGAAGTTCGTGATCGAGTTTCCGTTCGACTCTTCGATATTCCAGCAAACCTTCCAGCTGCTTACCGTCGCCATCTTGCGACGGTGACGTAACCGTTAAGTATTCCAGGTTCTGTTCGCGCATAAGTGTCATTGCTGTTTCGAGCGGCATGTCGGGCGAGGCGGTGTCCGGTGGAGATTGCATAAGGTCGTAGGCTACCAATAGCTGCGAGAGACTCTGCTGGCCCAGCGACGTTTTTAGCCCCTCCACCGTGATGATACCCAGCAGCGTTTTGTTTTCGTCGACGACCGGATACGTCATCGCGTCGGTGGTGCTGAGCGTCTGCATGATTTTGTGGAACGAGTCGCCCTCGGATAACGTCGCCGGGTCAGCTACCATTATATCCGCGACGCTGTAAGATTTCAGGAGATCCTCGCGCGTGATGTTCATCCCGGATTCACCCGCCAGCCGAATCGCCAACTTAACCATCGGCGGGCCGAGAATTTGCACGATTAGCGTTGTTGCTGTCACACCGAAGATGATCATATCACCGAGCATCATGCCACCGGTGACTTCGTAGTCCCCAAGATGCTGCCCAGCCATAATCGAAAGACCCACCGCCACTCCGCCCTGAGCGAACAGGCCCATTCCCGCGTATTTTTGGATTACGGCCGGGGCCTTGGTGATTTTGGCACCAACATACGTTCCGACCATTTTGCCAAGCGTGCGAAAAAACACGTACAATCCCACGATGCCCCACATCCAACCAGGCATTGACCCGATGCCAAGCCTTGCCCCCACGAGCACGAAGAAGATTACGTATATCGGCGGAGAGAAACTGCGGACGATTTTGAAAAGGTCTTTTGAGCGGCGCGGCGCGATGTTGATTAGCACAACGCCCATGGTCATGGTCGCCAGGATTACGTCCATCTCCCAAATTACGGACGCGGCGATCACAATCAGGATAGATCCGATGGCGACGGTGAGAGTTTTGTCGGGTTGATGGAGGTGGCGGATGATGAAGTTCAGTATCAAACCGGCTGCTGCCCCAACGCCGATTGCACCGAAGAGTTCGATGCAGACTTTTCCGATGGCGACGGCAAACGAATCCGACCCGCCCATCAGCATTCCCGCAGCTGCGGTTCCCAAACCGTACAACGTCATCGCCAATGCGTCGTCGAGGGCAACGATCGCGACTAATCCCGTCGTCAGCACGCCCTTGCTGCGATACTCCCACAAAACGTCGATGGTCGACGCTGGGTCGGTGGCCGACGCGATTGCGCCAAACACGATGCCACCAGCCAACGCGATGGTGGGATTGTCGATCAGAAAGTACAGGAACAAACCCGTCGAAATTCCAACCAGCAGAAAGGCCCCCAAGCCTTCGCCCAGCAGAATCGCCATGAACTGCTTGCCGTACTTTTTGAAGATCGCGCCCTTAAGCTCACCGCCGACGAGAAATCCGATGATGCCCAGCGCGAAATAATTGAACTGCCGAAAATTTTCGACGTCGGCTGACGCTATGAGTTTGAACCCGCTCTCACCTATCAGCAAACCGATGGCAATGTATCCGACGACCTGCGGAATTCGCATTTTCTGGAATAACCTCGCCCCCATCGATCCGCCGAACAACGCAAAACCCAACAGCAGCAAGATGGACAAGTGTCCGGTTTCAATTACCCCCAATGGGATGGTAGCCATTAGTTTTCTCCGATCAGATTTTGGTACGCCCGCGTTGGCGTGTCGGCGGTAATGATTTTTTCGCGCAGTTCGGGTTGCTTGAGAACTTCGACGACCTCGGCGAGCAAGCGTATATATGTTTCGTGCCGGCCCCGAGGCGCAACGATCAGCACGACGATGGTTATGGGTTTATTGTCGATGGCGGCGTAGTCGGCGATACCGTCGGGGCAAATCGCAACCGCCAGGGCAGGGCGTTTTGCTTCGGCCAGTCGCACATGCGGCACGGCCAACCCTTGCCCGATACCCGTGCTCATCAAACTTTCGCGATGGTTAATCGCTTCCAGCAACGTCTTGCGGTCGATGTGCGTCGCAGCTGCGCATACATCCGCCGACTCTTCCAGGACTTGTTGCTTCGTGGTCCCTTCAGCGACAAAAACGCTTTCTTCTTTCAGATACTGTTTAAGTTCCATACGTAACTCCAAGCTCCTTCAATGATGGCAAACGAATTCCTCAGTATATCAAGCGTTTTTGCAATGCCTATGGGATTTTGGAAAATTTTCATCTTGGTTGAATGGACAAAATTGCGTTTAATACTCATTGTACGAAGATCCCATTGGGCTGACAATTACAGGAAGGCTGATATTATGAAAAAAACAATGATAACCCGCATCACGTTTGGCGGCTCGATGATCGCTCTGCTGGTGGGCATATTTCTTCTGGACTGGTTCCTCGAAGGAAAACATTGCGGGGAAATGTCGCTGCGTGGATTACCGCTGGTGATCGTGTTTTTTCCGATCATGATTTTGGGCTTCATCGAATTTGCGCGGATGGTCAAAACTACCGGCGTGCGGGTGTTGTGGGTCAGCGGAATCGTGGGGATTGTGCTGCTGGTCGTTGGGTCGTGGATTACGGGTTTGGAGCGGCATGGCGAGCTGGGCGGATTTCCGCGATGGCTGCAGGAGATACTTTTCCTGTTCGGCACGCGTAGCGGAATTCTGCTGGTGCTGGGATTGGCGTTTTTAGAGCAGATGATTGTCGCGCGATTAAAAGATGCTTTGCGTTCGGTGGCGTGCACGTTTTTGGGCATCGCCTACATCGGGGCCTGTGCCGGATGCATACTCGAAATCCGAATGTTTTACGGCCTCGAGGTTCTGATACTTTTCCTCGCAGCTGTCAAGTGCACCGATATCGGAGCGTACTTTACCGGATCGTTTTTCGGCAAGCATAAGCTGATTCCGTGGTTAAGCCCCGGTAAAACATGGGAAGGCCTCGCCGGTGGCCTCGCCGCCGCCGCTATCGTCGGGCTGTTGGGGTGGTGGCTGCTAAAGTGGACAGCCGCGCCGGTTTTGGGCAGCTCGGTGGCGATTTTATTCGCGGTAATCGTCGGGGTTTTCGGGCAGTTCGGAGATTTGTGCGAATCGCTGATGAAACGCTCGGCCGGGGTCAAAGACTCCGGTGCTGTCGTGCCGGAATTCGGCGGAGTGTTGGATATTCTCGACTCACCGCTCCTCGCTGCCCCAATCGCTTTTGCATTCCTCGTGATGCTCGCTGCCCACTAGCGTGGGCCTATTTCGGATTGTGGAATTCGGATTTCGGAATTGCAGAGAAGAGAAGAAAGAGAACCACGGATTAACACTGATAGACACGGATTTTTTTGCTTGTAGGCCGGGTCTCGACCCGGCATTATGTAAAGTTGCGGCTACCAAAACAACGCCGGGTTAAAACCCGGCCCATGGCTGATGGGAATTTTCTGTAGTAAGAGGATCGCATTAATGGCAGATTTGAAACAATTGAAACGTGTAGCCAAGAAGGTCGCCAAGACGTTTAGAAAACCCTCATTTCTTGCTGGTGTAACGAAGATTATCACTCAGTCCCCGTGTATTCCGCCTGATCCAGGTATCTATGGGTGGTACTTCAAGGAGGTTCCACATGGAGTGCCAACGAGAGGCTGCGTAAAAGCTGGCGGAATGTTTTCCAAGAAGGTGCTGATATATGTTGGAATCTCAAACAATCTTGACCGTAGGATACGCCAATTCCACTGTGGAAATTCTGAATCCGTTTCCACTCTCAGAAAAAAGCTGAAACTGTTGCTAGATTTCGACGAAAAGCAATTGTCAGATTGGATGGCGAAAAACGCCTTTGTCTGTTGGGTTGTTAAGGGCGGGGGCATTGTGCCTCACGATTTTAGTCAAGGGGATATTGGTGACATTGAGAAGCTTATCATTCAGAAGCACTTAAACCTTCCGCTGAATGCTGAACACAATACCTCTCATCCATTCCACGAACGAATGAAAATGCTAACGAGGAGAAACTAATCACGAGATTTGCCGCGTTGACGAGATCAAGTATTAGCAATTGACAAAAGTTGGGAGCAACTGTTAAATCATGGCGGGTGGCGTGGCAACACCGAAGGGGTAGCCATGGGGGATTGTGGTTCGCTGATAAAGGCTATAAATTCTTTTCCCAGCAGAGTCACTCGCCCTTCTTTATAATTGCCCCGTTTTTAAGCTCTAGGCGGATTATGGTGTCGCTACCGGATTTAAATAAAGATCCGCTACCAATGCTATAACTATCTATAACACCTTCAACCGTTACGTCACTTCCAGGTTCAAGGTCTATTACTCTTTTGTCTCCAGTAATGAAGTCAATATATATATAGTTACTGGGCTGGATACTTCTTGTTCGCTTAGCGTGTCCTCCCCCCCTGTGTCTTACTCTTTTTTTATATACTACGCTGACGCGAAACTTTCCCGTATTTGTGGCACTGACATCTGTAAGCGTGCCTTGTATCTTTATATGCTGGTCGATTAATTTGCTTTTAGTTTCAGTTTCAACTTTATCTCGATATCTTTTACGTTTTACTTGGGTTAATTTTTCAGGAGTGTGCAGATATTCTTTCGCGATAGATATCAGCTTGGTTCGAGTTATTAGCTTGGCAGCCTTATTTTTTTGAGTCTTCTTTATTTCGGTTTTGGTTGGTGCATCCTTTTTTGTTCCCGAATCCATAGCTTTTACTTTATTCTCAAGCTCTGCGATTTTCTTCTTTTGCCTTTTTATAGTGGACCTGAGTAGTTTATTTTCAGCCCGGAGCGTTCTGATTTCCTGCTCAGTAGATTCATCCGCAAATACAGTGTTCGTTCCAAAAAATAAGGTTGCAATCACAACTGCTAGATACAATGAATTTTTCATAATTATACCCTTTCCGGTTTATCGGGATTTGGGAGAATAATTCGCCCAGCCCAACAAACGCATTTCCTTGTTGATTTGTTTTCCATCCATCGTCCCTGTTTGTTAATCGCTGCATCAGGGACTACGGCTGGCTGTCCGCAATTTGGACAATTAATATTGAGTGGCATAACATCTCCCATTTGTGACGCATAACTTCCCATTCGACACAAAATCTCCATTTATTGGCGACCAATGTAAAATAACATCCAACATTCGTATTGTAAAGTAATCTATTCGTTCTTGTTTACAGGTTTTCCTTGGAACCACTTTAAAAAAGCCGGGTGCCATGCTTCTGCTCGCAGAAGCATGTTTTGTATTCGCTCGTTTCCCACATGCTTACCCGCTATGCTGAGATAAGCATGGCACCCAGAAAGAACTGGATCCCCGTCGCCAGCGGCGCCACCATCAGCATCACTCCCACCGGCGGGGGATTTCGGCTTGGAAATGGGTCCTTTTTGCGATTTTTAGCTTAACATCCTTAATATCAACGCTTTATGCGTTATTTTGATCGTTTACTTTGTCATAGAGTTAACTTACTTTGCCTCGGAGTAAGCTGACTTTGCCGTAGAGTTGACTGACTTTGCCGTAGAGTTGACTGACTTTGCCACAGAGTAAGCTGACTTTACCGTAGAGTTAACTTACTTTGCCTCGGAGTAAGCTTACAATGCCTCAATGTAAGCGTGCAATGCCGTAATGTAAGCGTGCAATGCCTCAATGTAAACTTACAATGTCGTAATGTAACCTTACAATGCCGTAATGTAAGTCTACAATGCCTCAATGTAAGCGTGCAATGCCACGATGTAAGCCTGCAATGCCGTAATGTAACCTTACAATGCCACGATGTAAGCCTGCAATGCCGTAATGTAACCTTACAATGTCACGATGTAAGCCTGCAATGCCGTAATGTAAGTCTACAATGTTACGACGGGTGGCGTGGTTACACCGCGTTTCGCGGGATAACCACGGGAATCGGAATTTTTGTTAAACGTGGTTGCAAACACCGCAACCACGGCACCCAGCCACCCAGAAAATACTGGACCCCCGCTTTCGCGAGGGTGACAAAAAAATCTGTGTCTATCTGTGTCTTTTATCGCCACCGGTGCTACCGGGCTGTGGTTCTCTTACCTTGAAAATTGGACATTGAGTGTTGGGTGTTGGATATTCCACTCTTACGATTCTCGCGGGTTTTTTATTACCTGTTGTGCTACGACCCCCTGGATGCCCGGTCGTGGCCGAGCATGACAGAACAAAATCCGTGTTTACCAAGATCAAGACATGCTTCTATTGAATAGAAGTATGGCACCCAACACATCACCCAGATAAGAATTCTCGTGAAAAACCTCGCCCTATGGATTATCATTTCCCCTTCACTATGACGGAGCAAACAGTAAAACTCGATACTCCTGCGATGCGGCAGTACCACTCCTTCAAGGAGCAGTACCCGGACTATATTCTGCTGTTTCGGATGGGCGACTTTTACGAGATGTTTTACGAGGACGCCAAGACCGCGTCGCGAATTTTGGGCATCACGCTGACGGCCCGCTCGAAAGGCCCGACAGCTGTGCCGCTGGCGGGGATTCCGTATCACGCGCTCGACAATTATCTCGGGAGACTCATACAGGCCGACCAGAGGGTGGCGATCTGCGAGCAGGTTGAGGATCCCAAGCAGGCAAAGGGTGTGGTTAAACGCGACGTTGTTCGCCTCGTGACGCCCGGAACGCTCACCGACGAAACTCTGCTCGATCAGCGGGTGGGGAATTATCTCGCGGGCGTTTTTGCTGTGCCGTCAAAATCAAAATCCGCCGACTCTAACGGCGAGTCAATGGTCGGGCTTGCATGGGTTGAGCTTTCCAGCGGATCGTTCTGGACGATGAACGTTCCGAAGCATCACGCCATGGACGAACTCGTCCGCATCGGCCCGGCCGAGGTTATCTATCCCGAAGGCAGCGAATTTGACACTCCGCAATGGCGCGATAATTTGCGTCTTGCGCTCGATGCACCGGGTACCTCGCGGCCGCCGTGGAGTTTCGACGCCCACGCCTCGGAAAAAACGCTCAACGAACATTTCAAAACCAAAACTCTCGAGGGGTTCGGTATTGACGGATGGGACGAAAGTGTGTCGGCGGCGGGTGGCGTGATTGAGTATCTTCGTGATACGCAGAAGGCTGCGCTCGACCACATTTGTACGCTGAAAAAATTTGAGCCTACCGACTTCATGGCCATCGACGGTAACACGCTACGCTGCCTCGAAGTTCACCGAACCCTGCGCAGCAACAAACGCGCCGGTAGCTTGCTGGGTTGCATCGACAAAACCTGTAGCGGGATGGGTGCACGATTGTTGGAGCGTTGGTTGACGTTTCCGCTGGTGAGTTATTCTGGGATTACGGCCCGGCAGGACGCGGTTGAGTTTTTCGCTGATCAGCGTGACATGCTCGAAAGCATTCGCGATTTTCTCGCCAACTGTGCGCAGATCGACCGAATTTCGACGAACATTGCGATGTCGCGCGTTCGGCCTCGCGAGCTTGTGGGGTTGGGGCAAACGCTTGCGATTTTACCGGCACTGGCCGAGCAACTTTCCGCGGCCGTCGCTGCTTCGGATATCGTCGCGCAGCATCAACCCGCGTTGCTCGGATTAGAGCGCCCCGCCGAGCTGATCGCAAACGCTATCGACCCCGACTGCCCGAACGTTTTGCGCGACGGTGGGGTTCTCGCGTCGGGATTCGACGAACAGCTCGATCATTTGCGAAGCATCGGGCAGGACGGGAAAACGTGGCTGGCGAATTACCAGCAGACGCAAACCGAGCAGGCGGGAATTCCGCTGAAGGTCGGATTCAATCGCGTTTTCGGATACTACATAGAGGTGTCGCACGCCTATTCCGAGAAGGTGCCCCCCGACTACGTTCGCAAGCAGACGCTCAAAAACGCCGAGCGATACATTACCGACGAACTCAAGAAGTACGAGTCGGAAGTTCTCACCGCTGCCCAACGCGGGCGCGATTTGGAGCATCGACTTTTCGAGGAGTTGCGGTGCGAGTTGGCATCGTATACCGAGGCGTTTCAGCGGGCAGCTGAAGCGTTGGCGACGTTGGACGTTTTGTGCGGGTTGGCGCAGGTAGCTGTCGAACGCGGGTATATTCGGCCGACAATTACGCAGGAAAACATGCTGGATATCACGGGCGGAAAACATCCGGTCGTAGCCCAGCAGCTGCGAGATCAGTTTGTCCCCAACGACGTAAAAATGGGCGCGAAAGATGATCGCCTGCTGATTATTACCGGGCCGAACATGGCGGGCAAAAGTACATACATTCGCCAGACGGCGTTGCTGGTGCTGATGGCCCAAGCTGGGTCGTTTATCCCGGCCGAGTCGGCAACGATTGGTTTGACGGACCGCATCTTCACTCGTGTCGGGGCCGCCGACGAACTTTCGCGCGGGTTGAGCACGTTTATGCTCGAGATGGTCGAAACCGCGAACATCCTCAACAACGCCACGCCGCGTTCGCTGGTGATTCTCGACGAGGTCGGGCGAGGAACAAGCACCTGCGACGGACTCGCTCTGGCGTGGGCGATTTGCGAATTCATCGCGTTGCATGTCAAGGCCCGCACGCTTTTCGCCACGCACTACCACGAACTTACCGAGCTGGAAACGCTCCTCGACGGAACGACGAATCTTAACGTCGCCGTCCGCGAATGGGCCGACGAAGTAATCTTCCTGCACAAAATCGTCAAAGGCGGAACCGACCAGAGCTACGGTGTGCATGTGGCCCGGCTGGCCGGTGTGCCACGCGACGTTGTGAATCGCGCGAAAGAATTGCTGCCACAGCTGCAGGCGCATCTCGCGCAAGGCCTTGATATGCCGGAACTCGCCCAGCGTGCCAAGGCGGCCGCTGCGCAAATGAATCTCTTCGCCGATCCGTCCGCCCGGGTGGCCTCAGAAATCAAGCACGCCGATATCGAAAACATGACCCCGATGCAGGCACTCGATCTGCTGCGAAAACTTAAAGAAGAACTATGAGTACCCAAAAGATAAAAGACGAATTTCGCAAAGCGTTTGGGGTAACCCCAAAAGGCATCGTCGCCGCACCAGGCCGAGTCAATCTCATCGGTGAACATACCGACTATAACGACGGATTCGTTTTACCCATAGCAATCGAGCAACGAACCCTCGCCGCCTGGGCACCACGCGACGATGGACGAGTAGTCTTCGCCTCGCTCCAGCAACCGAACAAGTGCGACGAAATCGACCTGTGTACTGCGATTGAAACGGGGCAGCACGCATGGGGAAATTATTGTCGCGGTGTTGCAGCAGGGCTTATCGAAAACGGAATCGAGCTTGCTGGATGCAATATACTTTTCGACAGCAACGTTCCTCTCAACGCCGGGCTTAGCAGCTCTGCCTCGCTGGAAGTCGCCACTGGCGTTGCTCTTCTGGCGGTTTGTGGTAGCGAATCCAGTGTCAAACCGCATCTCCTCGCGAAAATCTGTCAGCATGCCGAAAACACCTTCGCAGGCGCACCGTGTGGAATTATGGATCAGTCCATTTCCGTCATGGGGCAAGCCAATCATGCCCTGCTTTTGGACTGCCGCTCTGGCCAAACGCGTCAGATACCCTTCGATGCACCAAACACAGTTTTGCTTGTTGTTGATACGCAGGTGTCGCACGATATTGGTGATGGTGGTTATCCCGCTCGCCGAAAGCAGTGTGAGGCGGCGGCGGAGATTCTCGGGATTCCCGCCCTTCGTGACGCGACAGAAGAAATGATCGCCCAAGCCGTCGCAGCCAGTAAGATCAGCGACCTGCAAATGCGACGCTCACGGCATGTGGTTACCGAAATCGCACGAACCCTCGCCGCCGCCGACCTGCTTACCTTTAAAGCAGATGGATACCTGCAAAAATTCGGCGAGTTGATGTACGCCTCACACGCATCGCTTCGGGATGACTTTGAAGTCAGTTGCCCCGAACTCGACACAATCGTTGATCTTGCGATTCCGCGATCCGGAGTATTCGGAGCGAGAATGACCGGTGGTGGGTTTGGGGGGTGCGCAATTGTGCTGGTCGAGGAAAACCACGCGGAGTCAGTTACGCAAGTGATCTCCGACGGTTTTAAAAAACAATACCATCGCCGCCCACCAATTTTTGCCACTCATCCTGCCCCCGGCGCGATGCTCATAGAATAACCAAATTTCAAGTGAGCAATATTCACGATTCTGAGGTAAACCTCTTGTCATTTTTGGGATTATTTTCTACAATATCGCACCCGTCGCGATGCGGCGGATAGGCCGATGTAGCTCAACGGTAGAGCACAGCTTTCGTAAAGCTGGGGTTGCGAGTTCGATTCTCACCATCGGCTGTTTGTGGTTTTGGGGTATTTTATTTGCGGATAAAATTAGCGCGTAAAAAAGCCCGGCCGACAGACCGGGCTTCGTTTGGCGGGGTTAATCGTTAACTGCTCTATCTATTCAGCCTTTTTGTAGTCGGCCTTGATGACGTTCTGCGAAACGTCCGTAATTTCGAGTATGTCCTCGAAATCCTCAGCGAGTTTTTCGGCGAGCTTCTCAGCTTGCATATCCGACTCGATAGAAATATCGGCAACCTTGTTGCTGTACTTCGCGTTGATGTCGTTTACGCCCTTGACCTTCCCCAGAGCCTTTTTCAGCTTGGCGTATTGGCCGAAACTGATCCCGTCGATTTTCAGCTGCACTTCGCCGCGGCCGTCCATGACGTCCATCCAGAATCGCAGGATGTCGTTCGTAATCATCGGTGCCAGCATCCGGCCCTGCCCGTCGAGTGCTTGTTTGGCGGCGGATCGTGCGACGCCTTGTACACCTCGGGTGGCGCGGCCGGGAATGGAACCCAGCAACTGGGCCGTATCCGAACGGAAAACTTTGACATTCGCGTCGGCCTCGTAGATATGGAGGCGTCGGCCGTTAATGTTGCGTGCGCCGGAAGTCGTCGCCTGTGCCACGCCGGTAATGAAAATCTGGGCACCGAATTTCTTCGCGATGGCCTGGATTTTTTCGGGCTTGTCCTCCGCGATGGCGGCCTGGATATCCTTTTTATCGATGGCTTTTAACTGATCGCGGTCAACCAGCAGAAATCCGTTTTTCAACAGCCTATTTTCCACACGCGTCTGCACCGTAGAAGATTCCTGCCAATCGTTTCCGACTTTTTCGCGGATGAAGACCATGATTTTCGGCCGCCCCATGTCCTTCAGCAGATTCGTCACCACGCCCCATCGATCCACGATTCCTTTCTTGGAAACCGTGACGCGCATTTTGACTTCGTAAATTCCGTCCGTCGTTATTCTTTTAGACAGCACCTCATGCGACTGCACGAAACCGGCCGAACGGGTAAGCACGGTGTCGCGAATGAGTGTGAAATCTTTCGTTTTGGAGGCGGAATATACCAGCGTCCCGGCGACTTGCTCGACGGCCTTGCGCTTGCCATCCTTAATGGCGTCTTTCTCAGACTCGCCCATCCCGACGACGGTAACGGTTACGAGATTTTTGTTGGCGGCAACTACCGGGGTCGCAAAACAGCCCAGCACAAGCACCACCGCAAGCATTAAAAGGAAAAAGCTACGCATGATTCACATCCCTTCTGATTCGATTCTGAAATATCGAAAATTAAAAACCCCCTAGACCCCGTTGTCACGAAGCCTGGGGGTTTTTAAAAACCATTTAGTTCTATGGTGTAACTATTGGTTCCTGCGAGATGACCTCTGTGCGTTCTTCGGTGCGTTGAACTTCCATTTCATTTTTTTCGCAGCCGGCCGAGAGGCAAAAACCAGCAAGTGCAACCATAGCAAGCATTCCAAATATAAAACGTTTCATAGTATTCTCCTATCTAGATTTTGTTCGATTCAATAGCGTGATGTTTCCCTGGTTTACTTAAGTCTCAGCCCACGTTTCTGGCCGTACAGAATGATGTTCCACAGAGGCTTGAGTTCGATTTCGACTGTCACTTCTGCAGTTCCGTCGGCGTTTAGTTTCTGCGAATTCTTAACGACTTTCGCTCCCAGCTGGAAGGCCGTCATGCGGGTGTCGATGGTGTCGTCCTGTGCGACGAAATCCTTGACCGACGTGTCGGAACGGATCATCAGCCCGTTTAGTTCTTCGGCGAGTTTTCGTCTGGCGTCGAGTTCGGCAGCGCGGTAGGCCATCAGTTTCGCCTGGGCCTGATTCGGATTTTCGGTATCGACGGCAGCCTGGCCTTTGGCACGCAGCGTGTCGGTGGCCCATGGCGGGGCAGCGGCGGCGGTTGTCAAAACGGCGATCTGCACTTCAGTGTAACCCTTGAGGAACCTTTTCGGAGGCACACCCATGCCGGTTTCGACGATCTTGTCGTAGCGAACTTTTTCGATGTACTCGTCGATATATTTGAGTTTTTGCTTCTTGCCTTTGTAGCGTTCGTTTACCAGACGGCGAACGGTGGCGACAACGGTTTTCAGCGTAACTTCCATTTCCACTTCGACGATAAGCTCTTTACGATGGTATCGTACGCCGACTTCCTTTGCGCCCTTGAGGAATGCACGCATGTCCATGTTGATGTCGTCAGATTCGGTGACGAAATCCTGCACGGTCGTGTCGGATGTAATTCGCGTGCCCTTGATGCGTTCGGCGAGTCTTCGCATGGCATCGACGCGAGCGGCTTTCACTGCCATCAGTCTACCCTGACCGGTACAATGCTTGGTCCAGTAGTCGGGAACTTTGGCGGGGTTTCGGCCTGATGCGTCGGTCGGTGACAGCGGGTTTTCGTCGAGTTCTTCGGGCATGGCACCCATGCCGGTTTCGGTGATCTTGCTAAGCTTATTGATCCGCCGCATACTCTGAATGTCTTTGATCTTGTACTTTTTGCCCTTGTAGTAGGCCTTGTGCAGCCGCGTGAGTTCATCCTCAACCGTCAGCAGCGTAACGGACATCGTAATTTCGCATGTGCCGTCGTTGTTGTGCTTGTACTTTCCTTCTTCCTTCATTCCCAGCAGCCAGGCGCGAAGGGCAGTGTCGATGGTGTCGTCTTCTGTGACGAAATCCTGCACGGTGGTGCTGGACGTGATTCGGAGGCCTTTGATGCGTTCGGCCAATTTTCTCATGGCGTCGGCACGGGCAGCCCGCTGGGCCAGCAGCTTACGCTGGGCATCCCGCTGTGCGGTTACGGCGTCTTCGGCCAAAACCGGGGTCAAGCTGCACATTAAAACAGCAACGCCCAGTGCAACCCATAGACATTTTTGTAATTTACTCATTTCGTTTCTCCTAAATTGATTGCCTTGCCCGCTACCGGGCATGATTTTGTTTCTGCGTGGTAACTAACTGATGTTTTTTACCGATTCCCTATTCGTTGCCCCTCAAGCCTTACGCGACGCCTGGCTTTGATGTATTTTTTTTCCGGCTTCATCTTGATGGCCTTGTTGTAGTATTCGCGGGCTTTTTTCAAGTTTCCCATCCCCTCGTAACATGCTCCGATGTTGAACATCGCTCCGTGGTCTTCGGGTTTTTCTACCAGACCCATGCGGTAATACTCAAGAGCATCGCCAAACTCGCGTTCCAGTGCGAATTTGTTACCTTCCTTGACTGCCTTGCTCTTGCCTTTTTCAAACCGCAAATTCACAAATACCTGGTGCGGGCTGATTTTTGGGATGAACTGGTCGACACACATCTGGATAAGGCGGTCGACGACCTGATCAGTGGGAAGCAGTTTTGGATCAGTACCCATCCAGCTGCTTTGCCCCTTGTCGGAGTCATAATTGTTTGTGATCGTTACCGTACAGAGCGTCTTGGTCGTATGGATATCATCCATAGTGAAGGTAACCGCCGCCGAGGCATATCTGCGAATGTAGGAGCGGGTTTTGGTTGTTTCGCTTTTCCAATCGTAATATTGTTTGGTGAGCCTTTCGTCTTTGGCAACAACATAGACTGTTCCGTAGATCATGGCATCGACTTTAGCGATCTTACCTAGCTTGACGGCCTCATCTGTGTCGGTGATCGACAGCTGAAAGTCACGTTCGTCCATGATGGCTGAAACGCGTTTGCGGTCGTAGAGTTCGAAGCGCTTGTACCTCTGATTGTAAGCGTTTAATGTCGAGGCGAGCTTATCCGAGGCGATCTCGCCGTATTTTCGTTCGGTTCTGCCTTTACCGCCGAACCGCACAATCGCCAGCTTCTTTACGCTTGACGGAATTTTATACTGTGCCGGGCGATAATAGCTAATCGCGATGGGTTTGGTCTCACACCCGGCCGCAAAAAACGCACCAACACCACAAAGCAGCAAAACTGTACACTTACGAAACGTCCGCACCATATTTAAATCTCCTCTACCCCGTCGCCAATGGTCTATGTGAACTGTAGATAAACTCTAAAATTAGTTCTTCACTACGCAACCCGCCTTAGGGTCCAATGTTTATTGGCTATCGCGGGAAGCGGTTTAGCAGATTGTCAAATAATTAGAAGTACCCTGTACTTTACCCTGTATGATTCGGCAAAGGTAGGGCAAAAATCAAGCACTTAGTGAAAAAATAATTTGACTGACCAACATTTTCCTGTTCACATGACACTGCTGCACACCGAAGAATAATTACTGCTGTCCTAAAACAGCCTCTAACTCATTGGAGATTCACAAAATGCTTCGATATCCTGCAATAATCACGGTTTTGTTTGGTGTTTTACTTTCGCTTGCTCTACCAGCCGCCGCGCAGAAAATAAGAGAAAAATCTCGCGACACTTGGGTGACGGTTACCGAGTCGGCCGCGGGGACGACCCCAAAGGCCCGCGATGAAGCCGTCGCAAAAGCGCTGCGAAAGGCTGTCGAGCAAGGGTGCGGTGTGTTTATCAAGTCTCGCTCTAAAACCAAGAACTATCAGGGGATATACGATAAAGTCTTCGCCGACGCCGTCGGATATGTAAAAAAGCACGACACCCCCAAATGCTGGATCGAAGACGGAATGTACCACGCCCGCGTGCGAGCGTTGGTGTCTACGCAGAAATTCGAGCAAAACTGGGCCGCCATCGCCCACACGTACCATCAGGAGAACAATCCGCGGGTTATCATGGTTATTGGTGAGTCGACGGTGAAAATGGTTAACGAGTTGGAGCTTGACGCCAAGTCGGCATCTGAGCGTACCAGGACGGCGACGCTGATTTCGCAAATGCGCCGGGAATCTGCCCGGGCGGCCGCGGCTGAGCGGCGTACCGATGTTGATACAGTCCGTGGAAATTTCAGCTGGTGGTCAGGGCGACAACGGCCTCGCAACTGGGCGTCCATGACTCGTCGAGATCGTTCTCGCTGGATAGAAAATACCGCCGCTGAAGAAATTCGCGTCGCACAAGCATCGCGAACAGATTCGGCCCGGTCCCGCGACAATTTTAAGGTCTGGAAACGCGTCGCCACCGAGCTGAAAGACAAGGGCGTGGCGCAGGGGCGTTTGGAAGAATTTTTCATCGACAAGGGAATCAAGCTGATAGATCAGAGCACGGCGACGGCGCTTAATCAGCGTGACATTATGCTGGCGGCGGGGAAGGACGATCTGGTCGATGCCGCGGCGATCGGGAAAAAGTTCAACGCCGACGTAATCATCATCGGCACAGCTGGGGCGGAGTACGCGGGTGATATCACTGTCGGCGACGTCAAGATGCATCAGTACTCGGCGAAGCTGGTGGTGCGTGTGATCCGCACCGATTCGGCACAGCTGATAGTGTCGAAAGTTTTTGGCCCGATAACGGTTAACTCGCTCAAGAAAACCGGCGGGGAGAGTAAGGCGTTGGACAAGCTCGCGAAAAAGGCAGGGCCTAAGTTGCTGGGAGCTGTCGTGGAGGCATGGCGCAAGCAGGTCAATGTTACCCGCGACATAAATCTGCAAATCGAAAACATGACCTACGCCGACTGGAAAATCTTCGAGACAGAGGTTGAAAAACTTCGCGGGGTTAAGGCCCTGCGGCTGCGAGAGATTACAAAGTCACTGGCCAACGTGGATGTGGACTACGAATTCTCAACGCAGAATTTTGCGGATAATCTCGCCGAACTGAAAACAATCAAAGTCAAAATTACGGGGTTCTCGCCGAATCGACTGAAATTGAAGGTGGTTGCTGCGAAAGAATTACCGGCGGCAAAACCTGATACGAAGGCCGACTAAATCGAAGCTCGTACGGCTAGACTTCAAATTCTTCCACGAGCTGCCCGCAGATGAGTTGCTTTTTGTCGCGCCGGATGCGGAACACTTTTAGCACGTCGTTTTCAATCCTTATGTAAAGGGCGGTACGCGGTTTTTTGATGCTGCCGGTGTTGATGATGATCCGCTCGCCAATTTTCCATACCCCGCTGCGATGCGTATGCCCCATAATCAAAAATTTCGCTTGCGGGGCGTATCGTTCCATAAAATCTGCCCCCAGCTTCGGGGCGGTTTTCCAGCTTTTCAAAATTTTGCTGATTCGCATCAGCGTGCGAAAATTATGCCTCTTTAGAAAGATGTACGAACTCAATCCCGTTTTGCAACGATTGTTCATGCACTGTCGCTGGATTTCAACCGTAGCTGTGCGGGCGCTTTGTGTGGCAACATCCAGGGTGTTACGTGAAGTTTGCGGTATCGATTCGAGAAACTCATGGCGAAGTTGTTTTATTTTTGCAGCGTGGTAATTCCAGGGCGAAACGCTCTTGAAAATCGCATGTCCGTGCAGCACGAGTATTTTTTCGTCGCGGATGAACTGGTAATCGCGGCTGCAAACTTCCTGGTCGGAGTTTCCGGCGATGAAAACGGTTTCCAGACCGTGGCTGCGGAAATAGTCGGTGATCTCGTCCCGGATTTTTTCACACTGGTCGTGATGCCTTGCGATTTTCCACGAGATACTGTCGCCGTTGAAGATAACGGTTTTCGCATCAGCCCAAAGTCCTCGCAAGCGTTCAAGCTCGCCTTGCCAATGGTGGTGCGATTTTGAGCACAGGTGCAGGTCGCTGAATAAAACCACCGGCGCGGGCAGCAGTTCGTTCATAACCATCCCATCGTTTTATACAGTCCCCAGCCGGCGGCTTCGCGAGACATGGCTGGTAGATTAACGAACCGTAAGTACGGCGAGTCTGCTTCTAATCCCATTTCGCCCCCGTACCGCCACGCCGGGCTTGTCATGATGATGTTCTTAAACCCATTGTGGTCGAAACATCCTCGTGCCCGCGAAGTGTGCAGGGCAGAAGTCAGGATAATGAATTTTTGCGTGTCTTTATCGACACCGGGCAGGGCGGCGATGGCGGCGGGATGCTCGGCGGTTCGTGTGGAGTTTGGTTCGACGATGATGTCGGCTCGCGGGACTCCGAATTCCATGGCGAGGTCGGCCATGTCGTCGGCATTTGCTCCGGTGGACGTTACGATGATTTTCGGCGCCCAGCCTTCGCGATACAAACGCGCTGCCTCCACGGTGCGGTCAAAATTTCCACCAAGCACCACGATATAGTCAGCCGTTTCGCCCTTTTCGAGTTTGTCGACGGAAATCAGTTTTTCTTCCGCCCACTTACCGGCCGGTGTGAAAACTATCAGCAACGCGCACAGCACGCACAGATTTATTACCCACTGAACGCACCACATCAGTTTTCGCAGCTTCGATTTTTTCTTCGGGGCCGTATCCTCATCAATGCTGGAACTGTTTGCGTTTTTGCTCTGCTGCTGGGACATGTATCATCTCCCTATTGTTGATACTGCGTTATTGCATCAGGCCTTGACGATTTTCTTTCTCCCGACCTTAACGTTTACCGTCGCGTTGCGGGTGTCGATAACCAGCTGCGAATTTTTGACGATGAACTTGTAATCGTATTTACTGTGAGCGGTGCTGATGACGACGACATCGTAGCTTTTGAGCATTTTTGCCGTAAGCGGTTTTGACGTCATCTTCAGATCGTACTCACGCATTTTGTGGGTTCGGGGGCAGTGTGGATCGTTGTAGTCAACTTTGGCACCGCGTTCTTGCATAAGTTTGATGAGTTCCAGTGACGGGCTTTCGCGAACGTCGTCGATATCTTGTTTGTACGATAGTCCGAGCACGAGCACCTTGGAACCGTTCAGCGATTTTTTGCGGTCGTTTAATGCGTCCATCAATCTCTGGATGACATACTCGGGCATGGCGACGTTGATTTCACCGGCCAGCTCGATAAACCGCGTAGCCATGTTGTACTCGCGTGCCTTCCATGAGAGATAGAACGGGTCGATCGGGATACAGTGCCCACCCAAGCCCGGGCCGGGATAAAACGCGGTGAACCCGAACGGTTTCGTCGACGCCGCTCGTATAACTTCCCACACGTCGATGCCCATTTTGTCGTAGAGCATCTTGAGTTCATTGACCAGCGCAATGTTCACACTGCGGTAGGTGTTTTCGAGAATCTTGCAGGCCTCGGCGGCTTCGCAGCTGCTGACGGGTACGATGGTATCGATTGCGATTTCGTAGCAAGCCACCGAAGCATCGAGCGAGTTTTTGTCGTTACCACCAACAACCTTGGGGATGGTTTTGGTGGTGTAGTCTTTTCGCCCGGGATCTTCGCGTTCTGGTGAGAACGCCAGGAAGAAATCCTTACCTGCCTTTAGTCCCGACTTTTCGAGTATCGGCAGCAGCACTTCTGTGGTGGTTCCGGGGTAGGTTGTCGATTCTAAAACTACGAGCTGTCCGGGGCGGAGTGTTTTGGCGATGGCGTTGGCGGTGGCTTCGACGTATGAAAGGTCAGGCTCGCGCATTTTGCTCAGCGGGGTAGGAACGGCGATCAGAATGCAGTCGGCCTTGCGCAGCTGTTTAAAATCGCTCGTAGCCGAGAACAAACCGCTCTTGACCATATTCTTGACCATGCTGGAAGGGATATGCTCGATATAGCTTTTACCGGCGTTGAGTTTTTTGATCTTTGTCTCGTCGACGTCGAATCCAAGAACCTTTGCCCCTCCGGTGGTGAATTCCCGCGTGAGTGGCAAACCGACATACCCAAGACCTACAACTCCGATGAGTGCTTTTTTCGTTTTAATTTTTTCCAGCAACGCCTTAATCATTATCTATATATCCTTTCTTGAATCCGCGGGCCCTTTCTACGCGAAAGGCCAAACACGCAAGATGTATTCTAAGTCACACCGCAGCAGGTATCAACCCGACTTGTCGTTAAAAATCAGCTGTACCCAGCCCGCAACGGGTGCGGACAGGCATGTGCGTTTAACAAACTATCGACAGAACCCCACAGATAATGCAAGTACTTCTGCAAACAGGTCAGTTTTTTTTCACCAGAAATGTTTTACGATCTATTTGCGTCCAAGAAAAACGCCTGTTTTGGCCGATATCACACAGATAGGTGCCACCTTAGCGGTGCCGCTACGTATTACAGGAGCATATATAATGTCTATCGTGAAAAACAGTCTGGTTCGATGCATCACCGTGTGCGGGGTTTTGGGCCTCTTTTTGCAGTGTGCAGGATGCCTTCCCATGTGGAGCAAACCCAAGCTTGACAAATTCATTCCCGAAAAATCTACCAGCTTTGCAGTCGGCATTCAGCAGGGCGAAAGGAAAATTTCGGTTTCCGATCACGAAGCAACCCTCACCAGGAAACCGTTTGAGATGATTTTCTACTTCGACAAGCTCGATACGATACTGGTGCAGGCATCTTTCAACCCCAACGCTTTGCAGATGGCAAAAGCAGGGGTGCGGATGGACAAAATTATCGATGCTTCCTCGCAGATCAGCGAGAATTTCCAGAACCCCGAGGGGCTGCTCTATGCTTACAGCGACAACAACCAGCGGTATCACAACTGGGCGTACCTGGGTAAAGACTCGCATCGCTACGACACCGACGGTGTTACGCAAGTTTCCCTCACTAAGGGTGGTGGGTATCTTTGCACCCGCAGCGTTAAGGGCTTCTGCCTCGACGGGCAAAACGTGAAGATTCAGAAGTGCCCGGCAAATAGGCTTTACCTGGTGTTTTTCAGAGTCAAGCGAAACCCCGAAGGGCAGCTCGTCGAAACTCAACGCGACTGGATAACGATAAAGCTCAAATAGCGTTTTTGGAACTGGCGTTTTGTCTGTGTCGGGTTGCTGCTATCCCGATCACTCAGCCGCCGGTAGCAGAACCTCAACGGTCGTACCCACACCCGGTTTGCTGGTTACGGATATGCCCCCGTGGTGTCCGCGAACGATTCCCAGCACGGCGGCGAGGCCCAATCCGCGGCCGGGGAATTTGGTCGAGAAAAACGGCTCAAATATTCGCTTGCGGGTTTCTGCGTCCATCCCCTCACCAGAGTCGACAACCTTCAGGCTGACGTACGGCCCCGCCTTGAGGTCTTCACCGAGATAGAAATGTGAGATGTAATCGTCGTCGGCCTCGACTTGCTGGGTAAAGACGGTCACTGTTCCGGAGTTTTCCGCGACGGCCTCGATGGCGTTGGTCAGAATGTTCGTTACGACCTGCTGAATTTGCGAAACGTCGCCTTCGATCGGCGGTAATTTTTCGGTGAGCTGACAGTGCAGCGTTGCGTCGTCGTTTTCCGACTCGGCCAACAACCCCGCCGTCTCGCCGATGAGTTCGCCTAAGTCGATTTTGCTGATGACGAATTTTCCCTTACCCGAATACGCCAGCATCTGGTTCGTCAAATCCGACGCCCTCAGGGCCGACTCTTTTACGTTTTGCATAAGTTCGTGCGCCGGATCCGACGGTTTAATATCCATCAGCGCCAGGTCTGCGTTACCTAAAATGCCCACCAGTAGATTGTTGAAGTCGTGCGCGATACCCCCAGCCAGTACCCCCAGACTTTCGAGCTTTTGCAGCTGCTGGATTCGCGACTGAAGTTTGTGGCGTTTTGCTTCGTCTTCCTTACGATGCGAAATATCCCGCGAGATTACGATCAGTTCTATGATATGCCCGGTCTTCAACCCGCGAATGATCCGAAACGTCGATTCCAGCCATACGTATGCCCCATCGTGCTTGCGGAAGGGGTACTCGATGACGTTGGCGCGATCGGGGTGCGAGGTGTTTTTGCTTTCGATTACCTGACGAATTTTTTCGACGTGATCGCCGCCGCAGAAATCCTGCATGTTTCGCCCGAGCAGTTCTTCAGGCCGATACCCAAGGATCGTATTGCAGGCCCGCGAGACGTAAGTGTAGCACCCCTCGGGTGAACATCGCGAAATGATATCGTTTGCGTTTTCCGCCAGCAGCCGGTAGCGTTCTTCGCTTTCGCGGAGGCTGTTTTCGGCACGCACTCGCGCGGTGATGTCCGTTATGATCGCCACAAATCCCACGACCTCGCCGTTGTCGTTGCGTTTGTAGATCCAGTCGGCAAGTGTGTCGATAATTTGTCCGTTGCCTTTGACGTTCTGCGACCGGTAGGGTGTGGGGGCGGGCTGGTTCGCGAGTATGTCCTGCAGAAACGCGCGGAACCTCAGCTGCTGCGATTCGTCGGGCATCAATTCGCAAACATGTCGGCCGATAATTGCCCCGTCGCGAAACCCGAGCATTTTGTGGTGCGCCGGATTGCTGAACACAATGTTTCCGCTTAGATCGGTTTCGACGATGCCGTGTGGTAGATCGCTAAATAGCGACGTGTAGTATCCCTCGTCGCGGGTTACATCAGCCGCGCCGAAACTGCGCAAATCATCCGAGTAAATAGATTGGGCGCCTTGTTGTTCCTTGCCGATGTCCACGCACTAACCTCTAACAGCTGGCTTTACGCCGGGATAACCTCACTTAGAGCATCTCAAAGTTGCCAGTTCGCTTTTTGCGATGCTCTTACCTCCGGAATTTTTGCACACCAACCGTACAGTACCTCAACCGTACAGCTATTCAATCCCAAATTCCTAAGACTCATTCTACTACAATATGTGGAAAAATACTAGGTTCTGTCTGAAAAGTCATTTTGTTGCCAATCTCAGGTATCGGTAGATGAAGGCCATCTTGATCATTCCAATGAAATTTTTTGCAGTTTTCTCAAAACGGCTAAGCACTCTACGGTTTTCTTTCAGCCAGCCGATTAACCTCTCCACTATGTTTCGTTTGCGATATTGTTCCTTGTCAAATTCTACCGGCCGCGACCCACGGTTTTCATTTTCCTTTGAAGGTATCACCGGCCGAATCTCCAGCTCCAGCAAATACTCATCAATCCAATCTGCACGATAGCCTTTGTCGCCAGCCAAAGCTTTCGGCCAAGGAATTTTTGTACCGTCATTCGACACCAAATGTTCATCGGCCGAAATCAACAAGACATCCAGCATTGTCGATTCGTGAACATGGCCGCCAGGGTCTCCCTTCACAGAAAATTTGTAAAAAGTTACAAGTTTTCTGTGAAGGGAGACAAAACCTCAAACTCATCAGCCCATTTATACACTTGCGATTCTTTCACGTTATTCATGCCGATTCTCCTCAAGGAAACACCCGTTTCCTTAAGATTCTATCAGTAAAATCAAATACGCAGCTGTAGTACTAGAAAAATAATGAAGCTTATCTCTATATTAAAACATTAGTTATGTGAATGTGACTTTAGGAGCCTCAGGCCTCATAAAGTCCCGGTAGAAGCAAAAAAGGTCTGGCTTTCCCGGATTGGCAGAGTACAATCACTCGGATAATATGCGTCTGGTTTAAGGTTCTCGGAATACCATATCAAAATCGCCGCAAATCTTGAATTAAGGAAAAGCTATACATTTTTGTCTATGATACGGCCCTGTGGTATGAAAATTAACAGAGTGCCGGCAGGTTATAATTAGTAAAAAAACGGGAGTAAAGTGATGTCCATGAAGCGTTTTGTTCAGGTAGGGATGGGGGGAAGAGCGGGTATGTTCTGCGATCCAATGACGGATAAATATAAAGACACCGTTGATTTTGTCGGCATATGCGATCTGAATCAGGGCCGAATGGATTACTGGAATCGCGAGTTTAAGAAAAAAGGCTATGGTGAAGTTCCAACTTACTTAGCTGAGGATTTCGACCGGATGATCGCGGAGAAAAAGCCCGATACGGTTATCGTCACCACCGGCCCGGACGCAACGCACAGCGAGTATATCTGCCGGGCTATGGAACTGGGCTGCGACGTTGTGACCGAAAAGCCTATGACAACAGATGAAGTCAGCTGCAGGGAGATACTTGAAACGGTTGAGAAAACCGGGCGAGACCTGCAGGTAACATTCAACTATCGTTATGCCTTGCCGCGTAGTCAGGTCAAAAGAATTCTGATGGAAGGCGCGATCGGCGAAATCCTGAGCGTAGATTTCAAATGGATGCTGGACACCCGACACGGTGCGGATTACTTCAGGAGATGGCATCGCTATCGTGATAATTCCGGGTCGCTGCTGGTTCATAAGTCAACTCATCATTTCGACCTCGTAAACTGGTGGCTGGACGATATTCCGGAAAATGTTTTCTGTCATGCTTCGCGAAAATTTTACACACCGCAGCAGGCTGTTGAGCGAGGGCTGCAGGATCACGGCGAGCGTTGTTTGGGCTGTCCCGTAAAGGACAAGTGCCAGTTCTACATTGATATTACTGATGGAGATAGACTTCGCGAACTATACCTTGATTGCGAAAAATATCCCCCGCACTACATCCGTGACAAATGTGTCTTTGCCGACGATATCGAAATCTGGGACAACGAATCTGTTTCCGTAAGATATCGAAATGGCGCGATTCTCAGCTACATGCTGCACAATTACTCGCCGTATGAAGGCTACCGTATTGCCTTTAACGGCACAAAGGGCAGATTGGAACACGCCTGTTGCGAAAACAGCTACATGTCAGGCGACGAGACCGTCCAAGGTGATATAGTGAAAGACAAGACAACAATCACACTGATTCCCGAATTTGAAGAACCTCGGGAAATCGAGGTTGAAATCAGCGAGGGCGGGCATGGCGGGGGCGACCCGATTATTCAGGCTGAGATTTTTGATGCGGAAAACGCCCCGGCTGACCCGCTGAAACGCAAGGCTGGGCATCGCGATGGAGCCTATTCCATCATGGTCGGCATCGCGGCATACAAGAGCGTAGATAGCGGCGAGGCTGTTTCTGTTTCGGAAGTACTCGGAAAAGAACCTGTGGAAAATTAGAGTGGGTTAAAATTGCCATCGCATCTTGATGCGCAGTTTAGGACGAGCTTGGAAATGAAGGCCAAGCAGGCAACCCCAAGGGTTGACGATGATACCCGACGCCCCAACCAATCTCAAAGTCCCAAGCTCTTTTATTATGCCCCCGCTGCTAGCGGTCGCTGCGGTCGCACCGCCCGAGCCTACATGACTTAGTTATCAGATTTCAACCTGCCGGACGTTGACAAATTTGCGTTCACACTTTTTTCTGATAACGGCCATGCCGACATCTTCCCACATTCCGCGTTCGCGTAATCGACGCATTGTTTTGTAGGCAGCGGGTTTGGCGTATTCAATGGCATCAATCGCGGCTTGTCGTTTGTGGGCGCCAAGATTATCGAGTATCACATCGATGCCTGGTCATTTTATCAGTCGCGCACCGACGATATCCACATGGTCACCGACGGGAAGTTTGTCGGATCCGCTGTCGACGATGATCGTCAGCTCCTTTACGCCCGTGACATTTAAGCGAACCGCGACGGGCTTGCCCGCAGCTGTCAGCTGTGTCTCGGGCAGCAGCTTTTTGCCGTCACCCAAAATCGTGATGCTAGCCTCGCCGTCGGAATTTGCATTGTCGTCGATTCCGACAATCGCAAAAAACGTGCGATACTTTTTGTCGATCGCATAGGTTATTTGCGAATAGCTGTGAAGCCCCAAACCAGTAATGTAAACCTTACCCCCCAGGGTTATGGGCTTACCCGTCGTCGAAAGGTCTATGCGGTAGGGATAGGTCTTGCTGTCGAAGAATCCATGTTCCTTAACATCGGTCGGTTTCAGTTCGCTGAGTGTCACGACGCGATCCGAAACGAACCGCACACCACTAAGCATCTGGCGGTTGAACTTCAACTTTCCGAATACCCACGATTCGGCCTCGACGGTTTTTCCGTCAAACTTCAGGGCTGTAAATTTAATCCGCGTTCCGTCGGTTGCGATAAGCACACCGCGCGGGGCTGCGGGTTTTTGGGGCGTTTCCGAAAGCCAAATGGCACGCACCGATGCCCGGGAAATTCTGCGATCTTTCCCTTTGAGCTGGAAGCCGATTTTTTCCCGCCCGACACTCTTTAGCACCCCGCGTGCCGACTGCAAGACGCCATTTTTGCGAACGATCACCAGCATATCCCGCAAACCTTGCTTATATTTGTTGGCGGTGCAGCTGTCAATTACGTCCTGCGGAGTTTCGTTTTCGGCGGGGGTGAAAATCACCTTGACCTTGTCCATTTTCAGGGCGACTTTTCCCAGTAGCGGATTTTGCAGCGTGAATTGATCTTTGTCCAGCGTGAGATTTTTCACGGGGATGATATCCCCGCATACTGTTTGCAGCACAATAGTGCCGGGGGCGGATTTGGCGTTTTTGGGTTTTTGCAATACGAGTTCGGCGAGGTCTTTGACCGAAATTTTCTTTACCCCATCACCGATTTTGATCGTCAGCGTTTTTCCGTCGAAGGTGCCAATTGCCCCTTCGATTTGCTGCATGTCGAGCGTTTCCACCGTCTCCGCAGCGCTCGTCGTAATCATCGCGAACAGCATTACAACGAAGCTCGCCGCCGCGGCATAATTCCCCCGAAGTTTCAGGATATTCAGGATTTTCGGAGCTTTCATCGGCATTATTCACCCTCAGCAATTTTTTTATGGTAGTCGCTAACCAATCCGCTTCGCCGCTGGGCGGTGCGCTGGCGCATTAGATTTTCGATAAGCTCACGCTGCTTGGCGGGCATTTCTGACCATTTGTCCGACGATCCTGCCCCAAATTTTTTCGCCATATTGTTCGGCGTACTCACCGGGCCTGGTACCAACACTGATGCCCTCGCGCCGGTTTTAGACCGCTTGCTCCCGGACGGATTGCCCTGTTTTTTTCCTGCGGATTTTTTCTCCTCCTCAGTCTTCTTTCTTTCCTGCTTGCGTTTTTCTCGCTGCTGGTTTTTCTGGTTTTGATTATCCTTCTGGCGGTTTTTTTCTTCGAGCGTCTTTATCCAGTCATCCAGCACATCGAGGGTTTCTTGCTGCTTGAGCTGCGTTTTTTTGCCCGTGTCATCTTTGTCTAACCGTCCTTTGATCTCGCCAAGCATTTCGGTGATCGTCTTCATGGGGTTCTTGTAAATCGTCTCATATTTCGCAAGCTTTGTCGTCGTTTCGTCGAGCAGTTTTTTGTCCATCGTAAGCGAATAATTTTGCATGGCGTAGCTGTACATTTGCATGGCGTATATTTTTCTGCCCATTTTTTCGTACGCCGCTGCCGCCTGAAACGCTGCCTCCGACGCAAAACTTATGCGGTCAGGAAGATTGACGAGAATTTCCGTCAATGCTTCGGTGCCTTTCCAAATTTTATCCGTCTTAATCAGCGACACCCCGTACACATAATGCATCGCCGCGCTGAGATACGTTTCCTCTTCGGGGTTGAGCATGGGTTTCAGGAGGGCGGCGGCGGCTTGGTAGTTGCCTTTGGTGTAGAGTTCATATGGCTCGGCAAACCGCGCGTCGGTAATGGCGTAGGCCTTGCAAATTCGCGAGATGTTGTCGCTTTGCGAGGATTTCTCCACGTTCTCCAGCAGGGTAAGGGCCTTTTCGATGCGCTCGGGTTCGTAGAGAATATTCTGCGAAATTTCCGCCGCCGTCTGCAGCCGCTCTACTTCCAGACGCCGCCGAATGGCAGCCTGAACCATCGCTTCAAGCTCCTCGTTGGACAGATCCGCGAGAATGTCGTCGATCTGATCCTGTGAGGTGACGGAGGAGTATTTTTCGTCGACGAATTGCGCTCGAACCGGCGAACTCGTGAGAATTCCCAGCGAGAAAACCAGAACTATTGCGATTATGAGTCGTTTTGCGGTCATGTCTTACTCCTGATTTTTCAGTTTTGGCTGGGAGCTGTCAAGTTTGCTTTTGATTTTTCCTGCCAGCTCTAGAACTTTTTTGTGACGTTCGGCGAGCTTGGCGTGTTGGATTTTAGCCTCGGGTTCGGTTATCATCTTGCTCGTTTTCATTTTCTCAAGCCGTTTCGTTCCCCGATTAACCCGCTTCATTTTCAAACGCAGCATACGCAACTCCGCCAGCGGGGGAACGAGGGGAGATTTGCCGCCACCCTTGCATGCTCCTCCGCCTTTCTTCCGCCCGGGTCCTTTCGACAACTCCTTACGGACGGCGTCGAGCAGCTCCTGAATCGTTTCTTCGATATCCTTTTGCATCGCCTGCGTCAACTTACCCGGATCTGTCGCCTCCAGACGTTTGGAAACGCTCTGCATATCCTTGACGATGTCGTCGAGAACTTCGGGGAAAACCACCGTTGTTCCTTCCTTAACAAGCAGGCGGCGGATCGCACCAACGTCTTTGCTGAGCGAATTCTCCTGTTTGGAAACTTCCAAAATCGTCTGGGTGGCTTGGCGGTTATAGTGCGGTTTTGTTTTCGCACGAAGCGTATACACCCGCTGCGTTTTTTGCGTACATTCCTTCTGGTCAGTGAGAACTTTCTCCAGCTGTTCTTCAATGCTGGCGAGTTTTTCCATTTTTGAAAGACGTTCAAGCTCTTCGATTTCTTCGTCGAGTTGTGACATAGCTTTTTTCAGCTCTTCGATGGTTTTTTTCTGGTCGCTGTTTGCCCCGCCGCACTTACCGCTGGAAAGTTTCTTCCCCGCCGCCCCCGCTGATTTGCTTGCCTTGGAAACCGAAGGCTGCCCAGCCATTGGCTTTTTGGATTCGGTGTTTTTCATATCTTCGGCGAGTTTTTTGGTTTCTTCGGCGATTTCGTTTTGCGGCTCGGCGGGTACTTTCGTTTTCGCTTTTTCGGCAGCCAGCCGGCGAAGTTTTTTGGCGTCGTCGACGGCACGTTTCAACTCTTTTAACGCCATCTCCTGCTGCTTTACCGCGGGAGATGATTCTTGCGACGAGAGTTTATCTTCAGCCTTTTTCATACACTTGGCAGCCTTGCCGAGATCGCCGGTTTTCTTCGTTTCCATGCCCGCCTTGTCGGCGATATTTTTTAACTCGTCCTTAAGCCCATCCGTCTGCTCGGCGAGCTTGCCCTGTTTCTGCGAAAGTTCGCTGCTGGGCTGCCCCGCGGTTTTTTTCGCTATCGCCTCGGAGAGTTTTTTCTCGGCTGCCTTTAGTCGCTCCATCGCTCGCTTTTGCGACGGCGATGCAGAGTTGGGGTTCGACTCACTTAGCGACTTGGCGGCGTGGGTCATTTCGTCTGCGGCGTCTTTGGTGAATGCTGCGGTTTTGTCGCGAGTTTTGGGATCGATGTTCGATTTTTTGATGGCCTTGATGGCGGCTTGGGTTTTTTTCGACAGTTTCGCCTGAGCCTCACCGAGAACCGGAATCTTCGCCAGGGCAGAGGTGTCGGAGGCCTTGCTGATTTTTTCCTGCTGCTTGATAAGCTCGCGAATGGTATTACGAAGTTCGCTAAGATTTTTAACATCCGGGGTGGCGGGTTTGAGTTTGCCGGTTTTGCCCATCAGTTCCTGCTGCTGTTTGACGATATTTTCCAGATATTCGATGAGCTTTTTCGTTTGGTCGTCGATATCTTTTTCGTTGGCGGCGGGGCGTGTTTTCTTTTCCTCGACGGTTTGCTTTTTGATTGTCTTGTCGAGCCGATTACGCACCGCCCGCAACTCGGCGATACGTTTGTCCATATCGGAATCTTCATTTACTCCGCCCTCGATGATTCGAAGCATGGTAGTAAGGTCGGCGATAACTTCACTGTGGCTGACTTGGGCAGCCTCGTCTAACCCGCCCCGCAACGCATTAATCACGTCTTCCAGCTTATCGGAAACGTCCTCGGACTGAGCATAATCCACCGCCCGACGCAAAATTTTCGCCACCTCAGGCTCAGTTTTTTCCAGCAGCGTCGCCACATCCGACATCGCCACTAAAAGCTCGTTAAGCCTCTTCTTTATAAACGCCGCCGAGTGCACCAGATCTTTGCTTTCTTTGTCCTTGGGGGTGGAGTCCTGCGCATGAAGCACCGCAGGGCCCGCAAGAATTCCCAACGCGCACACAACTAGAATAAGCAATCGTGATTTTGATTTCGTTTTGTCGATCATTTTAATTTCCTGTTGCAAACTTTTTAGTTTAGTCTTCAAACGTTTCGGATGTACTTTCGTCTGCCCGTTGCCTGAGAATCTCCTCAAGTTCGCGTGACATTATCAAAATTTGTTCTAACCGCCGTGCTATCTCCAACCGATTCTCCAGCTTTCGCATATGCTTGAGAATTTTTTCCATTTCCTCATAAATCACAGTTTGCTCTGCGACAATTTTCTCGAGTTTTTCCCGCAGCTGCGCGGGGTCATTTATTTTGCTGGCAGCTTGGAGTTGCTGCAACACTTCACGCATTTGGGTCACCAGATGCCGCAACGGTAGCACGATATTCGTGCGTATCGCCTGATGGTCTTGCGGTTTTCCTATGCGGTTGAATTCCATTTCGTCGGCGACGGCGTGGAGGGTGTCGGCGGCTTTGATTGATTCGTTCGTGACGGCAAGTTGTCGGCCGATGGCGTCGGTGAGACGCTGTGGAACGGTGGGGCCGATCTTACCGCTGGCCAGCTGTTTGCTGACGGCATCGCATCGGCCTTGCGAAAGCGCCTGCTGCCCCATCGCCATGAAGAATTCCAGCTGAACTTCTTTCTGCTTGCCCACGAGCTGAGCGAGAAGCTCTTCGGTCGTAATCACACTAAACGTCAGTTCGTTGGAATCTGCCGCATTCGGGCCCTGCAGATTTTTCGGTAGCAGATCAAGCCCGCGGGCTTTTACTCGCACCTTCGAACCGGGGATGAGCTTCAGCGGCTGAATGTCCAGCGTGCGATTTGCAACCAACTGCTTTTTGATTTCAGGCCCGCTTAAGATCGGCTCAAGGGCCCGACGGGTTGGCGAGGCCGGTGCGTCGGCGGATTCTTTTTCCGGGGGTGTGCAGATGTAAGAAACATCAATCCGCTCAATGCCGTTGTCATCCTTCCCGGATACGATCAGCGGAATCATTGCCGTCGGGCAAATGACATTTCGCACTCCGCGAAATTGTAGCTTTATGCTCGGTGCAGCGTCGGGGATAACCTGCAGAATAATTTGCTCTCCGCGGCGATTGGAATATCCGCTGGTGTCTTTGAGGGTGAATCTCAGCGTGTCGCTGCGTGGTACGTTTTTTCCGTCTACGGTGAACGACCCTCGCAACTCGCGCGGGCGGTTTTTGGAATCGTTGAGTATTTCGAGCTTGCTCGCCGATTTTTCATTTACGATCAGCTCGCCGGACATCAGGTCTTTGTTCACCATTGCCTGAATGTATACGGTTGACCCCAGCGGAATGGAAAGCACACCGCGCGATCCGTCGACGGGTTCGGATTGTGTTTTTCGCATGTACGCGGGGAATTCCACGGGAAACAGTATTTGCTTGACGGCTGGTGGATCGACGAGGCAGACGTTGTGAGGATTACGTTTATCGCGTTTGTCGTCGCCGCCGGTAACGTAAAATCGAAACTCCTCCGACACGCCAGAAATTTTCTGCACGTATACTCCGCGAGAACTCTGGCCCGGAAGCTTCGCAAGATATTTCGTAGCCTGTTGACCCGAAAGTTTGCCCGCCAATCCTTCGGTATCACCCACCGAAGGGTACCACGCGTGCAGCTTTACCTGATCGGGCGTTTCACTCCCGTCCGTGGTAATGGTGACGATTTTCATGTCCTCACCGCGCAGCACGTCGAATTTGTCGACGGTATTGGTGATGGTTCCGTCGGGTGCCACTTCCATCAGCGGTGCCAGCTGCCCGTCGTAGTTAACGTAGTACACGCACAGGTACGTGTCTTGCGGCCAATCGATATTGGACATGAGTACGTTTCGCTGAAACCATAGCGACATGACATCGCTTTTAAGAACCGTGAAACTTCCCATCATCAGCAGTGCAATTCCCGTGAGAATCCACACTTTTCCCATTCGCCGCATTTCCACGATCTTTGAAAATTTCAGCTGCGATGCAATGTCGTTCGCCTCGCGCGACATCTGGGCGACCATTTCTTCGCTTGCCCCGCAGGCGATGATCATTTCTCGGTCGGTTAGCTCCAGTGTACTGATAAGTCTGTCGTCCAGCTGTCCGTAATGCCGCTCGACGAGCAGGGCAAGGTCGGAGTTTTTCATGGCAACGGTTTGCGGGGCGAGGAGCGTTTTCCAAACAATCACAAGAATTCCCACGCAGCACAAGGCGGTGATCATGATTCGTTGTTCGCGGTTGAGATGCAGCGTGTAGTCGAACGCCAGCGTCACGAGTATCAAGGCGATAATCCCCAGGACAAACCATCCAACTCCCTCGAGCAGCAGTCGCCCGCGCAGTAGCATTCGCAGCGACCGCAATTTTCCCAGTACACAGGATTGTAACAATTGATCACTCACGCCATGTTCTTTCTTTTACGCAGGAACCATTCGATACTCAGCAGTGCGATAATTATCCACAGCATTGTGCTGGTATCCCAGAGGGTGTATTTTTCGTCTTCGACCGTTTGCAGCCGACCGGCCGGGATAAGCTCTGCGAGCTGATCGATTTTGCTTACGGGTAGATAGTGAGTTTTTTTCGATGCGATGGTTTGCATCGTTCGCTCGTTTGCCTCGGTGCGTTTCGACTCTGCCTGCGGTAGCGTAATTTCGATCTGCTTAGAGGCTACGCGTTTGCTGTCGGCGATTTTTTTGTCGCAGGTAATCGTGTACGATCCGGTGTGGGCCGCGAGGATGGACGTTTTGTAGCGGCCGGGCTTGCCGGCGACGTTTTTGGCGATGTGCTGCGTTTTCTTGCCAGTTTTCGTGTCGATCATCACTATCGTGAAAGTCTTATCGTCCAGCGGTCGGTAGTCGCGATCGTAGGCTTCGATTTCGACGGGGATTCGCGCACCGGCCGAGAACTTATCCCCGCCCGTCGCGATGATTACCTGCCGCGGACTCGACGGTGCCAAATATCGCGCCATGTTCCCCCAGAACCGGCGATGATAAAATCCGTCGTCCACGAACCGCCACCGCCACGTTTCGTCAAAACCCACATACGCAACCCTCCCCGACCCCGCCGAGTGCACCGCAACCAACGGAACGCTTCCGTGCTGCGACTTCATTTTTTTGTTCGGGTCCGAATGCTCAACCAGCACGCGGGCGAGCGGTTTTTTTCGGGCCACGGCATGCGACCAGTAGATCCCCGGTAATAGCGACCAGATTCGCTTGTTGCGGTCGTCGGAACCCCCGAGCGATGTCAGCGGATGGTTGTATCCGTAGCTGGTGAGTTTTACCGGCCATCCCTTCGGTTGGCTTTCACGAATTATGCGTGCCACGTCGATGTCGTTTCGTGCGACGACAACCGGCAGCAGGTCGGAAAGCCCCTTGGCGGCGGGGTCGCGCAGCACGTCGAACGTGTGCTTGTTGGAGGCAATGTAGCAAAGCCCACCGCGATGAACGGTAACGTATTCGTGCAGCAGCTTGATGAAGTTTTTGTCGAACCCGTCCTTCGTGGGGCTTGGGTCGTAGAGGATAACCACATCGTAACCGGGCGGGATGGTTTCATCTTTGCCGGTTACACTGGTGGTTGTGGGTTTTGATGTGGATGACGGTTTGGTGGTTGCGGTAGGTTTTGTTGTCGGCCGAGTGGTGGACTCGTCGCCGTCTTTGCTGGTGTCGATGAGTTCCTTGAGCGACTTTGGCAGCCGCGTGAGTTTCATTCCCGTAGAGGCGGACTGGTTGATTTCCGCGTCGGCATTTTGCTGCCAGACGCTCAGGCGGTACAGGTCGGGCTGCCGCAGAAAATAGTTGCGAATGTACTGGAATTCCCACCCGGCGTCACCGCTGACCAGCAGGATACGAATCTTGTTGTCGGTTAATTTCACGACCGCGTCGGCGTGGTTGTCTTCGCCGGTTCGCTCGTCGTCTTGCTTTACGACCATCGCGCGGTAGACGTATTCCCCAAGGTCGTCCTTCGTGGGTTTGAGGTTGATTTTCACCGATTGCACACCGGGCGAGTCTCCGGGGGCCTGGGTTTTGGGGTCGATGAGTTTAACGGTTTGCGACGCGATTGGTTTTCGCTTTGCGAAATCGGTCGGCCAACGCTCCTCAGCCTTGCGCCGATAAATGCGGACGTCGACCGTTTTGTTTTCCATATTGCGATGCCCAAGCATGACGGTGAAGGTGGTGCGAACTTTTGTGCGAATTTCGCGCGGCGTACGCAGCGCCAAAACGCTGAGGTTTCGCGGTGGGGTTGGATCCCCGACCAGCACGGCGTATCGCGGAACGGATCGCTGCTTGGCGTATTCGATGGCAGCTGCGAGGCGTTCGTCGGGGTCGGCGGCGTTGCCGGCGGGTTGCCCGTCGCTAAGAATCACGATTCCCCCCAACCGCCTGCCTTGAAAACGATCGAGCGAATCGCGAATCGCCGCCGCGAGGTTTGTTTCGTAACCGTTACCCTGCAGCAAGGCGAGGGTTTTTTGTACATTGGCGTCGTCGGTGTTTTTTGCGACCGAACCGCGAGCGAGTGAATCGATCACGCTGGTGTACGGGTCTTTGTCCGGGGCGTTGGTCGAAAACGAAATGATCTCGATCGGGTGATCTTCGCTAAGCCCGCCCAGCACCGAACCCGATTTTTGCAGCTGTGCCCTGATGATATCCAATCGCGACATTTCTGCGAGCTGTTGCGGCGAGACGTCAAGCGATTTGCAAAGCGCGGCGCGATTGGCCGATTCTTCCGGCGAGGCGTAGCGGTCTTTAAAGGACATCGAGCGGGAGTTGTCGGTAATTACCAGCACGGTGCTGTAGAGCGTTTGCGAAATTTTCAGGACGACGGCCGGTTGCAGCAGGATTCCGAGCACCAGCAGAATTACGGTGATGCGAATGGCGGCGAGGACGATTTTCGTGCGGCGCGAACCGAGGCCTTCGCGGCGGTAGCAATGCACGGTTAACCAGATAAGCCCGACGGCCGCTGCGAACAGACTGAGCTTGACGTAGTTGCCGAGCTCCGACGTCAGCGCGAACCGCCAATCACCACCACCCAGCTTGCCCGAGGGGAGATTCAAAATCCATTCCAGTATGCTACCCATGTGTGCTATTTACCATTTCTATTTCCAATGCCCGAAGCGTTGTGCCAGGAAAGTTTCCACGCCCAGCAAAACGCAAAGCCCAATAATGATCCACACCCAATACTGCTTGTCGCCAAGCCGGTCACGTTTGCTACCGGCCTGGATTTTCGATCTGTCAATGTACGAGTAATCGCTGCTGCCAAGGGCGGCTGAGATATTTTTCTTGTCGCCGACGTCCAGTAGGCCTTCTAGCCCGTCGGGATTTCGGGCGAAGAGTTTCTCGCTTGTGGACGAGTCGGGCGACCTGAAAATCAGTCGATATATTCCGGCGTCGAGAATTTTGTTGTGCGTTACCTGCTGGCCCGCGGGGCCTGCCTGCGGAACAAGCGTGGTTATGTCGCTGCCGGTTTCCGTGTTGCGAATTGTTACCTTTGTGTCGCGGAGGTCGTCGGAGATTGGGTAGGTGATGCTTTGTTCGACGTCGGCGGTGAAGGCGTTGGCCTTTTTGCGTGCCACGCGATCGACGAGTTCGGCCATGTACAGCACGTACAAACCACGCACCTGATCGACAGAGTCCATCGCCCAGTCGTTCCAGTCGAGCGAGGATGTTGTGGTGAACATCACGACTCTGCCTTTTCCGAATCGCCGCGAGATAACCGCGGGGCTCGAATTCGGATCGTTGTACGTTGCTTCGATTATCGGCGATGCGATTTCGTCGCCGCTGCCTGACAGCACCTTTCCGCTGACGTCGGCGGGGTTGAATGCGAAAAAGCGAATCAGCTTAACAAGTACCGATGCCTCGCCGGAGAAAAACTGCATCACACCGTCGGGGCGAATGCTTCCGGGGGCGAACTCGAAGTATACGTCACGATTTTCCGGGTCGCCGACTTTGGCCCGTAGCGGCAAGGGGTTTAGCCCGCGACCTTTCTTAAACAGTCGGCCGTTATAAAAATTCGTGTCAATTCTGTCGCCCGTGAAAATCACCAACCCACCACCGGCGGAGACGTATTGCTCAAGCCCCAGCAGCGACGGATAATTTTCGATGGTTTCTTTTTTGTCGGGCGTTATCACGGGTTGCGGGTCGAGCGGAAAACCCGATACGTTCAGCAAAAACACCGCGTCGTAATTCTCAAACCGCGTGGCCGGTAGGTCGTTGCGTTTGATTACTTCCACATCGTATCCGTGATCGGCCCGGCCGGTCGGGTCTAACGCTAACCGCAAGAAATACGACTCGGATTCTTCCGGGATCTCCATATTCGGGTGCCCGTCGACGAGCAGCACCTTCGTTGCTTTTTGCACGTCCAGCGACAACCAACCGGAATTGTCGCCCGGTAAATCGTCGGCTGGGAGGGTGGCGTTGATGACGGCGAAGCCCGGTTTTTCGGGCGTGAAGAAGATGTCCTTCTTCCATATTTTTTCGGGATCGAGAGACTTTATCGTCATCTCTGGGAGTTTGACGTTGCGAAGCTTTTCGCCGTTTGGCAGTGAAACCCAAATGCTCACGGGTACGTTTTCCACGCGCATCGAACCGTTGTTGCGAACACTGACGGTAATTCGCGATTCTCCCCGAGCCGTCGCGAACTTTCCGTTTAGTTCAAGCGACTCTACAGTAAGGTTTCGCTTGGAATCCAAGCCGAAATTCATCACGAGCGTTTTTACGCTGCTGTTTCCTAAATTGGCGAACGCTTTTTGCAGCGGCCCCGTCGCAGCTGCGCCGGTAATGTCGATTTTTCGGAAGTCGCTCAGGATATACAAATGCTTTTTTCCGTCAGTGTCGCGGAGCAGCTCGTTTGCTGCGGCCATCGCTTCTGCAAGATGCGTGCGGGTGTCGCGAGGTTCGAGAGTTTTAATTCTGCTGGCCAGGCCTTGCGGGTCACCGACGGGACCCATCCGTAAAAACGCATCGCCCGCCGACGGGCGAGACGTCAGGATGATGGCGGCGTGGTCTTTGCTGGAAAGTTTTGCGATGCGGTCGGCGAGGTCTTTTCTGGCGAGGGTGAAGGCTGTTGCGCTACCACCACGTTTTTGGCCCATGGAAATGCTGTCGTCCAGCACGAACACAACCGACCGCCCACCGTTGCCGTTTCCGAGCGAGTCGTCGTCCCCGCATCCGATAAATCGCGACAACCCCAACCCCAGCAGCATAACGATCAAGCAGCGGATCAGCAGCAGGATGAGTTCTTCTAATCGCAGGCGTCGCCGATTTTTGCGAAGCGCGTCGAGCAGAAACCTCATCGCTGCCCAGTCGATCATCTTGAATCGCCGGCGATTGAGTATGTAGATGATAATCGGGATCGAGACGGCCCCGAGGCCCATCCAAAATATTAAAGGATGCAAAAATGGCATTCGTTATTTATTCCAGTTACTTGTCATTGTAAAGTCGTTAGTGAAAATTATTCCAGTCGTATGCAGTTTGTAAGGACGTTATTTAAAAATTATCGTTTCGCTGAGGCTTTGCGAACCGCCGCCGCCCTGGCTGCTAAGAATGAACACAAGGCTGCGTCGAGGTGGTCGCCGGTCGAAATTAGTTTGTAGTCGATCCGTCCAGCTGCGCATTTGCTGCGGAGTTGGTGGTGAAATTCTTCGACTTCCCGCAGGTATGCGTCGCGTAGCGCGCGAGGCTGAACCGTGAGGTTGCCCATCGCCTCAAGCCCGCGAAATTGCGTCGTGCCCTGAAAGTCGAACTCCAGTTCGTCACTGTCCATGATGTGCATGACCAGCACTTCGTGTTCGTAGTGGCGGAAATGTTCCAAAGCTCGCATTAGTCCGTCGATGTCGACGAATAAGTCGCTGATGATGCAGACTAATCCGCGGCGTGAGATTTTTTCGGCGACGGTGTGGCAGATATCTTCGAGCG
Source organism: Planctomycetota bacterium (assembly GCA_030635145.1). Classification (GTDB taxonomy): domain Bacteria; phylum Planctomycetota; class Phycisphaerae; order SM23-33; family SM23-33; genus DAOVZK01. The sequence goes on along the minus strand of DAOVZK010000002.1, from coordinate 42,948 downwards.
AGGTTTTACCCTTGGCTTCGGTGATGCTCATAGCGTGTACCATCGCTTTTATTTGCGACATATGCCCAGCGGCCGGTAGGTATGTTTTCAAATCCTCGTCGAAAATCCCAAGCCCCACGCTGTCCTGCTGTTGTTGCAGCATAAACGCCAAGCTTGCCGCTGTAGTGGCGGCGTATTCGTATTTCGTCAGTCGCCCAGCCTTGGGAAGCCCCGGTTTTTTCGCCGGGTAGTGCATCGATTCCGATGCGTCCAGCAAAAACGTTGCCTTGAGGTTGGTTTCTTCCTCGTACTGCTTTATGTAGAAGCGGTCGGTGCGGGCCTGAACTTTCCAGTCGATGTGTTTGATGTCATCACCGGGAACGTACTCGCGGTGGGCGGCAAATTCGACGGAGAACCCATTAAACGGGCTGCGATGCATTCCGCTGACGAATCCTTCTACCACGGATCGCGCGCGAAGATCCAAACGCGAAATCTTGCTTAAGACTTTCGGGTCGAGAAATTCCAGCAGTTCGTTTTTTGTTTTTGGCATATTTATGTTTGACTAATAGTTTGTTGTTAGAAAAAGTCTGGAAAATTTTCGGCCAATTTCTTTTTTAGCATTTTGATTCGAAAAAGCATCGAATGGTTTGGGGTGATTTGCAAAGCCATATCCCAACACAGCCATGCTGACGGCATATCATATTGTCTTCGATATAAATTCCCCAAATCATGATATACTCCTACCAAATGCGGGTTTTTTTTAAGAACACTTAAAAATATTTGCTTGGCCTGCTCAGATTTCTTTAAGTCGGTCAACCAATTCGCTTTCCATATATCGAGAACATATCCCTTCTTCAACTTGTGCTTTCGAAGTTTATCTAAAATTTTAATGGCGGCTTGTGGAGAAGGTTTGTTTTTTGAACAAAGCGAAACATATTGCATGAGTTGCCTGACGTGTTCATCATTCTCTGTTTGCTTAAAAACAGCAGAATATTTTTCGCGAGAAAAATCGTCTGCATAGAAGCCGTATTCTATAATAGCTAAAATCGCGTCAAGATATTGTTTATCTTCAACAAACTCATCCACAAGTTGCACGACCTGCATTTTACTCTGAGGTTTTGTGTTTTTAGACATCAGCAAAACGCTTCTTAGAGAATCGTCTTTGTCAATGTATGGCGTAAATGTTTTAGGTATTACGCAACTGTTTTCATTATGTTTGGAGAAGGATTTTAATTTCCATTCTGAAACAATTATCGTTCCATGCGAGGCCCGAACATACAATGTTTCTGGAAATACGTTAATCTGTTGGATTTCATGTCTTATTTGAGGGTGCATGGGCATTACATAGATCAGCATTCGTCTAAAAGATGCTCTAAAGTCCTTGGGTACCGAATGACTGGACGGCACAAATTTGACAATTGTTTTTCCGTCATACTCAAACAGGATTTCTTTGCCCTTTTGAACTTTTTTTACTTTCCCCACCTCGTCCCTAATTTCCTTATTGGGAGACTCAACACAAAAAACATTTTCCATATTAAATTGACTGTCCAACATCTTACCTGGTTCTAAACCAAAAGCAGCCACTGCTTTTTTCATTGCCATGCAATTTGTAAGTTCACAAACGTTGAAGTCTACGATAGAAATAAGCGGAACAGATTCATAGCGTTTCTCTTTCAATCGTAATCTTGTTATGCGTTTTTGTGTAAAATCAAAAATCGTTTTGGTCTCGTTTGTTTTCAGGAATAAGGCATTTTTATTCAAGCCAACGGTTATTGATTTTTCAGTTTTTTTTGGTAGTGGAGGGCTGCCTTGAAGGTACCCTTTTTCTACCGTTTTGACTAGCTCATATGTGAGTTTTATTTCCTCGCCACAAGCCATTGAAGCCAATAAAAACATGCTCGTTATACAAATCAAATAACTCTTTTTCATAATGACACCAGCCTTTAAGCCAATCTATAACTAACCATTGTGCTATCTTGTATCACTTTTCACCCGTAACTACTCCACTGCCTTCGACGTTCGCGGATTTGTCGCGATGTTGCTTTCGTGTGCGGGGATGGATTCCAGCAGGGCGGCGATGATTTTGTCGGGGTCGAAGCCTTCTGCGTCGGCATTGAAGTTTGTGACGATGCGGTGCCGCAGCACGGGTTTGGCGACGGCGGCGATGTCGTCGGTGCTGACATGGAAGCGGCCGTTAAGAACCGCGCGGACTTTTCCACCGAGTATGAGATATTGGCACGCCCGCGGGCCTGCACCCCAGCTGATGTACTCGCGCACGATTTCTGGTACGCCTTGCCCGTCGGATTCATTTATTCGCGTCGCACGCACAAGTCGCATGGCGTACTGGATAACGCTGTCGGCTACGGGTACGCGGCGGATCGTGTGCTGGGCCTGGAGAATCGTCTCACCGTCGAGCACGGGTTTCAGCTGCGTTTGCTCGGTCGTGGTTGTTTGGCGGATGACCTCGAATTCGTCGTCCCAGTTTGGATACGAAACGAAAATCTTGTACATGAACCTGTCCTGCTGTGCCTCGGGTAAGGGATAGGTTCCTTCCTGCTCGATCGGGTTTTGCGTCGCCAGTACGAAGAACGGATCGCTCATCGGCAGCTGCTTACCACCGACGGAAACTTGGCGTTCCTGCATGGCCTCTAAAAGTGCAGCCTGCGTTTTCGGGGGCGTGCGGTTAATTTCGTCGGCGAGGATGATGTTCTGGAAGATCGGGCCTTTTAAGAATTTGAATTCGCGATGCCCGGTGGACTTGTCTTCCTGGATGACTTCGGTGCCGGTGATGTCCGACGGCATGAGGTCGGGAGTAAACTGAATTCGCGAGAATCCCAGATCGAGGCACTTCGCCAGCGACGAAACCATAAGCGTTTTCGCCAATCCCGGTACACCTTCCAAAATCGCATGCCCGCGAGCAAACACGCAAGTCAGCAGCTGTTCGACGACTGCGTCTTGCCCGACAATAACCCGAGACATTTCGTCGCGAATTTTCTTGTAGGCGTCTGTGAGTTTTTCGACGGCCGCGATGTCGCCACCGCTGGGTTGCTGCGAGGCGTCGGTGGTTGTGGACTGATCGGCGGGTAATTTACTGTTGTCTATGGGATATGTCACATTTATCTCCTGTGTTAAACTTCTACTCCAAAGTTGTAAAGATTTTATGTTAGCTGTCGGCTAATACAAAATTTGAAAAATCTCCTTTTGTTCTGCAGAGGCGCGGCGGCCTCAAAAAAATATTCGTTATCGTTGCATTATGGGTAAGTATCCGTAGGGCAGCTGAAGAATTATCGTGGCGATAGCAGTGCCGTATACCGGCCCGATGCCGTCGCCGTTCCAGCTGCCGTCGGGACTTTGCATTTCCAGAAACCTGTCGCGAATATCGGGGTAATAGTTTTTCCAGTCTTTCCCGCCGCGTTGATACATTCCCTGCGACATGTAAAGATGCGTGTAGAAGTAGTGCCCGTTATGCGAGTCGGGGGTGATGTTCGCTTTGCAGTAGTCCACGAGGCGTTCGACCATTTTCGCTTCGGCCCCTGCCCCGCCGGTTCTTCGGTCGTAGATCCCTGCCGAGTAGAAACACGCAATCGCGGCGGCTGAGATGGCGGATTGGCTTCTGCTATAGCCACCTCTGCGGCGGCTGTACTGATATGCGATGCCTCCGTCGTCTTGCTGGCAGGCCTTGAGGTACAAAACCGCACGGTCGATGGTCTGCTTTGGAACTTTAATTCCGACGTTTCTACACGCCCGCAGAGCTTGCAGCTGCGTTACTGTAACCGATCCTTCGTCGCTTTTGGCGTTGGGAGAGTATGTCCAACCCCCGGCGTGCTTGACAGCGGCGCCCAGGTCGGACTGCGCGGCGGCGGTGAGTCGGACGGCACCGTCGAGGATTCGCTTGAGGCGTTTGCTCCGATCTGTGGATTTGTCGCCCTCCATACCGTAGCACTGTGCGAGAAACAGCATTCCGAAACCGTGCCCGTACATGCTGCGTCCGCCCCCGCCGGAAGAACCGGCGTTGATTAGAATTTGTTCGTCCTTGGTGGGTTTTTTTTGGGCGTAACCTTCGGCGGCGTTTAGAATGTAGTTCAGTGCGCGGGCGACGTTTTTGGAGTAGGGTCCGGATTCGGGCGTAGACCCACCAGCCATCAACGCCAGCCCTGCCAACGATGTCATCACGACAGGATACGACCCGTACCCCCCCGCGTTTAGCCAACTACCGTCGTGCCGCTGGGTTCGCACGAGATATTTCAACCCGCGCTCGATCTGCTGGTCGGTTTTCTTAGTGACCATGTTTGGGAGAATCGTCGTGGGGGCAGCTGAGACGTAGTTCAGTGGTAAACTGTACAGCACAATCGCAGCTGCGACCGCAACGGTAATACCTCCGCACAGACATCTCGATATGTCAATTTGTTTCATGGTTCTAATTCCCGTAAACAGTTATACCCTCGGGAGTTTCGATAAGCAATCGCCCGTTTGCCCACACCGCTTTACCGATAAGCCTACGCCGCCGGTTTTCCTCTTTGTTAAGCTTCTGTTTTGCGGGAAACACCGGAATTTTTTGCAATACCTTGCATGTAGACTTATCAATCACGTAACAGTTAGACGCATTTTTGACGTTATAGTTTCGCGCAATTACAAAAATTCTGTCCTTCGACATAAAGCAGGATCGAATTCGCTCTTGCTTGGCCAGTGGTTTTTCTGGTAGCAGCACTGCTTGGATTATCGGTTTGGTTTTTTTCGGGGAAAATTTGCAAATGGTTACTTTCAGTTTGTCGCCGTGGTTGGAGGGCATGGTGTAATTCAGCGAGAAGTAGTGTTTACCGTCGAACAGCACTTTTGTGGGCGTTGCTACGCCAGAGTCTTGCTTGACGGGAATCTCAAATGTCCTGAATTTTGGTACAGCCAACAACACCGTAAAATTATTCGGGCATCCTCCCTGCCGCCTGGACTGGGGGTATATCTCAAGGTCATGCTTGGTTAGTCGTATGCCAAACGCCTGAGTTTTTGGTTTGAAAGTTGTTTCGCATATAACTGGTGCGCCCTTTTTCGACAAGTCTCGCACTTCAAGTTTGCCTTCACCGGAGTTGCAGAACAGATAACCTTGCTTGCTTATTTCGTGGTAAGCAGCGGAGTTGTGGTCTTGCTCGTGCTTGTAAACTAACTTGCCGTTTTTGCCGTTAAATACCTTTGTGAATACTTTGCGAGTTCTTCCGGATCGGGATGCACCAGTAACCATGACAAATCCGGCGCGCATGGTGATTTTTGATATACGGATGCCCAGCGAGGCTTTCCACGCAATTTTCCCGTCGGCTGATTTGACTGCGATAAGTTCGCCTGCGTTTGCGGTAACGAAGAGGCGATAGTTGCTTTGGAGGGCCCGAAACTCTTTCAGGCCGAATTCCTTTGCTGTTTTCGTCCAGATAACTTTGCCTGTTGCGCCATTGAACAGAACGATATCCTCATGGCTGGTAAGGAGAATTTTGTTGGTGTAACCCACACTGCATTGGCGGGGGTCGTCGGGGCCTCCGGTTTTTCGCGCCAAAAACTGCGGGGCATAAAAACGGGTTTCCCTGATGTGACGCTGGCCGATAGTGGCGGGTGTGGATATCTTTTTCACAACAGCTGACTTTGAATCGCCCGCTGTCGGGTTGAAAAGAATCGTCTGGTCGCCGCTTTGAATCAGGATATTCGTTCCGATTTCTATCGCCTTGTCGTCCGTATCTGTGAGGATGAAGGCGTTTTTACCTTTCAGTGTGAAGATCGGTTTAAGCGGGGTGTATATCGATGGAGGAATTACGCCGGTGGTGTCCGCTGGTTTCGTTGTCGGGTTGGTGGTTGGGCGTGTGACGTTTCCACCGTCGATTTGCTTTAGCACCTCGCCAAGTGTTCCGCTGATGTTCGCAAACTTCACGGGCGTGTCGGCCGGAATGTTCTCCAGTTCGCCGCGAGTAAGTTCGGCAGCCTGAGTCCATTTCTGCTGCGTGTATATTGCCACCAGCGCCACCCCCGCCGACACTCGATGCGAATTATCGTTCTGCCCCGCCAAAACGCACAGCAGCGAGGTCGACTTGGGAATGTTGTTGGCGCGGTAGGCGATTTCGGCAGCGAGGAATATGGATTCGTTGCCCCACTTGCTGTGCGGGAAGCTGGTCTTGACGGCTTCGAGGGCAGCGATGTCTTTTTCCGCCGCCGCTGCGTCCATCGCCTTTTTCGCCTGCTCGTTGAAGGTCGTATAAATTTCCTGCCCGTGAATCTGCAGCAACCTCTCGATAAATGCATTGCCCATTTGTTCCCCGGTTTTGGATATTCCCGACGCCGCGCGAAATCCCACCCCCTTCTGCCCGATAGGTACATCTGCAACCTTAACGGTCGGATAATTTTTAATCAACAGATTCGCCGCATCGATTGATTTTTCGAGATTGCCGATCCACTCGTAGTACTTTGCTATTCGCAGCTGCATGGTTGCTTTTTCTTCGGGGGTGGCGGCAAATTTTTCTGCGGTTTTGAAATTCTCCAGCATTTCTTCCACGGCGTTTGGTCCCGCGGCGCGGTTGGCGTTGCTGATATACGCGTTCATCAATCGGCGGAGCAGTTTCGCGTCGAGTTTTTCCTTTGGCTCTTCATCGGGAATGGTTGCGATGAGTTTTTGCGCCTCAAGCAGGTTGCCCAAAGCTTTGTCGTGCATTTTTGCTGAATCGCAAAGTGATGCTCGCTGCATCAGCAGTTTGATTTGTTCGAGAGGCGTGGCGTTTTTCATGCGTTTGGAGAGTTCGGCGAATCCGCTGTCGAAACCGAAATACCCGCAAACACCCGACGCGTTTGCCGCGATCAGTGTTTGCCCCGTGCTTATCAGCGTTCCCAGTAAACCGTCGCCCTCGACCGTGCCCATCACCGCAGTGCTATAATCTTTCAGCGAGACACTCGTCAGCGTCCCTTCCCCGCAGGTGATGATTTGCGTGGGCGTTACAAGAGGATGCGCCGCGGGGCTTTTGATGGTGTCGCTTTTAAAAAGTTCTTTTCCGTCTTTGGCGTTGAGAATTTTGAGTTTTTTTCCGCTGAGGCAAATGCGGCCGGCATCGATGGCGGTCAGCTGCGACATTCCTACGCTGGGTGCTTTCCAGATTGGTGAACCGTCGATGACTGACAGGGATATCACGTCAGAATGGTCAGCTGGGAGCGCGATGACCTGTCCATGCGTTACGATCAGCGGGTTTAACTGCGAATGGATGGAAGTGGAGCGATTTCGGCCTCCATGGCGCCGAATGTTTGGAGATTTTTTTTCGTATTGGTATGCCCATACTGGTTGTCCGGTGGCAGCGTCGACAGCTGCGATGATTCCGGCGTTAGTGGCGACCAGCACTTGGTTGTCGTGGTAAACCGGCGGGGTTCCGGCGAACGTTTGCTGGCCGCCTCTGCCCCACGGGCCGCGGAAATGCCCACCCGAATTTACGGGTATTTGCGAGATGACGGTTTTCCATATAACCTTACCCGTATTCGCGTTCAGTGCGATCAGGTAGAAGGCCTCGGAGTTTGCCGCGACTGTATACAGCTTCTCGTCGTTGTTTTTGCCAGCTGCGACATATCTGGGTAAAGACACGAAGGTAAACCCCGCAAGCTCGTTGCCCTTAGGTCCGCCTCGTCCGATCTGCCAAAGCAGCTTGCCCTGAGCTTTCGTCGAGACGGCCGCCAGCGATGACGAATTCTCGATTTTCTGTCCGCGGTTGTGAGAAAAAACCTGCGGAGCGAATCCGTAGATGGTAAAAACCTTACCCCCGCCTGCAGTTAATGCATACCGACCCGTTTCCGTGAAGTTTCCCCCGTAATAATAGTAGTTATTCGAGTCGCCTTCGATGGTTGCTTCCATTGGCAGTTTGGGCGACTTCCACTGCAACTCCCCGGTGAAGATGTCCAGTGCAACCACGCGATTGTCATCACGGTAAATGATGGCGTCGTCAACTAATACGGGTTTGAGAATCGCGGGAAGAATTATTGATTTTTTCCTGCTGACACGTTTTTTACCGAACCCGAGGAGGATATTCCCGCCAATCAGCTCGGCCCGCATGTCGTTTGAATCTCCACGCCCGTGGTAACCACTGCTGTCGAGAGATGATAACCCAAACTGCGGAATGAGCTTGTTGTAGATGTTTTTCCCCTTGGGTTGCCCCGCGGGGTATTTCCACTTTGGCAGCATCAACACGCTGCAGTCATTCATCGTGCCCAACCCGTTAGGAATGCCGCCCCAACCGGGATACGAATTGCTGAGGGAGGGTACTGTCGAGGCCGACTTGGCCGGAATTTTCAACATCGCATCGAGAAACTCCACAAGCTTCTGCTGTCGCCCACCGAGAACAGCTGTGGCGTCGGGATGATTTTTGCGGAGTTTGTCGGCGAAGGTTTTACTTTGGGAGTCAAGCCCGGCGAGATGGCTGGCGACTGCGATTTTCAGCAGCAACAGCGGGGGTTTTTCGGTGCCGCTGGTAATTTCCAAGAGTTGCATCCAGTATGCAGCTGACTGGGTGAACCCCCCACGGTCGAATTCCATCTCGCCAAGCCGCTCGATAGCTATCGGCCCGACGCTTGTAAGAGCGTAGATTTCGGCGACTTGCTTCAGTGCGGGGATGTTTCCGGTTTGCAGGGCTTTTTTGAATTTGCTGCGGGCCTTGGAGTCGTAGAGGCGGCGGTAACCTTCGAGGTGCTCGGGCGGAATTGTTCCGAGTAATCGGACGGCCTCGGATCGCAGGGAGACGAATCGCTGGTTGTTTCCATCTTTACGGGGTGCGAATCCGGAGTCTGGTTTTTCGATCAGGGCCTGGAGAATTTTGACGGCTTGGGGATATTCCTTTTTGGTGATGTGCTTTTGGGCCTTCTTGAGAAAATCGCATAGTTCGTAGTCGCACCGTACCAACGCCGCCGGGCCGTTGGTTGTAGATTTTCCGGATCGCGAGATTTTTACAGGGGCGCCCAGCGCAGCAGAACCCGCATACTGCAGAACTATCGCAGCAATGGTAAAAAATCCCAGAGTAAACCCCAGGCGGTTACGAAATTGTCCTTTGTTGATCTGTTTCACTGGAATTATTCGTTTAACTCCTCCCTTGGACACTCCACATTGCAAATAGTTCGCACAAAATTACGTCCTTTTCCAATCATTACGAATACAACCCATTTTTGATCGACAGGTGTCGATATTTTTCCCGCGTCAGGCCCGCCCAGCTAAGCCCCTCAACCTACATAAAACCTTGATTGTGCTCAAATTGTAAACAAATGCGTCGGCTGAGGCAACAAACAAAATAGTCGTCCGCGGTTCCCTATAATATTCATGAAGTAAAAAGAACAAGAAGAACAAGGATAAATGCAATAGTAACTACTACCGCTTTTCCAAATGCACTTGACCATGCAATAATGCCTAATACAAATGCCGATATTTCAAAAGCAACACCGAGAAAAAACCAAGGTTTAGGGGCCGCAAGGTTTGGACTACGGCCTTGAGCGGCAGAATCTACGAACCACCATAAAACTGCGTGCAAAACAAATCCTGTCAGCATCAATATTAGTGCCAACTTGCCAAGCTTGTCTTTTGATTTGGGTTTATCGGCTTCTAAAGGTATTTTTTCATCTGACTGTTTAGCCATAGCCGCATGAAGTTCTTCGTATTCAGCCTGACTGACTTTTCCTTCCTCACGAAGTTTCGTTAATTCTTCTTCTGATGAAATTGCTGATAAATTTTCCATATTTTACTCCCTTGAAAGTTTTTCGAGTTTACCTTTTGCCTGCATTACGGTAATTTGATTTTCGCGCAATTGTTCCAGGATAGCTTTTTTCTGCGCATCCATCTTTTTGAGATTTTTGTAGTTAGTAATTAATTTATCTAATCGTGAACGTATTGCTGCGTATCCAAGTGAACTGGTCTGCTCTAAAGTTTTTATACTAAAACCAGCCAATAGATATTCTTCGAGGAATTGCTGATCTTCAGGAGTGAGCCGATCAAAAAAATTCTCACTAAAACTACCTTCAATTTTGACCTGACAGGAGCTGCAGGCCATGGCTGCCGTTTGCATCGGCAAATTGCAAGACGGGCACAGTTTTGATATCAGTGTTTTCTTCATGTTGCATATATTAGGGCTAAAGGAAGAATAGGTCAATAGAAATTCGGAAATTTTTCATCAAATCCTAATTTTATTTGGATTAAGAAAAGCAACTTGTTGGATGTGATTTTTCTGTATTAGCGTAATTATATTTTCACAGCTAAAACAATTACCCAAATATGACGATAAGAATAGAGTCGGTTTTGGCGAAGGTGTTTTACCGAAAATTCTGCCGGAAAACCGGAAAGGAAAATCTATTGGCTGACAAAATTATCTCTGAAACCCCCAGCCCCACCGGACTTGGGGCGATTCTTAAGACGATGCGGATTCCGCACTGGATCAAGAACGCCTTCGTCGTCGCACCGATTCTGTTTTCGGGACAATTCATTTACCCCTGGGCCTGGGTGCGATGCCTCGCAGCCTTCGCGAGTTTCTGCCTGCTGTCCAGCGCCGTATACCTCATAAACGATATCGCCGACCGAAAGGCCGACGCCGCCCATCCCTCCAAATGCAGCAGACCTATCGCATCAGGACGATTGTCACCAATCACCGCCGCTATCGCTGCAATTTTCCTCATCGCTGCCGGTTTGGGATTGGCGGGTTGGGTTACGTGGGCGAATTATGGATGTGACGTGATGTTTCAGCGGGTTGGGGTGCTGGTTTGGGCAGCTGCGTATCTGGTGCTGAACCTGCTGTACTCGTTGCGATTAAAGTCGGTAGTAATTCTCGACGTTATCATCGTGGCGTTGGGTTTTGTCATCCGGGCCGTTGCCGGGGCAGCTGCAATTACCGTTCCTATCAGCCCGTGGTTAGTCGTTTGTACATTTACGATCTGCCTGTTCATCGCGCTGGGTAAACGCCGCAGCGAAATCCAGGACCTCTCACCCGATGAGTCGAACCAGACGCGAAAAGCTCTCCGCGCCTACGACCTGCCGTTCATTGAGCATATGCTGGGCGTTTCGGCGTCGATGGCGATTCTCACTTACAGTATCTACACCCTTGCCCCGCAGACTATCGAGCGTGTCGGCTCTGCCCATATGATCTGGACGATTCCGCTGGTTGTTTACGGGATGTTCCGCTACTACCTCATCACATCGCGTTGCGGGAAGGGTGATCCGGTCGTGGTGTTGCTGCGCGACAGGCGAATGTGGATCGTGATGCTTGCGTTCGCGGTACTGTCAGCCCTGATCGTAAAGTACGGATCGCATCCATCTGTCAGCTCGCTGCTGGATGTTCCAAGGTAGAATTGCGAAATTCTAAATCCGAAACGCGAAACAATTTCGAATATCCCAAATCTTAATCTCCAAAACAAAGACAGAAGTTCCGGTTGTTCATCCGCAATTGTTTTAGATTTTGGTGATTTGAATTTCGTATTTATTTAGAGCTTCGATATTCGTATTTCGAGTTTATGCTGTCTTGCAGCATTTCGTCAGATCAGCTTTCGCAGTATTGCCTGGACGGCGGGTTTGTCGTCCTCGTTGCTAAGCGAATATCTAAAGCAAGCTTTTGGGGTGAGGTTCAGCGTAACTCTTCCGTGCGGGCCATGAAATCGCACCGACGCCGAGGCGACAAAGTCTGCGTATTCGGCGAGGAAGTCGGCACCGTGGTCGCTGTCGAGGAATTTCGGCGCGTAAGGCCCAGCCATGTACGAGTTGTGTGCGTAGTCGGAAATTCGCACGCTTCGCAGCTGAAACCGCTGGGTATTTTTCTGCAGCTTCTCGATAGTCGAAACGATATCAAGCTCAATGGGAGTAACGACGGTCGGTAAGGCGAGGGCACTGGCGAAAAACGCTCCAACCTGCTCAATGCCGGTGGTCGAACCCTCGTAAACTTCCAAAACCTTACGCTGTGTAAACACGCCCAACGGATAGACGGTTACTTTTTCGACAGCTGTCGTGGCTACGTCGTGGGTTTCGGGGTCGAGCCTCTGGATCGCCTGATTCGTCTTGCGAATGATGGTTCCGTACAACGCCTGGTCGCCCGGTGAGCAGTTAAGCACACCGAACTCTTCGTCGTCGGGCAGCCCGTACTCTTCCATCGCATCGGACAGGGTCTTGGGGTCGGGACATCCTTCAATTGTTGCAAGATTCATCTTAAACGAGGCCATTTACGCTCCTTGAATTATGGGAACAAATCGAGATAGGCATCATACGCCCCTGCGAGCGAGAATCAAGAGTCTATTGAAAATGTGGGATGGTCATTTACCGTATCCGTTCATGCAAAATTTGTGACAGGATGACAGGATAAGATATAGGGCTAAAAAATCCTGTCGATCAAAATTCAGGACGGCATGTTTGTACCTGTGGTAGTATTAGTCCCGATACCATGGGGTTAACGTTTTTTTTCTTCTCCATAATTTGTAGTTAATCCTGTGATCCTGTCAAAAAAAATGTTTTAGCAGATTGACAGGAAAAATTGTGAACAGCTAACATTTATCGCAGTTTTGGCGAACTTCGCCGATAAACGCCTCGACTTTGTCCATGTCCTTAACCCCGGGTTCGATTTCCAAAGCGCTGGAGGCATCGACGCCCCAGGGCTTGACGAGATTGACGGCTTCGATGACGTTTTCGGATTTCAACCCACCAGCCATCAGCAGTGGGGGCATCAAGTCCATCTCGCCGTTATCGCGTGCTGCGGCGACGGTAGTCCAGTCGAAACATTCACCCGTCCCACCGGCGAGCTTCGGATTATACGTGTCGATAAGGATAGCTGCGAGGTTATCGGATTTTTTTTCATCATTCCCGTCGACGGTGTCGAGGAATTCGCGGATCTCGGTGAGCCAATCTTCCCCGCGCATAGTAAAGACCTTTATGCAGGGCGCGTCGATGTCGGCGAGAATCGATGCCGGTTCGTTTCCGTGTAGCTGTACGTATTTGATTCCGGTTTGCGAGACAATGGGGTTGATCTCATCGGCGGAGGAATTTACGAACACGCCCACAGTTGGAAACTCGTCGGGTAAGCTCACCACAATTTCGCGTGCCATCACTGGTGTGATTTGGCGCGGAGATTTGGCGAATACAAGCCCGATGGCATCGGCACCGAGTGCAGCGATTTGCTGGGCTTGTTTTGGCTGGGTGATACCGCAAATTTTGACGAATAGTTTCAGCATATGCTTCTTATACCGGCGTTTTTGGCTCGGGGCAATAGCTCACTGGTGGTTTTCATGCATTGGTTTCCCAAACATGGGCATAAAAAATACCTGAGCAAGAATTTCAGCTCGCTCTTGACATTCTGGAGGTTCGCGACTATGTTATCCGTCCTTGTTTTCGGTAATTTTCGGTAATGGATTTTTCGATGGAGATTTGCCGGAAACTGGTGAAAAAGCCCGGGTGGCGGAATAGGCAGACGCGCTAGGTTGAGGGCCTAGTTTGGTTAATACCAAGTGCTGGTTCGACTCCAGTCCCGGGCAGTTTTGTTTGGTTGACATTTTTTGCACCAGATAAATTTGCAGTAGGAATTCCAGAAGCGGTGACATTTGCCGCATTCCCCATTCGGGGGATTAGTGTAATGGTAGCACGAGTGGTTCTGGACCACTTAGTCGGGGTTCAAATCCCTGATCCCCTGTGAAAAAGCCCCTTAAACGACGTTTTTGGGGCTTTTTTTTGTTTGTGTGTCAAAATCGATGATTAGGCCGAGTAGGGAAATCCCTGATTTTTTTAGATTTTCCTCTCCACACCTAAGCAATCTCTGCTACAATGACATTTGTAGATACAGCAATCGCAGGAGAGCGTGGTGACCCAGTTGGGGTTCGATTCCCCGATCTCTTGCTTGCCAAGCGCCGCCCCGTGATCGCAAGATTGCGGGGTTTTTTTTGCGCTCCTCAACTATGCTGCGGCGGGCGACACAATCATGCCGATAATAATTTGGCGTGAGGTTGAATTCTTGATAGACTGATTCAGATGAATTTCGAGACAGGATAACAGGATCAAAAATAAATCATGTTAATCCAATATAAAAAGAAGATTCACCACAAGGAACACATAGACCACAAAGAAAGATGTTTTTCTTTCGCGTTCTTTGCGATCTCTTACGGTGATTAATCTTCTCTTTCTGAAGCCTGTTTGCTGATAACTGAAAACTTAAAATAAACAACTATCCTGTAATCCTGTCAAAAAAATTAGTGTGATTGACAGGAAAAGGATTTTCAGACGGAACTGAAAATTTTTGAAACGGCGGAGACGTTATGAAATATGGCATACAAATCGTTCGAGATGCGAACATGAAAATAAACTGGCGAGCTACGGTTAATCGTTACGCTCCGTTGATTCCGATACTGATGATGCTCGTTGCGTGCGGGGCAGCGTCGCTGATACTTTCCAGCTGTGGTGACAACAAGACGAACTTGCGCAACGAAAAGCATCAACCGCTGTGCTTTCAGGGTGTGCCCACAATTCGCGTTCGTCTGACGAGTAGTTCGGTGTCCAAGGCGGTGATTTCTACGTCGTCGCCGTACAAGATTTTCGTCGACGGAAACAAAGTTGGCAGCAACGATCAGAAAATGCCCAAGACGACCGTGCGTCGTAAAAACGGATTGTGGATTCTCGGCGACGACAAGATACCGGGTAAAACGCTCACGATTGAACCCACCGACAAAAACAACGGACTCGTGGGGTTCGACAAGCGGTTGTATCGCGGTAAGCTCGTACTGATACCCGCCAAGGACAACAACTTTTACGTGCACAACAATGTCAACTTCGAAAGCTACGTCGCCGGGGTCGTTCCCAAAGAGTTGTACGCGTATTTCCATCCCGAGACCTACCGCGCCCAGGCCGTCGCTGCCCGCACGTATGCCCTTTACGAGATGGTCACCCGCGGGAAGAAAAGCTCGTTCGACGTTTGGGCCACGCAGATATCGCAGGTCTATCAGGGTATGCTCTACGAAACCGACAAAGCCTGGGACGCCGTCCGCAAAACGCACGGATGGGTCTTAGCGTATGGCCCTGAAGGCGAAGAGCGAATCTTCCTGTCGCAATTTTCCGCGAGCAATGGCGGGTATGTTAACGGGGCGTATGTCATTCGCGACGGTGTGGATGTCGAATGGCCGCCGCTGCAGGGCGGACAGCATGACGGAATGGGTAAGGATTCCCCGAGATATTCGTGGCATCCGGTTCGGCTGCGGAAAACCGACATCTATAACGCGCTGGCAAAACAGTATTCGAGTATCCGCAAGCTCGGGAATATGAAAACGCTGCGGGTTCAGTCTAAGACCGATTACGGCCGCCCGATATTTTTTGACGTCGTCAATCGCGACGGAAAAAGCGTAAAAGTCCGTGCCGAGAATCTTCGCCTGTGCATGCTGCGGAGTAAAGTCGAGGCCGCCAAGAAACTCTACTCTATGAACTGCCAAATTCGCGACATCGGCGACGCTATCGAATTCTACGCCGGTACCGGTTACGGGCATGGTGTCGGGATGAGCCAATGGGGCGCCGAGGACCGTGCCAAGAGCGGCCAGTCCGCTGAGAAAATTCTCGAATTCTACTACCCAGGTGCCAAAATACTAAGGGCGTATTAATCGCGGGGTTGAATTTTTTCATTCTCGTTTGATGGACAGGGTTGGCGGGGATAGAATAAAGGCACATAGTTTGACGGGTCGCCTGCGGTGAGTCAGCTGGGGCGTAGGGTGTCGCGATAATTGTTTGATGTTATCAACGCTAATTTGGGAGACATATCATGGCGGAACGTTTTTTACCGAAATTTCCGAAGTTTTCGAAGGCGTGGGTGGTTTTAGTTCTTCTTTCTGCTGGGGTCGTGATTTCAGCTGTCGGCTGCGTGCAGGGCAACGTCGACATCCCCGACTACTACGACGATGATGATCGTTATGTTCGCTATGACGACGATGACGATCGATGGGAAGATCGCGACCACGACCGCGACCGGGATGACGACGATGACGACGACAGAAGGCATCGCCGCCGCAAACACAAGAAGCTGAAAAAAGACGAGGCCCGCGACATTGCCGAAGAACTTGTCGAAGCTCGTGGGATGGAGGTCGACCATTTCAAGATCAAGGACAAGGAAATCGACGGTGTGTATTGGATGCTGTTTACGCATCGGCGTGACAAGCATAAAAACCGCGATCGCCGCCGTGACTTTTTCGCCATTCGCGTAGCCCGCGGGCCGCGAGGTAAAACCCACGTTACGACGTACATGGACGGGGACCGGCGCGATTTCGGCCGAAAAATGGAGAAAGATAAGGTTAAAAAGAAAGAGGCCTACAGGTTCGCCGAGAAACTCGCCCGCCGCCACGGTGCCAAACTGGGTGAGTATAAAATCAAAGACAAGAAAATCGACGGGAACTACTGGATTCTGTTTGAACGCGAAAATCCGCGACGGCGATCATGGAAAAACCACTTCGCCGTTTACGTTTCCAAACGCGGCGTTGTGACTTTCTACAAGTGGTAGAGGATATAAAATAAAAATACCCCGGGTTTTGCCGACCGGGGTATTTTTTTGCGCCTTTTGCGCCGTTGGATTTATTTACAGCGAGATTATTTTTTCATAAATGCTTCGAACGATCCGCCGAGGATGTGGCGGGCGTCGCGCTTGATTTCGTCTTCGGTGACTCGCCATCCGGCGATAAATTGGTCGGCGTATTTGTCGGCCAGTACGCCACCGACGATTTTTCGCGTGTGCGTCCACTTGTAGATCAGTTGGTCCAGCACGCGGGCGTCGGAATGATTCGCCGTAAACGCGGTGCCGAGCAGCTCGAATCGCTGCCGCGTCATTTCGTCGATAATGCTCGGATTGTTGCAGTACCACCAGCATCCAAACAGATGCAGGTTGCGGAACTTTCGCCCAAGCACGGTCAGCTCGTGCTGATTTACGCGTGACAGCATCGTCACGAGGAATTTGATGTTGGGATTCTCGCGGCAGAGGTTTTGCACAGCTTCGACGTTTGCCACGCCGACGGCGTCACCGGCATCACCCAGTGCGGGGTTGACCGTAGCGCGATTTCGCACACCGATCATCATCGCCAGCGGAAGGTTCAGCTCCTCGGCCACTGGTAAGACGATGTTTTGCATCGCTCGGCCCATGGCGTCGTCTTTGGGATACTCAAAATCGGGCGGCAACGAGGCAGCCATGTATTCGGGCTTGAGCTTTTCGGCCCAATGCTTCAAAAACCGCCTCGCCTCGGAATAGCTGCTATCGTCGAGCACCTGAACGTCGTACCCGTACGACCGCATTATCTCCACGGCGTGCGGCCAGTTGACTATCAGCTTGTCGATGCGAAGTGCCGTCTTCATCAGCGGATGCCCGGGTTTGTCCTCGGTCCACTGCGTAGCTTCAAGCGGTACGAACGGATCGTTTGTCATAATCGCGTAGTCCAGCCCGGCGATATCGAACACCTTCTGGACGTAATCTTCGACCTTCTGCGCGGCGAACCATTTGCGGATGGCCCCGAGGTCGCGTTTGGCCAGCTCATCCTGCAGCCCAAGCTTGCTGATAACCGTCATCACTCCGCGACAGGCTTCCGAGAGCGGGCCGTGCTTCAGGAACACGTTTTCCCAAACCAGGTCGGCCTGCTGGGTTTTCGACATTTTCCAGAACGCCTGATACGTAATTTCGGCGGGGGCCATGGTAAACAGCTCGGCCACCAGATAGTGGTACGTCAGCAGCTCGTTGATATCCCACAGCAGCAGGTTTTCGTGAGACGGCGGGAAAATATGCGTGTGCAGGTCGGTGATGGTGGTTTCGGCGACGGCCTTGACGGCGGCGTTGCGGACGGATTCGATACTGTTTAGTGCGGTCATGTAAATCTCCTGAAGAATCGTGGAGGCTTCTAACAGCCTCCGATAACTGCGGTTCAGAGCATACCAGACAACACTTTTTTAAGAAAGTAAATAACTACGGGCTTACGCCCGTGGTATTACGAAGGTAGAATAAAAAATCTAAATATTCATGCCCTTTTGCCTGTTTATCAAACAAAGTATTCATGCGACCCTCTGCGAGGGAGGCACCGGTAGCACCGGAGGCTAAATGTAGGCACTTGGCAATAGGCGTCAGCCTCTGTGTCATCCCCGACCCCGATCGGGGATCCAGAGGATTTTCCGTGTCGTTTCTACATCCCCTGGATTCCAGTGGTAGGGTTAAACGTGGTTGCAAACTCCGCAACCACGGCACCCAGCTTCTGACAACAATACCACCAGTGCTACGACCCACCGGGAATTGTAGATTTTTTAAATTGGATGCTTGGGAGATTCACGGGTAGATAGCCATTCACAGAATTTTAGACAGGATAACAGGATGGAATATAGGCTTAAAAATCCTGTTAATCAGGATTAATTTACATAGAAATTTGTATTCTTTGCGAGGTCGTTTGTAGCTAGTCGCTTTTATTCTGGTTTTCTTTTTAATAATTCATAGTTAATCCTGTAATCCTGTCAAAAAATAGTTTGATTGACAGGAAAAAGAGTGTGAACGCTTACATGAGTAGATGGTATATTGATGCTTCGTATTCACGGAGTAAGGACGCATTCATGGACGACTTTGTACATCTTCACGTGCACTCGCACTATTCGCTGCTGGACGGAGCCGCCAGCATCGGAGGGTTGGTTAAAACCGCTGCCGATCTCGGCATGAAGTCTCTTGCGCTGACGGATCATGGGAACTTGTTCGGGGCAGTCGATTTTTATAATACCGCCAAGCGCGCCGGAATCAAACCCATCCTCGGATTAGAGGCCTACATCTCTCCGACGACTCGTTTCGATAAGTCGATGAATAATCAGCGGACGGCGAGCTATCATATGGTGTTGCTGGCGATGAACGAAACCGGCTGGGTGAATCTCAAGCGTCTTTCCAGCCGTTCCTACATGGAAGGGTTCTACTATAAACCGCGAATCGACCGCGAACTGCTCGCAGAGCTGCACGAAGGGATCATCTGCACCACCGCCTGCCTCGGGGGCGAAATTCCCGCGGCCCTCCTGGGGAACAACTACGACAAGGCCCTGAAAATCGCGGGCGAATACTGCGACATTTTCGGGAAGGATAGATTCTTCGTCGAAATCCAAAACGCCGGCATGGACGAGCAGACCCGCACGAATCCCGACCTCGTGAAAATCGCCAACGACCTCGGCGTGGGTATTGTCGGGACGAACGACGTGCACTTTCTGCGGGCCGACGACAAACCGTCGCACGAGGTGCTTACATGCATATCTACGGGCAAAATCCTTGCCGACGGCGGGGCGATGCATTATCCCGAAAGTCTCTACCTGCGGCCTGCTGCCGAAATGCGCGATGCGCTTTCCGAATTTCCCGGTGCCGCCGACAACACACTCAAAATCGCGGAAATGTGCAACGTCGAGCTGGATTTCACCAAGCAGTATCTCCCGGTGTTCCCTGTTCCCAAGGGGCAGACTGACGACGATTTTCTCCGCACACTTGCCGAGCAAGGCCTGCGCGAGCGTTTCGACGACGCCGACCCGCCGCAGGAATACGTCGACCGCCTGAACCACGAGCTAAAGGTCATCGCCGACAAACGCTACAGCAGCTATTTTCTCATCGTGAACGATTTTGTGGAGTACGCGCGGAAGAACGATATTCCGTCGGCACCGCGTGGTAGCGGGGTGGGCACGCTGCTGGGATACGCCCTGCGAATTGCCGAGGTCGACCCGCTGAAGTACGGGCTGCTGTTCGAGCGATTCACCGACCCCGAACGCGACGAGGCGCCCGACCTTGACATCGACATCTGCCAGGAAGGCCGAGCCAAGGTCATCCAATACGTTCGCGAAAAATACGGGCACGTCGCGCAGATCATCACTTACGGAACGCTCAAGGCCAAGGCCGTCATTCGTGACGTCGGCCGCGTTCTCGATATTCCGCTGCCGGAAGTCGACAAGATTTGTAAGCTCGTGACATCCGACTCGCTGGAAGAGGCCATCAAGCTCGAACCCGAACTGCAAAAACTCATTGAGTCTGACCCGCAGATTAAGCTCATGATGGAGCACGGGAAAAAACTCGAAGGCCTCGCCCGCCACGCCGGTGTCCACGCCGCCGGAGTCATCGTCGCCGACTGCAAACTCGAAGACATCGTTCCGCTGTACAAACAAAGCGACAGCGAAGATGCGATTACCCAATGGGATGGGCCCACCAGCGAAGCCGCCGGGCTTATGAAGATGGACTTCCTCGGGCTGCGAACGCTGACGATTATCCAGCGGGCACGCGTGCTGGTGAAGCAGCGAATTGGGAAGGACGTCGACCCCGAAAAAATTCCACTCGACGACCCCGACGTTTTCGAGCTGTTCCGCCACGGGAATACCGCGGGCGTGTTCCAGTTTGAATCCGAAGGTATGCAGGGGATTTTGCGCCAGATGCAGCCGACGGAAATCAACGACCTTATCGCCGCCAATGCGCTCTATCGCCCCGGCCCGATGGATCTGATTCCCGCATATTGCAGCCGCAAAAACGGCAAGGAGCAGGTTCCCTCGCTGCATCCGATTGTGGATGACATTCTCGCCGAAACTTACGGGATTATGGCGTACCAGGAACAGGTCATGCTCGTGATGAACCGTCTGGGCAAGATGACGCTCAACCACGCGCTTACGCTGCAGAAGGCGATCTCGAAAAAGAAGCTCAAGGTTATTGACGCGGCCCGGCCTGACTTTATCAAGGGTGCGGTCGAAAACGGCATCACCGAAAAAGTGGCGGAAGATCTTTTCGAGCTGATCCTCAAGTTCGCCGGTTATGGTTTCAACAAGTCGCACTCCACGCGATACGCCATCGTCGCTTACCAGACAGCCTACTTCAAAACGCACTACCCGCGAGAATTCCTCGCAGCTACGCTTACGTTTGAATGCGGCGACACGGACAAAGTCGTTCAATACATGTCCGAAGCCGGGCGCATGAAAATCAAAATCCTCCCACCCGACATCAACACCTGCGGAGATGCGTTTGCCGTCGATGGCGAGGCGGTTCGGTTCGGGCTGTCAGCTGTCAAGGGTGTGGGACACAGCGCGGTGGAGGCAATCGTCGCAGCCCGCGAAGAACACGGAAAATTCACCGACCTGTACAACTTCTGCGAACTCATCGACCCGCGGGCCGTGAACAAAGGCGCGATTGAAGCACTGATAAAGTGCGGTGCCTTCGACGCACTTGGCGCGTCGCGGGCAGCAATGGTCAGCGCGATGGAAAAAGCAATCGCACTGGGTAAAGAGGCGGCGGTCAATCGTCGTAGCGGGCAGATGAGCTTCTTCGGAGGCGGGGGCGGGTTCGGCAGCGAAGAGAAAGTCAAACCGCAGTTCCCCAACGTCAAACCGTGGAGCGAAAGTGAACTTCTCGCCGCCGAAAAAGAAACGCTCGGTTTTTACGTCTCGTCGCACCCGCTGGTAAAATACGCCCGCGAAATGGCGAGCCTCTCAGGGCCGGACGGAGTTTTCATCGGTGCCTTCGAGCAAAACCCGGGGAGGTATCTGCAAGGTTCGCGAGTTCGCATCGGATGTATGATCGTTCAAATACGCCCGCTGTTTACACGGAAAGATAATCGCAAAATGGCGATGCTTACGCTCGAAGATATCACCGGAAAATGCGAAGCCGTTATCTTCCCCCGCGCCTACGAAACCTACGCCGACCAACTCGCGCCCGAAAAAATGGTTTTCATTACCGGCACCGTCGACCGCTCTCGCGACCGCGCAAGCATTCAGATAGACGAGGTCGTACCCATCGATCAGGCCGTCGAGTTGTACACCGGCATGTTAGAAATTTCATTCCCCCCAGCCAGCGATGACGAATTTGCAAACGCACTGAAAGACCTGCTCGCTCAACATCGCGGTGCATGTACGGTACTGCTGAAAGTCAGGGCGGCGACGCATCCCGACAACATTGCGATCATCCGCAGCGGGCGGGAATTCGGGATAAAACCGTCTCGCAGCCTTGCCGACGATCTCGAAAAATTGCTCGGCGACCAGAAGCTGCTTACCTTCAAGCCCAAGCCCGTCGCAGCTGCCCCCGAGAACCCCAGAGCGCGTTTTGCCCGCAAAAAAGTGGGTGTCGGCGGATAGGTTGCCCAGAATTATCAACAGGCCAAAAGGCTGTTGGCAAATTTTCGGGCGATGTTAGCTGTTTGTGCGTTCAAAAAACACAAGCGGGGATAATCCTTATTTTACGGCTCTAAACGGCCCATTGCACATTGTGGATAACTTGTGGATAAGAAAATAGAACGATTTTTTCAAATCTTGGGGTTTGATATTTGACACGCCAAGCCTCGCTAAGTAAACTCACCCGGGTAGATTGATTGATGCTGTCACGAGATGGATGCTCGACAGGGGTAGTGGAAGGATTCTTTTACCAGGCGCATCGCTTTTTTAATTTGATGTAAAGATGTTTGTATCTCTGCGCCTTGATGTTTAAAGGGCTGAAAGGGAAGCATGGCCTCTGTAGAACGCGTGCTTTGGCAACGGATTATTCAGGAAGTCGTCGCTCATGGTGGAAATATTATTCGCCCATGGTTCACACAGCTTGAACCGATTTCGCTTGAACATGGACTGTTGGAAATTCAGACGCCCGGTAAGCAGGAGCAGGAATACTGCCGCACCCACGCCGTTGGGCTTTTTACCGGGGCAGCTCAAAACGCCACCGGCAGGTTAGTTGGGGTTTGTTTTCTGACCCCCGCCGAAAGCGCCGACGCCAACGCCCCCACGCCGGAACTAAAAACCGTTGCCCCGATAACAGAAGCGGGGGATATCGACCGGCTTTTAAGTGCAGACTATACCTTCGACGGTTTTGTGACGGGCCCGTGTAACCGCTTGGCCCACGCGGCGTGCTCGGCTGTCAGCGATTCGCCCGGTAAAACCTACAATCCGCTGTTTTTGCACGGTGCCAGCGGGCTGGGCAAAACGCACCTGCTGCAGGCGACCTGCCACAAAATCATCCTCGACAACCCCGACGCCAAGGTGCAGTTTCTAACGTGCGAAACGTTCGTCAATCACTTTATCGACGCCGTGGAAAACGGCGACATGCATCAGTTTCGATATCGGTACCGCCATGTCGATGTGCTGGTAATTGACGACATCCAATTCCTCGCCGACCACGAACAAAGCCAGGAAGAATTCTTCCACACGTTCAACACGCTCTACCAGTCGCAGAAGCAGATCATTCTCTCCTCCGACCGTGGCCCGCGCGACACTGCCCTCGAAGAGCGATTGATTTCGCGATTCAACTGGGGCTTAGTCACGCGAATCGATCGGCCGTGCTACGAAACGCGAATCGCTATCCTTCGCAAAAAATCGCGAATGCGCGGCGTGGATCTTCCCGAAGACGTCGTTTGTTTTATCGCCGGGCTGATCGACTCCAACACACGCGAGCTCGAAGGTGCCATCGCCAAAATCGCGATGCTGTCGCAGGTAACCAATCGAGAAATAACCGTCGCACTTGCCGAGGACGCACTTGGCGGGGAGTCGGCACAAAGCAGACGCGAAATCACCATCGACGACATTCTCAACATCGTTACCAATCGCTACAGCATTCGGCTGGCCGACCTGCAATCGAAAAAGCGGTCGCGATCGATTGCCTTACCGCGGCAGATATGTATGTATCTCGCCCGCAACCTTACGCGGCACAGTTTTGAGGAAATCGGCGGATACTTTGGCGGCCGAGACCACACGACCGTGATGCACGCGAACAAAACTATCGAATCAATGCGAGAGTCTGACCCTCAATTTCAGGCGTCGCTCGAACGAATTTCGGAGGATATACAGGCAGGGCTGTAATCTGTATAACAGCAGGCCAATGCTGGGAACGCGAGAACCTCCGTCGTAGTGGCGGAGGTTTTTGTTTTTTGGCAAACAGGCACCAGGGATTAGGCACTAGGCAATAGTGTTCAACTACCGTCGGCCGATAGTGCCAAGTGGGTGAATGATTTTTTCGAACAGCTATTTGGAATTGCTATTGTGTGTTATAGAAACTTGAGGTTTCAAAGGTATTTTAGGCCCGAAGGGCCGGCCGGGATTTAGCCGGGGGTGAAGCGAAGCGGAACCCCCGGATGGGTGTTCTTACAATTAGCCCTGAAAGGGCGACAGAAACACTTGGGTGTTTTGTGTTTGCCGCAATAAAATAGTATAATCTCAACATGACTTCAGACGACCATACAAAAAAAGCAAAATCTAAGCGGCGGCTACCCGAATGGTTAAAGCGCCGGCTCCCGGCCGGTGGGCAAGCAGGTAACGTAAAAAAACTGTTGGACGAACTAAATCTCGTGACAGTCTGCGACGGGGCGCACTGCCCGAATCGCGGTGAATGTTTCGCGTCGGGCACGGCAACGTTTTTGATACTTGGCGACACCTGCACTCGCGGGTGCAAGTTCTGCGCGATTTCGCAAAAAACTCCACCGCCACCCCGCGCCGATGAACCCGCCGCCGTTGCCGAGGCCGCGAAGAAAATGGGACTGAAATACGTGGTGATAACTTCCGTTACTCGCGACGATTTACCTGACGGCGGGGCGGAGCATTTTGCCGAAACCATTCACGCTATTCGTGATGCGGTAGAAGCTCGCGTCGAAGTTCTCGTGCCGGACTTTCAGGGTAACCGTACCGCTATCGAAACCGTGCTGCTCGCCAAGCCGGACGTTTACAATCACAATATCGAAACCGTCGAGCGGTTGTACGAAACCGTTCGCCCGGACGCGAATTACAAACAATCTCTCGACGTTCTTCAGTACGCCAAGGATCGTTCGCAGCAGTTGGGGTTAAGCACGCTGACGAAAAGCGGATTGATGGTCGGCCTCGGCGAAACCGACGACGAAGTTGTGCAGGTGATGAAAGATCTTCGCGATGTCGGCTGCGATATTCTTACGGTAGGCCAGTATCTTGCACCGTCGGATGCCCACGTGCCGGTCGAGCGATTCGTTACCCCCGAACAATTTGCCATCTGGGAAGATGCTGCCCGCGACATGGGATTCAAATCCGCCGCCTGCGGGCCGTTCGTCCGCAGCAGCTACCACGCCAAAGAAGTCTTTCAAAATGCGTAGCACGCCAGGCAATTGGTAGCACTGCCCGCATCCGCAAGCCGCGGAGGCAATATATCATTTTATCATGGCTACCCGGCTGCGCCGTGTTTCCATGCCACCCAGAAAGAACTGGATCCCCGCCTGCGCGAGGATGACAGAGAAGAATAATGCCCGCGATGCTATCGCTTATTGCCTCCACTGCCTAATCCCCAGCCTATTTCAAATACGCCATCGCTCCGTCGAAAAACAGGTTCCCGTCGGGGCGGGGAATGTCTTTTCGCGTCCATTGCGGATGATGCGTGGCGCGGACGAACCTTTCCGGGTGCGGCATAAGCCCGAGAATTCGGCCTGTCGGGTCGCAGATCCCGGCGATGTCGTCTACGCTACCATTGGGGTTAGCCTCCCCGCCTGGGGTCCCGGCCTGGTTTGTATATCGCAGGGCGATTTGGTCATCGTTGCGGAGGCGTGCGAGAATTTCGTCGTCGCGCGGTACGAATTTGCCCTCACCGTGGGCTATCGGCAAGGCGATGACCTCGCCCTTGGGGAGAAAGACGCATTTGCTGCTGTCACAGCTCAAATGTACCCATTTATCGACGAATTGACCGCAATCGTTCCATCCCAGCGTAGCGTCGCGGTGGGCAGTGGCCGGATCGACGTTGCCCCACGGTAACAGCCCGCTTTTGATAAGCACCTGGAACCCGTTGCATATACCGAGCATCAGTTTACCGTCGGCGACGAATTTGTTGAGCGGCTCGGCCAGCCGGTGCAGCATCTGATTGGCGAGGATCTTGCCGGCAGCTACGTCGTCCCCATAGCTGAACCCGCCCGGAAACACCAAAAACTGATATTCGTCCAATATCGCGGGGTTTTCCATGATTCGGAAGATGTGGATTCTGTCAGCTGAAAAACCCGCCATCTCCAACGCGTGCTCCGTCTCGAGATCGCAGTTAGTCCCAGCGGTCCTCAACACCAATGCCTTTATCGTCGCCATGTTTACCTTTCGTTTTGCCCTATAGAAAACATATTTTGTCATTGCGAGCGAAGCGAAGCAATCTCTTTTTCGAACGTTTAGATTGCCGCGTCGCTGTGCTCCTCGCAATGACAAGTAATTTAAAATACTCATGGAATAACCATGTTTTATACAGAGCACTCTCAATCTTCATATCTTATAAATCGTACGGGTAAAATAGCCTATGCAACGTGAAAGGTCACCACATTTTTGGGACGAGAACCAGTTTTCAGCAAGAAAAAGAAATTTGGTCGTGTTTTTTGTTCTTTTCTTACTGCCAGCTGACAACTGATTACTGAGAACTTGCTTATTTTTGGATGTTTCCTTTGATTTTGCGACGTAAAATGCTTACCCTGACGCTAGTTGCCTGTTGTATGGTCTTTTAAGGAGAAGTCTATGTTTGAACGTTACACGGAGCGTGCCAGAAAAATAATGAATTATGCCAGCAGGAAAGCTTTGGCGATGGACCATGACAAGTTCGGAACCGAGCATATCTTGCTGGGACTTGTTCGAGTAGCAGAGGGGACGGGGGCAAAGGAGTTGGAGTTACACAATATCACACCTAAGCAGGTTCGCCAGACAGTCGCAGAGATGGTCAAAGTTCCTTCGCCGATAAAATCCGATAACCAACTTCATCCTACACCCGAAGCTAAGAACGTTATCAAGTTTTCCGTCGAGGAAGCTCGCCTGATGAAGAGCAACTATGTCGGTACCGAACATGTTTTGCTGGGCTTGCTCCACGAAACCGACGGTGTCGCGTGCAAGGCCCTGACGAAACTCGGTCTCAAGATCGACGACGTTCGCAGCGACTTGCAGAAACAAGCGTAGAGCATTTTTCGCGAGTAGAGCGGCTACCTAACGCCGCGAAACAAAAATTCACACACTGCGCCCGCTGTGTGCCTGCGTGAAATTTGACGGCCGCCGCGCGAAGATTTGGGGCCAGCTACACTGCGTTTTGTAGGCCGGGTCTTGACCCGGCACGATGACGAAAAAACACGAAATACTAAACTCTAAATCCTAAACAAAAACGTCGAGTCGCTGTCTGCCGTTGTTTCAAATTTTGGGATTTGGGATTTTGTATTTGTTCAGACAGAGCCTAGTATTTCGATATTCTTATTTCGAGTTTACTTTGTGCCGGGTCTTGACCCGGCAAATTGCTGCCCGGATTCGCCGCTGCTAGAATTGCTTGAGGAATCGCACGTCTGACTCGTACAGCATACGAATGTCGGGGACGTTGTGCTTACGCATTACCATTCGCTCAATACCCAGCCCAAACGCCCAGCCGGTGTATTTTTCCGGATCGATATTCACCGCCGTCAGCACATTGGGATCTACCATCCCGCACCCGCCAAGTTCAATCCATCGCGTTGAACCGTCGTCGTAGTGGAAAAGCACATCGACCTCGGCTGACGGTTCGGTAAACGGGAAGAAGCTCGGGCGGAAACGTGTCTGGACTTCGTCACCGAAGTACGCTTTGCAGAATTGGTCAACGCATGTTCGCAGGTCGGCCATCGTCACGCCTTCGTCTACATAAAGACCTTCGATCTGGTAGAACATAAAACTGTGCGTCGCGTCGACCGTGTCAGGCCGATAAACTCGCCCGGGCGCAACGACGCGGATCGGGGGTTCGGAATTTTCCATGATGCGAATCTGCACGGTCGAAGTCTGCGACCGCAGCATCGTGTCGCCGTCGATGTAGAAATTTTCGAGAGCATCGCGGGCCGGGTGTTCCGGTGGGATATTTAAGTCGACGAAGTTGTGCTGCTCGTCTTCGACCTCCGGGCCGTAGACGGCCTCGAACCCCATCCGCCCGAAAATGTCGCACAGCTCGTTAATCGTCTGCGTAATGATATGCCCATGGCCGACTTGCGGGGGCTTACCGGGAAGAGTTACGTCCTGGGCGGGCACTTTAGCTTTCCCTTGGGAACCTATCTTGGCCTGCGCATTTGAAAATGCCTTCGTCAATTCGCCCTTGATGATGTTGGCCGTCTTGCCGTAGGCGCCTTTTTCTTCGCGAGGGATGTCCTTCAGCTGGGCCATGGCGTTTTTGACTGCGCCCTTGGAACCCAAGTACGCGATCCGCCACTGTTCCAGAGTTTCGGGAGTGTCGGCCCTGGAGAGTTCCTCCAAAGCCTTTACCTTCATGTCCTGCAGTCCATCGACAAGTGACATAGGTCTATCCTTTGGTTCAGAAGGCATCAGGCATTAGGCAATCCACCAAGAGTGGACTCTACGAGTAGGCAATAGGTCTAGTGCCTTGTGCCTATTGCCTAGTTACTATTTTTTACCCATCGCAGCTTCAACAATTGCGTCGAATGCGGCGGGGTCGGCGATTGCGATTTCGCTGAGCATTTTGCGGTTCAGCGTAATGTCTGCATCAAACAACGCAGCTAACAGCTGAGAGTATCGAAGACCGCGTTGGCGGCAAGCTGCCGAAATACGGATGATCCAGAGCTTGCGAAATTCGCGTTTGCGATTTTTGCGGTCGCGGGTCGCGAATACGCCGCTACGGAAAACTTTTTCCGCAGCCATGCGGTATCGGCGTGAACCGGCACCGTAAAAACCCTTGGCGGCTTTGAGAATTCTTTTGTGTTTACGAGTTCGGGCTGCGCCCTTGCGTACACGTGGCATGTCATGCTCCTTTTTTCAGCTGATGGACTTTCGCAATCTTTTCAACAAGATGACGCGAAATGTTACTCTACCCGGTGTGTCACCGAGGCCGTCCTATATGGACTCCCATCAAGCCAGTATTTGTTATTTTACTGTTTACCGACTAACCTAAACCGAGCATGCGTTTTGCGTGCTTGGCGAAGGTGGTATCAAACGCCTTTTCCTTGCGGAAGCGGCGAAGTCGCTTG
Organism: Planctomycetota bacterium; assembly: GCA_030635145.1. Lineage (GTDB taxonomy): Bacteria > Planctomycetota > Phycisphaerae > SM23-33 > SM23-33 > DAOVZK01. The sequence goes on along the minus strand of DAOVZK010000002.1, from coordinate 14,088 downwards.
TTGCTTTTGCGGCTTTTAAGATGGCCGGATCCGGGGGAGTAGCGGGTTAATTTACCGCTGCCGGTAACCTTGACTCTCTTAGCAACCGATTTATTTGTCTTCTGCTTTGGCATTTTACCTATTCCTAAAACCGAACCATCGGCCTGCAACCGGCGTCGCCGGTTTGAACCGCGCTTAAAAACTCACTTACCCCACGCACACACGGGGAAAGACGGGAAATTATAGCAGGAACTGAGGGATTGTAAAGGCCTGACCCAAAAAAACTTTCACCAAAATATGATTATATTGAGGATTTCTCCCCCTTTGTGCGTCTAATCCCACAGATGCAGCCACAAACCATTAACAGTCAACGATTAATGTGGGGCGATTGCCGGCAAGATTTCCACTTGCCTCAGCTGTCACGCGGGCTTACCCTTATTGGCCTGCAGTGTATGCAAAACGGGAATTTTCAGGGAGATATTGAATGAAACGTACTGCGTTACTTACTTTGTTGCTGTTAGTTGCGATTGCAGGCTGCGGAAGAATGCCAGGTTATAATCCAGAATTGTCTAATCTGCCACCTGAGGGAACGACAGTTCCGATGCGAATTGCCGCCAACAGTCCACTGGTGGAAGTCTATCTCAATAGCAAGGGGCCATACACTTTTCTACTGGATACCGGGTGTACTTACGTGTTGGTTTCCCAGCGTGTTTCTGACGAACTGGGTCTGAAAGAATGGCAGACGGATCGTGTGAGCTATCAAACCTATGCGAGGAAATTCAGAGGCCAAACCACTTGGGCTAGGCTGGGAAGCTTAAAGCTTGGAGAACTTGAATTGAAGCAACTTGATGTTGGGGTGCAGTCCGATGACCGTGTCGGTTACGATGGGATACTCGGTATTGATTTTCTGAGGCAGTGGGTTTTGACAATCGACTTTCCCGCCAAGCAAGTGATGATAGCTCAGGGTCAGCTATCTGCCCCAGATAATCAAACCTCTTTTAGCTATAAAACCGGAACCCCAAAGATACCCGTTACAATCGGAGACCATAAAAAGTTGATGATAGTTGATACGGGTAGCACTGGGGCATTTAGCGTAGCCAAAGGTTGGGAAAAACAATTACATTTCGCAGGAAACCCGTACAGGTCGGTCCATTCAGGGTTCATTACCAGTGCTGAAGCCCTTACAGGCCGAGTGTCAGATAAAATCAGCTTTGGAGAATACTCCTTCACAGAACCAACTGTCGATGTTGGTGGAATAGGATTTTTAGTTGGCGTGGCGGTGTTAAAGAACTTCCGTATTACGCTGGATCAGAAGAAAAAGATCATTTGCTTTGAAAGCTCAAAACATTTCCCACTGAAGCTACCACCTCATGAGTGGCTACGCGTCAAGAACTTGCCCAGCTGTGTGAAAGACTGGATCAGCGAAGGTCAGGATGTGGACGCTACAGACCAAGCAGGATACACCGCTCTTTTCGCGGGGGCTTATCAAGGCCACGCCGATGCGGTTACTAAGCTGACCGAAGCTGGAGGGAATGTAAACTTCACGGCTCCAGATGGAGCGACACCGTTGCTTGCAGCCGCCAATGCAGGGCATAAAGATATGCTTAAGCTTCTTCTGAATAATGGTGCAGACATTTCTGCCAAAACTAATGGTCAGGATGCCCTTTTCATTTCAGCCACATATGGACATGCTGGCTGCGTCTCTTTGCTTATCTCCAAGGGAGCGAAAGTTGAAACTCAAGATGAACAAGGCATCACAGCACTGATGGCCGCAGCGTGGAAAGGGCATGAGAAGGTGGTGCGTGTTCTGCTGAATGCCGGAGCTGATCCAAACCACTTGGACAATAAGAAGCAAAGCGTGTTGACGGCGGCGGCGGCTAAGGGCCACTTACAAATAGCTCAAATGCTTGTAGATAAAGATGCCGACGTAAATTTGCCCGTCAATGAGAATTATACCCCACTCATGTCAGCCGCCAGAGATGGACATATTGAAGTCGTCAAACTCCTGCTGGACAAAGGAGCAGATCCAAGCACTAAAGACGCCGATGAAAAAACTGCACTTGACTACGCGAAGGAAAAAAAGCACGAAGCTGTCGCACAGCTTCTCGCCAAGATTGCCGGCTCGTAGGGCCGGGATACCAGAACCCTACTTGATTGACGAAATCCAGCGGAATTATTCGCTGGCGGGTGCAGAATCTGGTTTTTCTTCTGCTACCTCAGCCGCCACCGGGGCTGCGGGTTTTTCCACCGCTGGGGGTTTTTCTTCTGCTACCTCAGCCGCCACTGGGGCTACGGGTTTTTCCACAGCTGGGGCAGCATCGGGCGATTTCGCGGCCGGCTTCTTCGCCGAAGCGTCAGATTTAACCGCAGGCTTCGGGGGCTTAGGAGGAGCCGCTTTCGGAAGCGCCGCCAACATCATAACCAACCGCCGGCCTTCAAAACGATAGTTCTGGTCGACCTTGGAGCAGTCGGCGAGTTCTACCTTGATTTTCTCAAAGATATTTCGGCCTTCGTCGATATGCGCCAGCTCTCTACCCCTGAAACGAAGCGAAAACTGCACCCGGTCGCCACGCTCGAGAAACTCGCGGGCGTGCTTGATCTTGATTTCTAGATCGTGATCACCGATTTTCGGAGTCTTGATGCGGACTTCCTTCAGCTCCGTCTCGTGTCGGTGCGATTTTGCTTTTCGTTCTTTTTTACTCTGCGAGTATTTGAACTTCCCGAAGTCCATTATCTTGCAAACCGGGGGCCTTGCCTGAGGTGCAACCTCTACAAGATCCAGGTCGGCGTCCATTGCACGCTTCATTGCGTCGCGTGTGTCAACAATACCTGCCTGTTCGTCGTTCTCGTCGATGAGGCGGATCGGGGAAATTCGGATATCGTTATTACATCGAAAATTCTGTGCGATTGTTGTTCTCCTTCTATGGAACCTTATTGTTATGGCCCGTGGCCTGTTGCATTCGCTCAACTTAGGCGGATGCTCTGTTCATGTATAGTAAAAATTCGGTTTAAATTTTCAGCTGCGTTTTGCCTTTTGTGTCTCGCTCTTCGATCAGGGCATTGCAGAAGGCTTCCTGGGACATGGCCCCGAGGTCGCCTTGCGTTCGATGTCGCACCGCAACGGTATTCGATTCTACCTCGCGTCCGCCGACAATACTCATGTATGGAACTTTGTCCATTGTGGCGCGGCGGATCTTGGCACCGATCTTGTCGGGCGAGCTGTCGACATCTACTCGCAGCCCGGTGGCCCGCAATTTGACAGCCAGCTCGGCGGCGTAGTCGTTAAACTTATCGCTGACCGGCAGCACGCTGACCTGCACCGGAGCTAACCACAGCGGAAACGCACCGGCGAAATGCTCGATCAGGATTCCGATGAAACGTTCGGGCGAACCCAGCGGAGCACGGTGAATCATAATCGGGCGATGCGGTTTGTTATCGGCACCGATGTATTCGATTTCGAATCGTTCGGGAAGATTGTAGTCGACCTGGATCGTACCGAGCTGCCACTCTCGGCCGATGCAGTCGGTGACTACGAAGTCGATCTTCGGGCCGTAAAACGCGGCCTCGCCGGGTTCTTCCGTGAATTCCATATCGAGTTTTTTCACGACATTTCGGATGTTGTCCTCGGCGAGGTCCCAGTTTTTCTCATCGCCGACGTACTTGCTGCTGTCGGGGTCGCGGAGACTTACGCGAACGCGATAATCGTCTAACCCCAGCGTCGCGAGAACATATTTCGTCAGCGAAACGCAGGATTCGATTTCGTCTTCCAGTTGTTCGGGGGTGCAGAAAATATGGGCGTCGTCCTGGCAGAAACCGCGAACGCGCGTCAGCCCGTTTAGCTCACCGGACTGCTCGAATCTGTACACCTGCCCGAACTCGCTCAACCGCACCGGTAGGTCGCGATAGCTATGCTGCTCGGCCTTGAAAATATTGATGTGGAACGGGCAGTTCATGGGTTTCAGCAGATACCCGTCGTCGGGATTGTCGCCTTCCTGAATCACAGGGAACAGCCCGTGCTCGTAATACGGATAGTGCCCGGATGTGCGGAACAGCCCGACTTTTCCGATGTGCGGGGTGTAGACGGCCTGATATCCGCGTTTGATCAGTTCGCTTCGCAGCCAGGTCTCCAGCTCCAGGCGAATGACCGATCCTTTGGGCATCCACAGCGGTAAGCCCGGGCCGACCTCGTCGCGAATCGTAAACAATCCCAGCTGCTTGCCGATAACGCGGTGGTCGCGCTTTTTAGCTTCTTCCAGCCGCTCGATATGGGCAACGAGTTGCTTCTTATCGAAAAACGCGTTGCCGTAGATGCGGGTGAGCATCTTGTTTTTTTCGTCGCCGCGCCAGTACGCACCGGCGATGCTCATGAGCTTGAACCCTTTACCCAGCTTTGCGGTGTTGGGAAGGTGTGGCCCGCGGCACATATCAACAAAGTCGCCCTGCTGATAGAAGCTCACCGATTCGGGTGCATCGTCGCCTGCAAGCAGGTCGGCGATCATTTCGTCTTTGTAGTTTTGGCCCAGCTGTTGCATCTTTTCGCGGGCCTCGGTAACGGGCAGGTCGATACGAGTGATAGGCAATTTCTCGGCGACGATTTTCTTCATCTCCGCTTCGATTTTTTCGAGGTCGTCGGCGCTGATTGCTTTCGGCAGATCGAAATCGTAGTAGAACCCGTATTGGAAGTCGTCTACAAGGGCAGGGCCGATGCAGTATTTCACCTCAGGCCCGTAAAGACGTACCATCGCGTCGGCAAGTGTGTGTGCAGCTGTGTGCCGCAAAATTTCCAACGCCTCGTCGTCGCGCGAAGTGATAATGCTTACGCTATGCTCACCGTCGGTTAGCTGCGTGGTTATGTCGCAAAGTTCACCGTCGATTTTGGCTGCCACCGCCGCCGACGCCAGCCGCGGGGAAATATCCTCCGCCACCGTCAACGCAGAGGCGTTTTCAAAAGTTTTTTTCGTCCCGTCTGGTAGTACAACTGTAATCATGTCGTTTTCACGCTTTTAGCCAGTGTTACACACAAAAAAACGATACGCAGCAACAGCAAAATTGCGCACAAGACCCACGCCCTCGCAAAGGAGGGTTAAAACGTGACTGTCTTGCGTAAATTCAGTGTCATAGCTTGCATACCGTTCTTTGATATTTTTTAATATTTTTCAATATTAGCCCCGTTTATCGGGGCCATTACCAATTAGTTATACACTTTCAGCGGTTACATACAAATGTTTTTCTAGCTGTTTTTTCAGGCCCATCGTACCAGCGAGCTAATGCGGGTATCGCGTTGGGTGTTGTGGGCGGGAATTATCCGCACCGTATATCCGGTCATACCGGTGTGGTCGCAGGGCATTTCGACATGATAGCGATGCTTGTTACCTTCGATCTCACCGCAATGATGCATCTGCAGCGTTTTACCGTCGCCGAGCTGCCCGTCGCTGTTGAGCTTGCCGTAAAACAGCTCAATGTTCAGGTCGTCGATGCTCAGGTTTCCAAGGTCGATCACAGTTTCGACTCGCAGGTCGTTGCCGATTTTGGCGTTGCTGTGGTCGATGTCGTCCGTGACGGAATCGATCTTCACCCCGCCGAACTCGCTGGTGAGTTTGTGCTTCCAGGCGCTCATTTCGCGGGCAGCCCGCATATTGTCGGGCGTTAGTTCTTCCCACTTGACGGCGGCGGGTGCGTAGAAACGCTCGGCGTACTGCCGCACCATTCGATTGGTGCTGAATACCGGCGCGAGCTTGCCGATGGCAGCCTTCATCATGGCGATCCATTTTCGCGGAAGGTTGTCGGTTCCGCGGTCGTAGAACAGCGGAATGACTTCCTTCTCCAGCAGATTGTACAGCGCCTGAGATTCGACAGTATCCTGGTATTCCAGATCCTCGTATTCTTCGCCGGCTCCGATGGACCAACCAACCGACGGATGATAACCTTCCGCCCACCAGCCGTCAGGAATCGAAACGTTCAGCCCGCCGTTGGCGGCAACTTTCATTCCGCTGGTTCCCGATGCTTCCATTGGGCGCAGCGGGGTGTTCAACCAAACGTCTACGCCCTGAACCATATATCGCGCGACGTTGATGTCGTAGTCTTCCAAAAACACGAGCGATTTACGGAACTCTTCGCTGCGGGAAGTGTGCACGATCTGGCGGATGAGATCCTTGCCCGGATTGTCTTTCGGGTGGGCCTTGCCGGCGAAGATGATCTGCACTTTTTTGCCCTGCATGTTCAGCAGCTTGGCCAAGCGTTCGAGATCCATGAGGATTAGATTCGCGCGTTTGTAGGTCGCGAACCGCCGTGCGAATCCGATAGTCAACGCTTCGGGGTCGAGTGTTTCTTCGGCGGCGGCGAGTTCAGACTTACCTGCCCCGCGGCGAAGATAAATGTCGTGCAGATGCTCGCGGACGAACGAAACCAGACGTTCGCGGCGGCGTTCGTGGGTTCGCCAAAGTTCGCTGTCGGGAATATGCTGTGCGGCTTCCCATACGCCGGTGTCGGCCGGTGTTTCGTGCCAACCCGGGCCCATGTATCGGTCGTAAAGCGCCGCCATGTCGTGCGAAATCCAGCTGGGGGTATGCACGCCGTTTACGATGCCCTCGATGGGCACTTCGTTTTGCGGCAGTGACGGCCAAATCTGGTTCCACATTTTTTGCGAAACTTTCGAGTGCAGCTGCGATACACCATTATGAAAATGGCTCATCCGCAGCGCGAAAATTGTAAGGTTCATCGGGTCGTCTTTACCGGGCGGCTCGGCTCGGCCGAGATTTAAGAACTCTTCCTTGCCCAGCCCAAGCTGCGGCCAGTAGTGCGAAAAATATTTCTCGACTAGCCACGGTTCAAACGCGTCGTTACCCGCGGGGACGGGTGTGTGCGTGGTGAAAATATTTGATGCGGCGACGGCTTCGCGGGCTTCGTAGAAGTCCACACCTTCGGAACCCATTAGCTGGCGGATTCGTTCTAGCCCCAAAAATGCCGAGTGCCCCTCGTTCATGTGGAACGCCAGCGGATGAATGCCCAACGCCACCAACGCCCGCACTCCGCCGATTCCGAGAATGATTTCCTGACGGATTCGCATCTCCTGATCGCCCCCGTACAGCTGCGCCGTGATGATTCTGTCTTCCATTCGGTTTTGCGGAATGTTCGTGTCCAGCAAGTACAGCGAAATTCGCCCGATGTTTGCTTTCCATATCTGAGCGGTAACGCGACGTTCGGGGAGATCGACTTCGATGGTGATCGGCTCGCCGTTTTCGTCTTCGACGTGCTGGATCGGGAGATTGTGGAAGTCGTTCCGCGGGAACATTTCCAGCTGCCATCCGTCGGCATTGAGTCGTTGGCGGAAATATCCCTGCTGATACATAAGCCCCACACCTACCAGCGGAATGTCCAGCTCCGATGCGCTTTTGAGATGATCACCAGCTAGTACGCCGAGTCCGCCCGAATAGATCGGCAAACATTCCGTCAGCCCAAACTCGGTGCAAAAATACGCCACCGCCGGTTTTGAACTGATGCCATACGTTCGCGACCACCATCCGCGATTTTCGAGATACGCTTTGAATTCCGAATACACTCGCTGCAGGTGCGCGACAAACCCTTCGTCTCCCGAAACCTTCAGCAAGCGAGACTGGGAAACTTCACCGAGCACGGCGATGGGGTTGTGCCCGCCTTTTTCCCACACCATCGGATCGAGGCGGCGGAAAAGATCCTGAGCACTCCCGTTCCAGCTCCACCAAAGGTTATTGGCGATTTCAAGCAGCGGCAGCAAACTTTCGGGAAGATTCGGTTTTACGGTAAATGTTCGCAAAGGTCGCATTTTTAATTCCTTACTACAGCATGACTACATATTTTGGGCGCACATCGCCACACACTGATATCGACAATCACCACCCGTAAAATGCAATGAAAATTGAAGAATAAGGGATCTAGAGCAGTTATTTGCAGGCTGCACCGAATGGAGGGGCGAAGCTCCGAGCGTACAGGATATCACTCGCCATCCTGCTAACCAACAGCTGATGTACATGCTCGGCAGAAGCACACCAAGTTGTGAACGGTCATTCCTGCGTTATCCCCAGCGGAACGGCGCCACTACAATTTAATCGTTGATCTTAATTGCACTGCCCGTATCGGCCGATTCTCTTGCAGCCAAAGCCAACTGAACGCTAAGTCGGCCGTCCGCCCAGCCGCTACGAATCTTTACTAACTAATTTTATGGAATTGAGAATTTGGCTTGCTCATAAATCCAAACCAGACTGTTCTGATCAGTTGCTGGGTGGAGTCGTGCCAGACATTCCCAAATCCAGTTGCCAATATTACCGAGTGCCTCAAAGAAAACGCCCAGAAAGGCCTCCAAATTCTTTGTTCATGATCGTAGAAGTAATACCACTAAAAATTCAGGCCGCGATTGTAATCCGGCCCATAGAGAAGTCTAGAACTTCTTTGCCTATAAGTTTGGCGCGCCGTCAAACAAGAGCCCCGTCTATAAGGACCCAATCAGCGTAACTGCATTTTCCCGTTAGTTGCGGAAAAGTCGTGGAAAATTTCACGATGTTCTATTCAGTTTTTTCCTCGTCGCTGTCTGCGGTAGATTCGGAGGTTTCCTCAGCGGGGGTTTCTTCGGCATCGCCATCGACAACTTCGTCCTCATTTTCCACGAAGACGTCGTCTAGATCGGTGGCGTCGACGCGGCGGCGGAGGATGTAGTAGATAGCTGTCGAACAGCTGGCGAAATACGTAACAATGTACGCCGCCACCAGCAACACGACTATGTAAACCCAGATCGCCACGAGAATTCCGCAGAACCACTCCCAGCCGCTAGCTGCGTGGGTATTCATCTGGTGCAGATTCCAGAACGTCGGTTTGGCCCACAACACGTCAAGTGCAGTAGCGTTTTTACCCAGCGAACTTCCGCCGCCGAAAACGCCAAGATTGACGAAATAATGCACCGCAGCCAACGTCACAAACGCGAACAACCGCACGAAGAGATAAGTAATCGCTCCGTAAACAGCAGCTACTATACCGTAGAGAATCGCCCTGAACGGCCTGGCAAAAATGTACGAGAAGCTTCTGCTGATAGCGTCGAAGCTGTCGGAACCTTCAACCGCGATTGTCGGGTACATAAGTGGTGCACCGGCAACCAAGCCGATCGTCATAAATGCGATTCCAACGCCGATGATGATCGCCAATCCGAAGAATATCCCCAACAGCAGCGACCCGACGGCGGGGATGCTGGCGATCAAACCGCCAAGCGACAAAATCAACCCGAGCACCACGATCAGTGCGATGGGAATAAGCGGTGCACAGAAGAAACTCAGGAATTTCTGCCCGCTGAACTTCAAAGCAGCGACAGCGGAGATTTTTTCTTCGCGTGCAAAGTGCAATGCACAGATGCGATAAACCGCACCGCCCAAAAATGCCCACAGAATCATCATCCACACGAGAAAGATCGGAGCATATATCCAATGCTCACTGATCAGCCAGCAGAAACCTTCGTATCCCATCAGCATGTAGTAAACCACACCGCGAGATTCGTTCTGAGCTGTGAACCGCGAGAAAGAATCGGGCAGCCCGCTCGCAACAGTCGTATTGATAGGAGCACCAGCCTTGGTGTTGATAAAACCTTCGTACTCGGCCAGCCCGCCGGTGAAATTCAATCGCCGTGCCGCCATAATGGCGTTGTAAAGGCAGTCTTGCTGGTAGCTGATGAAGCTCTCAAAGACCCCGGCACCTTCGACCTGGAGCTTGGCGTCTTCGTACTGCTTCCTGCGAAGACTTACCGCACGATTCAGAGAGGCAATATCTTCTTCCAACTCGTCGAAGGCTTCTTCACGCTGTTCGGGGTTTAGGCTGCCGTCATTTTTGATCATTTTTTCGGCTTTTTCTTCAACACCGCCTAAAACTACTTCGATGAAATTGGTTTCCTTCTCGAACTCTTCATCAGCCTTGTCGAGCATGTCATCCCAGTCGGGATTGTTTTTCTCAGCATCGGCGTAAACAGTGCTTAAATTCAGCGTGTCGTAGTCACTGCCTTTACGGCTTTGAACGAGGGCGTCACTTGTGTTAATTTCGCCAAAAGCCTTCTTGGCATACTGGTGCATGGTCGCAAAGCTCTGGAAATTTCTCAGGCTTCGCAGGTCGTTACGCGTATCGACGTACATGCGAGTTGCTCTTTGCAACCGACCTTTTTCCCACCGTTTAAGACCGGCCTTGTAGCTTTCTTCTGACGTCATCGCGCGAGCGCAGATTTCACCCGGCGCGACACCACCATCAAAGCTGATCATATCGAGAACCATGCCACCTGCGAAGAACAGGAAAATTCCAAGCGCTGCAATTATCAGCTTCGACGGTTGAACCGCCATTTTGAAACTTTTGAAAACCTGAGGAAAACTAAATACCTCACCCCATACTACGTGCTTTACTGCGTTCTGATCATCCGCCATGATTAATCCTTTCGCTATTAGGCCGGCATCGCCGACACAGGAACATGATTAAAGTCCCATCGCACCTTTTTAATTAACGTCCTTCGGACAGACTTTGTCGATTCGGCTTCGATACGAAATTAACAAATCTCATACAACATACAATAAACTTTTGACGACTCCATACATCCAGAGGCTTTTGCACTTTACACCCCTGCTGGTCTGAATTATACGCTTACCCGCCAAGGCTGCAAAGAATTTTTCCCAATTTACTCGAATAACTGAATAAAATCCGCCCGCCCCGAAGACGCAAAAAAAGCGGCGAGTCCAATTAAGAACCCGCCGCTTTTAATTACAAAAATCGCAATTTGCGAAAGCTACGGAAATTACTTCTTGGCTTTTTTCTTGGCCTTTTTCTTAGCTTTCTTCTTTGTTCCGCCGGTCAGCACGCCCTTTGGGCCTTTGATAGCGGCCTGTGCAGCTGCCAGGCGTGCGATCGGAACACGGTACGGGCTGCAAGAAACGTAATCAAGCCCGACCATGTGGCAGAACTCAACACTGCTGGGATCGCCACCATGCTCGCCGCAGATACCGAGTTTGATATCGGGGCGGGTTTTACGGCCTTTAACGATGGCGATCTTAACAAGCTCGCCAACACCGTCGCGGTCGAGAACCTGGAATGGATCGTGGTCGTAGATGCCCTCTTCGACGTATTGACCGAGGAAAGTACCGGCATCGTCACGGGAGAACCCGCAAGCCATTTGCGTCAGGTCGTTGGTACCGAAGCTGAAGAATTCTGCTTCTTCGGCAACTTCGTCGGCGGTAAGTGCACCGCGGGGAACTTCGATCATGGTACCGATCTTGAGGTACGCCAGCTTCTTGCCCTTCTTCTTGGCGATTTCAGCATAGACGTCTTCGACAATCTTCTTCTGGTTCGCCAATTCTTTGACGTTACCGACCAGCGGGATCATGATTTCCGCTTTTGAACCTTTGACAGAGTAGGCTGCTTCGATAACCGCACGGGCCTGCATCTCGGTGATTTCCGGATAGTAGATACCCAGGCGGCAGCCACGATGACCGAGCATCGGGTTGAACTCGTGGAGAGATTCGACCTTATCTTTGATGACCTTCGGGGTCGTTTTCATTGCCTTTGCCATCTCGGCCTGGCCTTTAGCGTCGTGGGGAACAAATTCGTGCAGCGGGGGATCCAGGAATCGGATCGTCGCCGGTTTGCCCTTTAAGGCTCTGAAGATACCAGCGAAGTCTTTACGCTGCAGCGGGAGAAGTTCTTTCAACGCTGCTTTTCTGCCCTTTTCGTCGGCGGCGAGAATCATCTTACGCATCGAGATAATGCGGTCACCTTCGAAGAACATATGTTCGGTACGGGTAAGCCCGATACCTTCGGCACCGAACTTGACGGCGACTTTGGTATCGAATGGGGTGTCGGCATTGGTGCGGACGCCCATTTCGCGATACTTGTCGGCCAGCTTCATGATGTCACCAAACGCGCCGGTAAGTTTCGGATCGACGGTGTCGACCTTGGAGGCATAGACGGTTCCGAGTGAACCGTTGAGGCTGATCCAGTCGCCCTGCTTGATGGTTTTACCACCGGCCTTGAAGCTCTTGGTCTTGTAGTCGATCACGCATTCAGCGCAACCGGCAACGCAGCAGGTGCCCATTCCGCGGGCAACGACGGCGGCGTGCGAGGTCATACCACCGCGGGATGTAAGGATACCCTTGGCCACGTACATTCCACCGATATCTTCGGGACTGGTTTCGATACGAACGAGGATAACGTCTTTACCTTCGGCAGCCCAGGCTTCGGCTTCGTCGGCGGAGAAAACAGCCTGGCCCGTTGCCGCACCTGGTGATGCGGGCAGGCCTTTGGCGACCATGGGTGCTGCTTTTTCGCTGGCCGAATCGAACATCGGGTGCAGCAGCTGGTCGAGTGAGTTGGGTTCAACGCGGCAGACAGCTTCTTTTTCGGTGATGAGTTTTTCCTTCATCATTTCGATAGCACATCTGACGGCGGCGGCGGCGGTACGCTTGCCGTTACGCGTCTGGAGCATGTAAAGCTTACCCTGCTCGATGGTGAACTCGATGTCCTGCATATCCCTGTAGTGTTTTTCCAGCAGCGAACGAATCTTCACGAGCTGGGTGTAGCTTTTCTTGTCGACCTTGGCAAGGCTCGGAAGTGGTTCCGGAGTACGAATGCCGGCAACAACGTCTTCGCCCTGAGCGTTCATGAGGTATTCGCCGTAGAACTTGTTCTCGCCGGTCGAAGGGTTACGCGTAAACGCAACGCCGGTACCGGACGTGTCGCCCATGTTTCCGAAGACCATCGCCTGAACGTTGACAGCTGTGCCCATCAAACCGCGAATTTCGTTGATCTGACGATACTTGATAGCCCGCGAGTTGTTCCACGAACCGAAAACTGCGTCACATGCGGCGTCGAGCTGCTTGCGTGCATCCTGCGGGAAGGTTTTCTTGGCCTTTTTGTATACGCCCTTATAGGCTGCGACAACGGCGCGGAGCCCTTCGCAATCGAGGTCGGTGTCCTGGGCGGCTTTGAATTTTTTCTTCACGCCGTCAAGTGCATGCTCGAAATCGTGATGTTCCATACCCAGAACCACATCGCCGAACATCTGCATGAAGCGGCGGTACGCGTCGAGAACGAAACGTTCGTTGCCTGTGAGTTTGATCATGGCGTCGAGGGTCTTGTCGTTAAGACCGAGGTTTAAAACGGTGTCCATCATACCGGGCATGGAGACGGCGGCACCGGATCGAACAGAAACCAGCAGCGGGTTTTTCCCACCGCCGAAAGTTTTACCGGAAACCTTTTCAAGCTTCTTAATGCCTTCGGTTACCTGTCCAGCAAGCTCCTTTGGATACTTACGTCCGAGCTTGTAGTACAGGTCGCACACTTCTGTAGTGATGGTGAAACCTTCAGGAACCGGCAGCCCCAGCGAGGACATATCCGCAAGGTTCGCGCCCTTACCACCGAGAAGCTGTTTCATGGAGGCTTTACCCTCGCTCTTACCGCCACCAAAGAAGTAAACGTACTTCGCTTTCTTAGCCATGGAATCTATCTCCAATCAAATTAGAAAAAGGGGTTTTGTGGCATCTTTAATCTCTGCTAGTAGATGCCGTTTTAAATCTCAAATCAACAAGTCGCACGCCAATTTGCGTCTGCACAGATACCTCGCAAAATTCACAATTGACAAACGGGTGTACAGTGTAGGAATGAGGCCACGCTATGTCAACGGACTTTTGAAAGGAAAAGAAGAATTAACAGACATTGGGGAATTTGGTAAGCGTTCACATTCTTTTTCCTGTCAATCTGCCCAAAACATCTTTTTTTTGACAGGATTACAGGATTAACTATGAATTATTAAAAAGAAAACAAGAACCAAAACTATTAACTGCCAACTGCAAACACCGTTGCAACGAAGACAAATTCCTATGTAAATTAATCCTGATTAACAGGATTTTTTTGGCCTATATTCTATCCTGTGATCCTGTCAAAATTCTTCTGTAATATGGTTACGTAATTTGTTAACTAACAAAACTTCTCCGGGTGAGTGACCTTTTTTTCTGGCAGGTATTTTGATCTGCTATTATACAAGTTTTTTTGTTTTCAAAAGTTTTTTTAAGCCCGAAAGGGCTGACCAGAATTTAGCCGGGGGTGAAGCGAAGCGGAACCCCC
>DAOVZK010000085.1 GCA_030635145.1 Planctomycetota bacterium | reverse complement strand
GCGCTGAAACCTATAAGCTGAAATTCGGGCACCGCGGTGCGAATCATCCAGTGATGCATCTCAAGACGAAAAAAGTGGAAGTCACGTCGCAAAACCACGGGTTCTGCGTCGACATGGATTCCATAAGCGGCGACATCGAACCGACGCACATGAATCTCAACGACGACACGCTCGCCGGAATCAGCAGCAAGAAGTTCCCGGCGTTTTCCGTGCAGTATCACCCCGAGGCCTCCCCCGGCCCGCACGATTCGGCGTACTTGTTCAACAAATTCATCGACCTCATGCAAAAGCACAACAAACGTCGCAAAACCGCGAGGTAAACTTTGAGCGAAGACCTTCATCATGAATGCGGCGTGGCGGCGCTTTACTGGTTGGACAAACCGGTAGGACGCGGCGGCCCGGCCAGCAAACTCACAAGCGACGGAGATGTCACAAAACTGATCCCGACGATGTTGCTGAATCTGCAAAATCGCGGGCAGCTGGCTGCGGGGTTAAGCTCCTACAATCCGCAGCGGCAGCAAATTCTCGATACGTTCAAAGATATCGGCACCGTCTCCGAGGCGTTTCGCATGTCGCATCCGTCGAAGCACGCAGCGATACTCAAAAAGTACGCCGGCCGCGGGGCCATCGGGCATACGCGATACGCCACCTGCGGAAAAGACGACACCCGCTACGCCCAGCCGTTCGAGCGGCACCACGGGCGACTGTGGAAATGGTACAGCTTCGCCTTCAACGGAAACCTCGCGAACTACACCCACCTGCGAGATCGCCTGCTGAGCAAACGCCACTACGTTTTCACGCTCGATACCGACACCGAAATTCTCATGCACGAGCTGTCGTATCAGCTGCGCGGGGATAAGGTTCCGAACCTGTGCAAGGCAATGAGCAGTATCGCCCGCAGTTTCGACGGGGCATATAACATCGCGTTTATGGATGCGATGGGCAGAATGATTGTCGCACGCGATCCGTTGGGCCTTCGCCCGATGTGCTGGGCCGTCGAGGGTAAACTCTTCGCCGCGGCCAGCGAATCGGTGGCGCTGTCGAATCTCGGATTCACGAAAATTCACGACCTGCAACCGGGCGAAATGGCGATCATCGAAAACGGCAAACTTCGATTTGAACAATTCGCGAAGCCCAAGCGAAAGGCGCACTGCTTTTTCGAGTGGATATATTTTTCCAACGTCGCCAGCGAAATGGACGGCACGGGGGTATATCTGTCGCGGTTCCGCTCGGGCGAACTACTCGCCGAAATGGAAACCAAAAAAATCGACGACGACTGCATCGTGGTTCCCGTCCCCGACACCGCCAAAGCCGCCGCCGACGCCTACGCCTACAAACTCGGAATCCCCTGCGTCGAAGGACTCATGCGAAACCGATACGTCGGGCGAACGTTTATCCAGTCGGGCGACTCGCGGCAAAGCAGCGTAAACAATAAGTACACCCCCCTCCCGCGCGTGCTGAAAGGCAAACGAGTGTTCGTCGTCGAAGATTCCATCGTCCGCTCGACAACACTGCGGCGACTCGTCGGACAGATTCGCGACCGCGGCAAGGCCAAGGAAATTCACGTCCGCGTCGCCAGCCCCCCGATCGTAGCCCCCTGCTTCTACGGAATCGACATGTCAACGCTCGGAGAACTTTTCGCGCCCGAGTTTATCCCCCCGCGATACAAGGGCAACGCCGACGAAAAAATGATGCGGGAAATGGCCAAGACGCTCAAACTCGACTCGCTGAAATATCTCTCCGTGCCCGACATCGCGAAGTGCCTGAAAATTCCGCTCGAAGATTTATGCTGCGGCTGCGTAACGGGAAAATATCCCACGCTCTGGGGCAACAAACTAATGACCCTCGCCAAACGCAACATCAACAAGACCGGCCGAACCTACGAGTCGTAGCACGACAGGCGATATAATGCGACCGCAGCGACTAGTAGCACGACATGCGATACGAGTAACCCTCAGCGAGGGTGGCTAAATATTGTACCCCATGCCAAGGCCCCCAGCGGGGCGCCTTTCTTAGCCCCGGCGAAAGGCCGGGTAAGCTTATTTGCTAATTGCTATTCATCTACGCGTGCCATACAATAATATAGGTCGATGCTTTGCGGTAACAGCGTGACAGGGTAGGCTGTGAGCAAGGCGAAGGCATTTTCGGGGATTATACTTCTTTCACTTTGTACCTACATGCTGGTTGTGGTATTGCTTTCTACAGAGAGCGTAAAGTCAGGTGAAAGTTTTCGGCTCAAGTGGTCGAAAAGAATGGATTTTATTTTATGCGATTGATTCTGGTTATGCCCACGGGCCTGCAGGTTGGATACGACGCTTACTTCTCCAGTTCACCACTCGGAATTGAAACGCTTGCGGCGAGTGTGCGCGACATCGCTGACGTGACGCTGGTCGATCTGCGTGGTAAAGGCCACGACGTCGAGGCCCACGCCGAAGGGCTGCTGACACACAAACCGGACATGATCGGTATCAGCATGAATAGCGCTTCGCACACCAAGTATTCGCTGCTGTTGGCGGCGGCGGTTAAGCGACGGTGCCCGGATGTGAAGATTGTTCTCGGCGGGCAGCAGGCAACGTTCCTGACGCAAGAGATGATGGAACCGGGTCATGTCGATGCGGTTGTTCGCGGTGAAGGCGAGCAAGTTTTTCGTGAAATCGTGATGAGCGGCGGCTTCGAAGGCGTGGCTGGTGTGTCCTGGTACTCCGACGGTAAGATAGTCGACGAACCCGACCGGGCGTTGATTGAGAATCTCGATGACATATTACCACCGGCCCGCGATTTATTGCCGAACCGCGAGCGATATCGCGTTGGTAAGTATCGTGTCGAGGGAATTGAAACCAGCCGCGGCTGCGCCCATCACTGTTCGTTCTGTTCCGTACGAAATTTCCATCGCGGCCGATGGCGCCCCAAAAGCGTCCAACGCGTTATGCAGGAAATCGACGAGCTATTGGAGACCTGCCCCTATCCCAAAGTCATATACTTCGTGGACGACAATTTTTCCACGGACGTTCGTCGCATGGAAGAAATCTGCCGCGAGATCGTCAAACGCAACGCGCACGATACTTTCTTCTGGTGTCAGGCGAGGGTGGACGCATTGGCGAAGAATCCTGAGTTAGTCGAGTGGATGGGCAAGGCGCATTTTACGGCGGTGTTGTTGGGGTTGGAGACTCCGGTGGCGCGGCTTTTAAAGTCGTCGGGTAAGAATATTTCGGTGGATCAGACGATGAGGACAATAGAGCTGCTTCACGCCAACGACATCGGCGCGTGGGGCACGTTTACGCTTGGCCTGCCCGGTGAAACGCTCGAAGACGCCCATGCCACCGTAGATTTTATTCCAACTACCGGTGTCGACGTTGCCCAGATCACAGTCGCCACCCCGATCCCCGGTTCCAATCTATACGACGAGGCCAAGGAGCAAGGGACGCTCTTGGTGACGGACTGGGATAAGTACGATTTCACCTCCCCGACAATGAAAGGGCAACTGCCCAAAAAGAAACTCGATGCCCTGATGCACCGAGCATATTTGAAAGTGTATCTCAGCCGGCGGTTTTTGCTGTCGATGTTCAAACAGCAGACCAACCTCCACCGTCTCCGCCGCACGATGTTTGGGGTATTTCTGAGCTGGATATGGTTCCTCTTGAAAAACCGCGTTCGCTCCTGGGTTGGCCTGAAAGGCAAGCTGTCAAATCCTCGCCAACGCCTGGATACTTGAGGGTCGTAGCACGACGGGCAACCGCGAGCCGCGGAGGCAATATTATTTACCTGCGGTGTTACCGCTGTCATTGCGAGGAGCGCAGCGACGCGGCAATCTAAATCTATTGAAGAATCGAGATTGCTTCGCGGAGTTTATCCCGATTCCATCGGGGCTCGCAATGACTGCGGCAACGACAGAAGGCAATAATTAGCCCTGAAAGGGCATAAAGAATTTAGCCGGGGGTGAAACCCCCGGAAAGCAGATATAAAAAGAAAAAAGTCCCGAAGGGACGACAGAAGCGGGAAGGCCGGGGAGGATCAATACGATGTCCTATACGAATTTTCATACCCACATTGTTTTCGCCACCAAAAAGCGG
>DAOVZK010000047.1 GCA_030635145.1 Planctomycetota bacterium | reverse complement strand
CGTGATATTTTATCGAATACTCCCAGCTCAGCCTTCTGCTGCCTGCCGATAAATCAAATTTACGATTTTGCCCCACCACAAAACCAATATCGCAAATAATCCCCACCTTCAATGTAATTGCGACACAGCCTGGAAAGCGGGGATCCAGGGAAATTCCCCACGTCGTTCAAAGGCCAATTGAATATCCAATATCCAAGTAAAGAGTACCCCACATACCATAGAAAGCCATTGACTTAAACTTTTTATTATCGTCAAATATCCTTCATGAATAGGGAAGAAGCAGAAAAATTACTGCGTGGTGGGCCAAAAGGTATCAAAGAATGGAACCGCCTACGCGAAGAAGGTGAAGAAGTATCGAGCCTGTATAGGATAGACCTCAGTAGAACCGATTTAAGAATGGCTGATCTGAGAGGGGTTAATCTTTATGGAGCGAATATTTGTAGGTCTGACCTCAGCGAAACGAATCTCAATGCGGCTAATCTCTACGGCGCCAATATCCATAATGCCAATCTTAGTAGAGCAGATCTTAGCGAGGCGAATCTCTTTGGAGCTGACTTAAGAGGAGCAGATTTAACTGGAGCCGATTTATCTAACGTCAATGTATATGGAGCCAAGTTAGATGAAAATCACAAAAAATATTTATCTCGTTTTGGCATCACGCCAAATGAGACCGCTTATCGGGACATCGAGGCTGAGTTAAAAATAGCGAGGGAAGAAGCCAGCGAATTGGACATTATGTTAGGTGATCTAGGGAGGGATGTTCCGCGTGAAGAACATGAAAAAGTCAAAAAAGCACGTGATGAAGCTCAAGCCAGAGAAAAGAAACTTGAAGAAGAAAACAAACGCATTAAAGCGGAGCAAGAAATAACCGGAGAAAAAATTGAGAGAGCAATCGAATCTCTCGAATCCCCAAACAAATATATTCGATGGGAAAAATGTCTCCATAATTCCCTGTTTTGGCTTTTCTCGATACTAGCAATATTGTGTCTGGTATATGTGTGCTGCTCATTCTATAAATCCTCAACGGAAGATAAAGTAAAACAAGAAAATAACACCGCCAACGTAGACAACAAACAGACTAATCAAATAAGCGGATTTGAAATGATTAAGTTTTTCGCCCCGCGAGTCTTGGCAGTTTCCCTGTTTGGCGTTTTCTTAACCCAAGCTAATCGTCGTCGCAGATCTGTACAGGAATTGCAGGAGCGTAAAAGAGCGGTTGAAACTCTACGAGGAGTGTTCCTTGCAATAAACATTTTGTCTGACAGCACATCCGGAGCAAAAAAAAGAATCAATGAAATTCTTGATAAGCTGGCAAAACAGGCTTTGGAGTTAGGAAGAGATGGGGCAAGCAGACCAACCAAAGCGGATCATGAATCTGATCATGTTGAAATCCTGAAAGAACTGAAAGAACTAAAAGATAGCCAAAAAGATGTTTCCATGATAATAGGGAAGAAGCTATAGAGCCATCCATTCCCACAGGGAAAGCCCCTGGATCCCCGCTTTCGCGAGGATGACAGAGAAGAAGCTCTTGCCTTCATCGGTTGGACATTCCGTGTTGGCTATTGGATATTCAATTCAACTTTTTCATGGCTACCCGGCGAAACGCCGTGTTTCCATGCCACCCATCGTCGTGGGTAATTTCCCTGGATCCTCGATCGGGGTCGAGGATGACACCGGCAACGCCGGAGGGGGCCCGGCCGCAGCGATACTTTATAGCCTCCACCGCTGGTGGGCCTGCGATGCTACCCTCCCAGCCGCGAAACGAATTTAAAAAATTTGGGAAAATCTTTTGCTCACGATGCTGTCGCCAGCGATAATTGGCTCACTGCAAGGGAGCGTTCAAAATGGCAAAAACATCCGGTAAGATTGCGCAGCTGCGGGCGGTGGTTGTACCGTGCAGCGGTGCCAACCGCGACGAGCTGCTGAAACTCGAATGGCTGCGGACTAACGAGCTGGGGGGATATTCCAGCTCGACCGTTATCGGGTGCAATACTCGCAGATATCACGGTTTGCTGGTGGCGGCGACAAATCCGCCTGTCGAACGAATCGTAGCTCTTTCGACGGTGATGGAACAGCTGGTCGTCGGCGACAAAATCTACGACTTGGCGATAAACGAATTTTACGATGCCTTCAGCCCGCACGGCGACGCCCACCTGCAAGAGTTTCGCGACGACCTCGCAGCGACGTTTGTATACAAAATCGAGGGCGTTACGGTAACCAAACGCGTTTTGCTCGACGAGGCCGTCAACGGTGTTACCGTCAGCTATGAAATTGACGGCCCGGCGGGCTGGTTGATCGTTCGGCCGTTTACAACTATGCGAGATTTTCACTCGTTGCGATCTTCGCGGGGCGCAGCTGCGGTATGCAAAACCGGCAACGATGGGGTTACGGTTGTCGCAGTTGGCCCGGGCGAAACACAACCGCCACTACAGCTGTGGTCGAACGACGGTGTTTACGAATCCGAACCGCAATGGTGGTACGATCAGAAATATCGCGTCGACCTCGAGCGGGGGCAGGATGGATACGAGGATATCTGCTCACCGGGCGTGTTCGTTTACGATGTTCGGGCGAAGCAAAAACATTCGGTGAAGCTTTTTGCGTCGGTCGGAGCAGAGAGGCCAAAACTCAAAACGACTCCAACCGCACAACGCCGCCGCCGAAACGAACTGATCTCATCCGTGGGCACCAGCAGTCGAGAAATTCGCCGGCTGGCCGCGGCCACAGATGCGTTTGTCGTGAGGCGAGACGTTCGAAGCCAGCAGGCCGATTCTGCATCGCCGGGCGAGATGGGTGCATCGATTTTGGCCGGTTACCCGTGGTTCACCGACTGGGGCCGCGATACGTTTATCGCGCTTCCGGGTTTGCTGCTGTGCACGGGGCGGTTCGAGTTGGCCCAGCGCGTATTTCGCACGTATTGCGGTAGTATCAGCAAGGGAATGATTCCGAATCGCTTTGACGATTACGGCGGAGCGGCGCACTACAACAGCATCGACGCGTCATTGTGGTTTGTCGTCGCCGCCCAGCGGTACATGCAATACTCCCGCGAGGTCGGCCGTGAAAAACAGGACGCAAAATTTACCCGCGACGTACTCATCCCGGCGTGCGAGGAAATATTGCGCGGATACCGCAACGGCACGCGGTTCGACATCCACGCCGACACCGACGGGCTGATTACCGGCGGGTCGCGCGAAACGCAGCTGACATGGATGGACGCGAAAATCGGCGACGATACCTTTACCGCCCGCTACGGCAAAGCTGTCGAGGTCAACGCCATGTGGTATTGCGCCCACGCGTGGCTGGGCGACGTTTTTCGCGGTGCAGACGACGCCAAGGCCGACCGCTACGCCCGGCAAGCCGACCAAATCGCTGCCAGCTTTGCGAATGTTTTCTGGAACGACGGCTGCGGATACCTCAACGACTGCGTCAACCCCGCCGGGGCCGATTCGTCGCTTCGGGCGAACCAGATTTTCGCAGTTTCGCTGCCGCATTCACCACTGACACCCCAACAGCAGCGGAAAGTCGTCGACGCCGTTGCCCAAAACCTGCTGACACCGTTTGGGCTGCGAACGCTTGCCCCGCACGATTCGCGATATTGCGGGTGCTACACCGGGGCGAGCGAAAGTCGCGAACGGGCCTATCATCAGGGTACGGTTTGGGCGTGGTTAATCGGGGGATTCGTCGAGGCGTATCTGAAAGTCGAAGGCAGTGATGGAACCAACTCCGCTACCGCTGCGCGGCGTGCGAAAAAATGGCTGGCGGGATTCGATACGCACCTAAACGAAACCTGCCTCGGGTCAATTAGCGAAATTTTCGACGGCGACGCACCGCACACCCCACGCGGATGTTGTGCACAGGCGTGGTCGGTGGCCGAAGTTCTGCGGGCCAAGCTGCTTGTCGACGCTGCCCTGCAAAAGGCGAAAAAATAATGCGATTTTTTTGCATTAGCATAACACTCGTGCTTACGTTGGCGTTTGACACCGGGCTTTGCATCGCCGACACCAGCGTAACGCTCGAACCGTCGCTCAAGCAGAACGCTGATGTTTATCCATATCGCAGTGCAACACTGGTGGTCAAAAACGATACCGGAAAACCCGTCGCCGCCGTTGAGTTGCGGGATTCTCTCGGCGGGCCGCGAATGATTTTTCCCGCGGTGATCGCTCCCGAAACTTCCGCCCGTGTGGATGTGCATTTACCGGCGATATCACTCGTGCAAAACTACAACGTGCGATTGCTCGCTGACGACAACGCAAACTCCGCACCGCTGGTGAAGCTGCAAACACAAATCAGTTGGCCGCCGGACCTTATCACCCACGACGCGTTTTTCGATCCGCAAGTTTATGAGCGATACGAAGAATCTACTTTTGGATGGAGCAACGACGCCAAGCTCAAGGCGTTTGTGCTGCTCGGTATCGCAGGGGTGTGCATGGCGGGTGTGTTGCTGATTCGCAACGCCTGGGTGCGAGCGGTCTTGCTGGTCGCCGTGATCGCCGCCGCGTGCATCGTAGACCTGACAATTCGCACGCAACCATTCGAGATAGTAACCGACCCGCAGGGCCTGACGATTTTCACAACGCGCGAAACTTTCAGTGTCGATTCTGCCCACGCCACCAGCCACGCCTCGCAGCAAAAAATCGCGGATGCGCTACGCAACACCGCGCCGGTTTATCCTGCACTCTGGGCCTACAGCGAAGAAGACATGATCGTTCATCCAACAAAGGGATTGTCGTTTACCGCACGCCCGGAACAGATGAGGGTGTTTAGGGAGCTAGGCACTAGGGATTAGGGATTAGGCAATCGTCGCTAGTCTGGTAGGTCATGCAACTTGTTGCATGGCAATTTAAATGTTCCAATGAATCTGTGTCATGCAACTACGAACTGCTTCACGGCGTAAATGCGTAAATTCCAATTGGCAATTGAAAATCGAAAATCGAAAATTGTCAGATGATGCTTCGCAGCACTTCCATTTCGCGGTGGGCGAGGGTATTGGCGAAGTCTTCGGAGGTTTCGGCCTCCAGCATGGCAGCCATGGTTGGCGTATCGTCGAGAATTCTGACCAGCCGTGCCAAAACGTGGAGGTGCGTTCGGTCGTCTTTGCAGCACACCATGAAGAACAGCCGCGTCAGCCCGCCGTTTTCCGCCCCGAACGGAACTCCCTTGTCCGTCTTGCCGACGATGATAAAGCTTTTGGCGATGTCGTACGGTAATGGCTGGCGGGGATGCGGGAATGCAACTTCGGGCAGTAGAGCGGTGCTGCAGAGTTGTTCGCGGCCTTTCATTTCCGACAGCAGTTCGTCGCGGTCGTAGACGAGGTCCATTTTCTCGGCCTGCTCGACAAGCGTTCGCAGGGCAGACTCGCGGGTTTTGGCGCTCATGGGAATGACGAATCCGTTTTCGGGGACCAACGGACAGACGATAGGTTCGTCGGCGGCCAGGCCGTGATATGCGAAAACGCCCCGTTCGATGCCGGCGAGTTTTTTGCGGTCGAAGCTGTGCATCTCCACCCACACCCAGTGGTCGAGATCGTTTTTGCGGAAGACGAACTTCTCGTCGCCCACCTTGCGTGCCGGAATCGTACCGCGGGCGGCGTAGCGAATCACTTCGCGGAGATCGATCCCGAGATACGCAGCTACCTGACGTTCGTTCATCTGCTCGTACGGCATGGGGGTGGTTCCAAATGTTGTATTCTGTCGAACCGGTACTTTACCGGGCAACTTTCGGACTATGATGCTAACCTCGAATCCAAAAATTGCAAGTAGTTTCAATAGAAGCGGTTCCAAACAATAGCGGAATTTTTGCAATCGTCCAAAATTACCGCTCAGGGTGGTATATGAATTTTGCCGATCTATTAAAGTACAGCAGCGGTGCGAAGTTTTCGCGCAATTTGCCTAACGTTACGCTGTTGCGGTGCATAAAAAGTTTTTACACACTTTCATACGGAGAGTTTTAGATGGCCTTACAACGACAAAATAATGATCCGACAACCAAACTTCTCAATATCCTGCTAATCGCCCTTGGCGTGTTGGCCTTGGGATATATCATCTTTGGTATTGCCAGCTCCGCCGCGATTTCATCTGGAGATGCGGGTAGAGGTTGGTTTTGGGTGAGGTTGATCGCTGCAATATTTCAGTTTTTAGTCTACGTTCTGATTGCGGTTGTGGTGATTGTGCTGGCAAAGGTTCTTCTCGCTAATACACAGGCCAACAAGCGTGCCGTCGGATCGCTCGAACGCGTTGAAGATATTCTGCACAGCCAATCGCAGGACATTCGCTCGATGGCGGGGCTGGCATGTCTGAGTGATCAGGCCAAGAGTCTGATTTATCACGAGAATGAAATTTCGGCGATGAATGAAATGGTCAACGCGATGCTGCTCAAGCAGGATCAGGCGTCGGCTGAGTCGCTTCTCGAACGTATGGAAAAAAGCATGGGCATGGCCACCGAGGCCGCCCACCTTCGCGAAGAAATCACAGCAACGCAGCAAGCGACACTCGATGAAAAAATCGACGCCGCCCTGAATCGAATTAACACTATTTTGCAGCGTCGCGACTGGGCACAGGCTAAACGCGAGGCCGACCGGCTGATAAAAATTTTCCCCGAGAATCCCAAAATCAAGTCCTTACCGCAGACTATCCTCAATGCCCGCAATAGTGTCAAGCGGCATTTGCTAAAGGAATACGGCGAGGCTGTGGGTATAAACGATGTCGAAAAAAGCATCGACATGCTCAAGGAACTCGACAAATATCTCAGTCCGCAAGAGGCCGCCGCACTTGCCGAGTCGGCTCGCGATGTCTTCAAGAAAAAACTCCACAACCTTGGTGTACAGTTCGCCATTGCCGTTACCGACACGCAGTGGCAACGCGCCGTCGAGAGCGGCGAGGAGATTATGCGCGATTATCCAAACAGCAGAATGGCCCGCGAAGTAAACGAAAAGATCGACATGCTGCGTGACTACGCGGCTGGGAAGATTTCCGATCAACCGCAAAATCCAGACAGCCCGCTGCAGATGTAACGCACAATTATTGAAGGCTATTTCGGCATCAGATCAAAGCTGACGGGAATTTTACTTCCCGTCGCATCAGGTTTGCTGGTGGTTCCAAAGCGGGCGTCTTCGATTTTCTTCTTCAGCTCCAGAACATCGTTGGCGCTGGGCGTTAATTTTACGGCAATGTCAATGTGCTTCATCCCCTGGGCGAATTTACCGGCCTGGTAATAGCAGTTCGCTGCGTTGAAGGCAGCCCTGTCGGTCAGCCCGCGAAATGCCTCAGCCTTGCCGTAATGCTCCGCCGCCCGCAGCCACTCTTTTTTCAGTTCGTACGCACGCCCCAAACGCATGTCTATAACTCCACTCACCATGCCCTGCGAAACTTTCTTCGCACGAAGTAAAGATTCCAACGCCTCGTCCTTTTGCCCAAGATTGCGTTGTACATCGCTTAAAAGCAACCAGCCTCTGGTGTATTCAGGATCACCCTGAGTACTTAGAGTTGCATATTTCAGGGCGTCGTCGTATTTGCTACGCTCAAACTTCACACGCCCCATGGAATACATTATTTTCGGATCACGTTCGCCTCGCTCGATTGCCCGCTGGAGATAACTCTCCGCCTCGGCGAATCGGTTTTTTTGTTCAAGCAGCACACCGTAGCGTCCCCAAATCGCAGGTGTGGTGTTGGGCTGATCGGCAGCTTTTACCAGATACTCCCAGCCTCTACCGTCGTCGGATGTGGCAAGAGTTATGATGCCTTTTAACCATAGTGCGTCGGGGTGGTTTGGAGAATTTTTCAGAATCTCGTCCAGCAGGGTTTGGCATTTCACAATTCTTTCGTTGCGGAGATATATTTCAGCAAGCATCATTCCGGCGGCGGGATCATCGGGATGGGTTCTTCGATAATCCTTTAGTAAATCGATTGCTCGCAACTGCTGATTCGCCCCCACAAGCGATTGAACCTGACGCTGCAGACGTTCGGTTTCAGATATTTGTTTCACCGGCGGCGGAACGGGTGTGTCTGGGGACATCGCAAAATATGCCACCACGCAACCAAGGGCAATTCCACCGGCTAGCAGAATTCCCGTAAGCATTTTGGCTTTGACAAAACCGTTTGAAAATCTGATACGTTTGTTATTCATTTTCATTCCCATAAAAAAATACTCGTAGTCATTTACGCAAAAATTCTGACAGGATCACAGGATAAAATATAGGCTTTAAAAATCATGTTAATCAGGATTAATTTACATAGAATTTTGTATTCGTTGCAATGGTATTTGCAGTTAGCAGTTAATCGCTTTTGTTTTCTTTTAATAATTTGCAGTTAATCCTGTAATCCTGTCAAAAAAGAGGATTTTTTAATAAAAATTGGATGTACGGGATAAAAAGCGAGAACGGTTACAATTACTCACCGTCCAGCATCGCAGCCACGCCGTCGGCAACGTTTTCGCATCGCATGAATGTTTCGCCTACTAAGATCGCACTCACACCGGCGGCGGCGAGGCGTTTGACGTCATCGTGCGTTTGAATTCCCGACTCGCTTACTACTGGTATTTTTTCTAATGCTTCGACCTGCCGCAAAAGTTGAATCGTCGTATTAAGATCAACGTCGAATGTCGTCAGGTCGCGGTTATTGATCCCGAGCAGCCAGTCGCATTTCGGGGGAAAATTTTTCGCGGTGATCACTTTTTCGTATTCGTCGCGGTTATGAATCTCCAGCAGCACGCAGAGATCGAGCTGCCCTGCCAGTGTCATGAGTTCGACGAGCTTGTCGGGTTCCAACGCGGCGGCGATAAGCAAAATCGCGTCAGCCCCGGCAGCGCGGGCCTCGTATATTTGCCACGGATCGATAATGAAATCTTTACGGATGATTGGTAAGTCCACGGCGGCGCGAACCTGTCGCAGAAAATCCAGCGACCCCTGAAAATACTGCTCATCCGTCAGCACCGACAGCGCATCTGCCCCGGCCGCGGCGTATGATTTTGCCAACCCCGGAGGATCGAAGTCCTGCCGAATAAGACCCTTCGACGGGGACGCTTTTTTGATCTCGGCGATGAGATTGACCGCTCTTTTCGGGGGTTTCGACATCGCCGCCAGAAACCCGCGGGTCGGGGGTGCCGTCTGGGCAGCTGCGAGCAGATCGTCAAAATTGCATTCTTTGTGCAACTTTGCTACCTCTTTATGCTTGGTTTCGAGTATCTTGTCTAATATATTCTGTGCCATTGCAAAACATTAACCTCTGTGGTTTATCTATGTCAAATGCATTGTGTAACATATTGCTGTCCATTTCCCGTGCGGACGGTGCAGGCAACCTGCCTTCGACGCTTGCTGTCTCATCCGCCGCTGCCATATTCAGCACAACCTTGCTGCTTGTAGGTGCGGTGGTGCTGGTTGGGTGGTTGCTGTCGCAGCTGCAACGAAACGGCAAGTATAAGCTGAAAAACGTTCCGCTGCGAAGAAACAATATCCACCCCGCCTCGCTGGTGCTGGTTTTTGTGGGATGGCAGTTGTGTACGATTTCGGCAATCTGGGTGTTTATGCGGTTTGGGATGGCGGAGTTGTATGCCGGGCTTGGGGGCGGAATGATCGGACAGATTGTTGCGATTCCGGCGGCGCTGATTTTTGCGCATATAAGTTTTCGGCGTGGTATAAAAAGGGGCCTGGGTTTTACCCTGCGTCACCCGCTTTACGATACCGCCCGCGGGGTCGTCGGGTTCCTCGCCGTGTTTCCCGTCTGCATAATGCTCGGTATCATAGTAACATGGATATGTGACAAGTTTTTGATAGGCTATACTCCACATGAATATCTCCAGGCGCTGCCGAAAATATCCGTCGAATGGAAAGTGGTGGTCTTTATTTCGACAGCCATCCTGGCCCCGGTAGTTGAAGAAATTTTCTTCCGCGGATTGCTGCAGTCTGCTCTGCGGCGGATCGTTTCTCCGTGGGTGGCGATCGGCATTGCGTCGGTAATTTTTGCAGCCGTACATACATCGCAGTGGCAATATATGCCCGCGTTGTTTGTACTGGCGGTGGCGTTGGGATACAATTACGAACGGTGTGGCCGGTTATGGCCGTCGATTCTTATGCACGCACTGTTTAACAGTGCCACGCTGATAACGCAATTTCTAATGTGACAGGACCGCGATCATCAAAAAGATAACGCTGATTATTTTGCTTTTGTCTTCAGCGGTTTTGCTCGCCAAGGTAAAACTCGTAGACGATCCGCCCGTTGCCCCGAAACCAAAACCCGGCGACGTTAAAGGCTGCATAACACCGGCCGATAATATCCTCGCCATCACCGCCGTTTCGCGTCAGACCGAAAAAAAGTATCTCCCCACCAGCTACGACGCAAAAACTGGTGAGTTTGTCTTCAAAAATCTGCCCGGTGCCGACAGCTATGACATTTGCATCGCGACAAAAGATTCCCGCGAGATTCAGGGTATCGATTTACGATTCGTCGACGAGTATCTGCTGAAGCTGGCGAAGCTGCGGCGCAAGCAGTTGAAGCTGCCAGAACCAGACGACAGCGAAAAACCATTCACCAAAAAAGATGTCGACGCGATTGGCCAGTTCATAGAGTCGTGGGAAGATTTCATGAACCAACGCCGTGTGCTGCACATCCGCGGTAAAGGCTCGCGAGCGACGGTGCTGATTGAACTGATGCGGACGCGGAAGTTTCATGGTTCAAAAAAATCGAAGCAAAAGGGCGATAAATCCGATGATATTGTCTGGCGGATCGAGCTGTGGTATTTTACGCGGGCCGGTGGAGGATGGGAGCTTGTTCCGAATGTCGAACGCGTATTGCGACGTTATCGCGGCAAGCTTGCCGGCTGGAAGAAGATCGACGTAACGTATTATCCCACGCTGAGTGCTTATGTAGATGCGCAGGGTAAGTCAAAGGAAATCAAATTCACCATCCCCGCCCCGGCAACGCCGGGGGCTATTAAAAATAAAAATAAAAATAAAAAACCGGGAAGTGGCCACACCACAGGCAATAACCGGTAGCACCGGAGGCAATGTTTCTTTTTGTCTGTATTCTGTCATGCTCGACCCCGATCGAGCATCTAGGGGGAGTGAATCCAGCTTAAAACGCTCTAGCAGATCATAGCACGGCGATTTGGTTTGCCGTGCTGGCGAGCTTTGTAAATTTTGCCAAAAGTTCGTCGCGGTTGTGGGTGATTTTTATTTCGACGGCGATTTGCCAGATTTTTGCGTTTTCGATTCCAGGCAAATTCGCGAGCTTGACGTAATCTTTCTGGGTCGTCAGCAGAATTTCGGCATCGCAGCGGTTTGCCTTTGCCAGTAGCTGTTTGGTATGCCCCGCCGTGTAGTGGGTATGATCGCCAAACGTCTTGGTCGCCGCGAGCGTGGCACCGAGATTCTCGGCCGTTGCAAAAAACGCGCCCGGATTACCAAGCCCGCAAAACGCAAGCACCCGCTTTCCGGAAAGTGCCTCCAGCGGCAAGGCAGATCCGTTGTGGTCGATGATGGCAGCGGGGGCGTGGACGGCCCGCGAGACTGTCGCCTGCGGTGCAAGTTGCTGCAACTGCTGCTGCAAATTTTCCAACGCCTCGGGCGATTGGTTTTCGCATCGCGTAATTACAATCGCACCGGCGATTCGCAATGCGGTTTTGGGTTCACGCAGAAACCCGCACGGTAAACACGCATCATGGCCGAACGGATTCGTCGCGTCAATCAGCACGATATCCAGATCGCGGCGCAGCTGCAGGTGTTGGAACCCGTCGTCCATCACGATTACATCCGCGCCGGATTCCACAGCCGTCTTCGCACCGGCGACGCGGTCGGGGTTCACCACGACTTTCGCGCCCGTCAGCTGTGCCAGAAGCTCGGCCTCGTCGCTTTTACCGTCGACAGCCTTGTACCCGCGTGTGAGAATCGCGGGCGTCTTGCCCATTGCTCGCAATTGGTCGACGACCCACTTGACCATCGGCGTCTTGCCAGTTCCCCCGGTCGTGATATTTCCGACGCAGATAACTGGCACGTCCGCGCTATGCGATGCGAGAATCCCGCGCTCGTACGCCCATCGGCGAAGGCTCATGACCGCTCCGTACGGTGCCCCGCCGAGCGTTCGCATTGGGTGCATGGGAGATTGGCATGAATGTTGAATCATTGTCGTCTTTTATATACGATTTTGCGCGAAAAGTACGCAGGAATTTTGGCCTCATTCGAGATTCGCCCTCACCGCATTGCTGTAATATCCAAATTTTCGCGCAATTTTCTTGCTCTAGCGATGAGTGGTCGCTAAACTTGCGTCCCAGGTAAAGATGAAACAGATACTCACCGCCGAACAAATCGATAGCACTCTTGAGCGGCTTTACAAGGCCGTAACTTCTCAAATTCCCGAAGATATGCCCGTCGCCGTGGTCGGAATACGCACGCGTGGTGAAACCATCGCCCGCAGAATCGTCGAGCGGCTAGCCAAAGATAAGCCAAAGCTGCACGTGGATTTCGGGATTCTCGATATCACGTTCTACCGCGACGATCTTTCGCGCAAGCGCGGTGCTCCGCTGGTGCGGGCTACGGAAATAGATTTTGACATCGACGGAAAGTGGGTTCTGCTGATTGACGACGTGCTGCACACCGGGCGAAGCATTCGTGCCGCTCTTGACGCGCTGTCTGATTTCGGCCGAGCGGAAATTATCCGGTTAGGGGTGCTGATTGATCGCGGCGGGCATGAGCTACCGATCGCTGCGGATTTTGTCGGAAAAAAACGCAGTGTCCCAACAGGACAACGAATACAGATAAGATTGAAGGAAAACGATGACAAAGAAGGTGCCTATATCATCAAGGAAGAAGCATAAAATCACCGATTTTGTCGGTGGTGATGTTTCTGAACGAACCACCACTCAACGTATTGCCGCATTGGTGCCCAATCCATCGCCTGTGGAAGTAACCTCAGGCGATGATTTTGTATGGACGCGGAAGGATCTGCTGGGATTAGACCAACTCTCACCGCAGGAAATCGTGCACATACTCGATACCGCCGAAACGTTCCGCGAAGTTTCCACTCGATCGATCAAAAAAGTGCCCGCCCTGCGCGGTAAAGTTGTGGCGCTGCTATTTTTCGAGGACTCCACCCGCACGCGAATGAGTTTCGAGCTTGCCGCCAGCAGAATGTCTGCCGATACGCTGCTGCTTACCAGCAAAGGGTCGAGCATATCGAAGGGCGAAACCACGCTGGACACGATCAAAAACATCGAAGCCATGGGCGTGGATGTTTTCGTGATACGGCATGGGGAAAGCGGAGCCGCCCAGATGGTAGCCAAGCAGGTCACCGGCAGCGTTATCAACGCTGGTGACGGGTCGCACGAACATCCGACGCAGGCGCTGCTGGATATCTTTACGATTCGCCAACGGCTCGGCCGACTCGCCGGACTGAAAGTCGCAATCGTCGGAGACATCGCCCACTCGCGAGTGGCACGGAGCAATATCCTCGGGCTGCGAAAACTCGGTGCCGAAGTCGTAGTCGTCGGCCCGCCAACGCTGGTACCCAACAAGATCACCGCCATGGGCTGCAGTGTTTCGCACTCGCTCGACGAGGTGCTCGGTGAGGTTGACGCGATTAATATGCTGCGGATTCAGTTCGAACGATTCGGTGGCGGATTGTTCCCGAGCCTGGCCGAGTACAGCAAACTCTTCGGTATGACTTCCGCACGATTAAAACGCTGCAAAAAAGATGTGCTGATTATGCATCCCGGCCCGATCAATCGCGGGGTGGAACTCACCAGCGAAGTTGCCGACGGGCCAAACAGCTGCATCCTTCAGCAGGTAACCAACGGCCTGGCCGTGCGAATGGCGGTACTGTATCTGGTTTCACAGGGTAAAATTGATTAATAAAATCTAAAAGTTTGATTTTCACTGCGAACGCCGCTTTCGAGTCTTGTCCTTGACGCATGTCGTGGGAAGCGGTTTTGTAGATTGTCAAATAATTAGAGGAAACATAAATAATGACCAATAAAAAAATTCTGATACAAAACGGACGCGTGATAGACCCCGCCAATGACTTGGACGAAGTTTGCGATGTGTTGATTGCTAAGGGAAAAATCGCGAAGGTCGGCGCGGCCAACAAAACCGATCTTCGCGGGGCTGAAGTCGTAGACGCCAAGGGCAAGATTGTCGCCCCGGGTTTGATTGACATTCATGTGCATACCCGTGAACCGGGCCATGAGGAAGAAGAAACCATCGCGTCGGCCGCCCGCGCCGCAGTGGCCGGTGGGTTTACCACGATCTGTGCCATGCCGAACACGCATCCGCCCATGGACGACGAAATCGCCATGCACTACGTTATCCAACGTTCACTCGAAGCCGCCGCCGCCCGCGTTCTGCCCGTCGGATGCATAACCAAAAACCGCGAAGGGAAGCAGCTCGCCGAAATGGGCGCCATGCTCGCCGCCGGGGCGGTGGGTTTCAGCGACGACGGGAATGGGATTTCCGACAGCAGCGTCATGCAGCGGGCGCTTCAGTATGCATCGATGCTCGGTGCCCCCATTTTGCAACACTGCCAAGAATCAAGCCTCTTCGGTGGATCGATGAACAGTGGAGCCATCGCCGTTCGCCTCGGACTCGGCGGAATCGCCGCGTCGTGCGAAGAAATAATGCTGCAGCGCGACTTAGACCTCGTCAAGCGTACCGGCGCGAAGTATCACATGATGCACGCGTCGTCGGCGGGTAGTGTGGATCTTATCCGCCGCGCCAAGGCCGCCGGGCTGCCCGTCACCGCCGAGGCTGCCCCGCATCACCTGCTGTTTACCGACTCTGCCTGTATGGACTACGACTCGAACTTCAAAATGAACCCTCCGCTGCGGTCGGCGCATGATGTCGAAGCACTCCGCCACGGCGTTGCCGATGGAACAATCGATACGCTCGCCACCGACCATGCCCCGCACACTCGCGAGGAAAAGGAACTCGAATTTGCCCTCGCCCCGTTCGGGATAATCTCGCTGGATTGTGCCCTCGGGCTATACGCCAAAGCGATGATCGATTCGGGCGCCTGCGACTGGCCGACGCTTATCGAGCGAATGACGGCCGGGCCGGCGAAGGTCATCAACAGCGAGCTGGGAACCCTCACACCCGGAGCAGCTGCCGACGTAACTATCATCGATCCGAAAAAACGCTGGACGGTGAATGTGGATAAGTTCGCCTCGATCAGCAGAAACTGCCCCTACGACGGTATGAAACTCAAAGGCCGTGCGATCATGACAATCATCGACGGGCAAATCAAGTCGTAGCACGACGGGCGATAGCATCGCAGGCTATATTATTTACAACCGGCATCAGCCTCCGTGTCATCCCGGGCTTGACCCGGGATCCAGGGAATGTAGGACGACATCGGAATTCTACCAAATTTATTTTCTTCCCGCTTGGCACTCACCATATTTCCGTTTACAATCTATCCGTTCTGAAAAAGGCGGAACGCAACAAGATACGGATATGTTGCAAATATGCAGCAAATACTTTGTAAAAACTCCGGCAGTTCTAAATGGGGTCTTTCGTACTTGGGGTTCTTCCCAAAATCACTATTGTATAATGCTATGTTGGGCAGAAGGAGAGAAAGAAATGAAAAAAATGATGAACCACAAACTTACATCTGTAGTCACAGGCACCCTCATAGCCGCATCCCTTATATCCGGATGCATTCATGCAAACCAAACAGAAAAGGAGAAACCTATGCCACCCAGTATTAGCATGGCTGCCCCCACTAGCGATTCTGGCAATATCTATGCTCGCGGCATGTCTGCCATCCTTTCGTATCTCGGTACTGAACTCAGCTATGATCAAGTCATGGGGCTATCGGGAGTTGCCTTCATCCTGCAGGTGGATACTAGCGGACCCTATCTGCCAGGTAATGAACTTGATTGTGCTTGGTGGCCCAATGACGACTGGGGTTTCGAGCTGGGGCTACCCGTGTTGACAAAAGCCAGCGGATGGGAAATTAGCAAACTCTCGGCAGATAGTGACGCATACAAAGCGAACCCAGAGGCGGAATTCCGCCGGATCTTTCTTTCAGCCATCGAAAAGTCACTTCGCGCCGGCAAACCTGTCCTGTCGTATGGATTTGTCTGCATTGCTACAGACGAACAGCAGCCACCTCTCCTTGGTTACGGCACCAAAGGCCACTCAACGCAGTATGGACAAAGCAAAACGCGTATTCAAAGCTATCCTTGGAACCTGTATGTCATTGGCAACAAAACCTCGGCTGGTAGCCCCACTGATGTTGATCTAGCATCTCTGCGCCACATTATTGCTCTGTTCAATGAACAGGCTCAGGGGGCGAACGCACCCAAAACCCGTTTTTCGGGTAAACAGGCGTGGGCCGAGTGGCTTCGCCTACTCCGCGCTGGATCGGCGTGTGACAATAACATGTTCATCCATCTGCGATACAATCGTCGTAGCGCAGTCGCCTATCTGCGAGAAATGGCTAAGCGGCATACTGGCGTAACCGCCAAGCATATTTCATCTGCCGCCGATCTTTACCAGAGCATAGTGGATGAGGCAACAAAAGAGGGCTTACCCTACAACCGGGTAAAGAGCGGAGAAGACGAAAAGACGGTACGTTCAGGATACACCGCCATGGTCGAGCGGGTATCCAAGCTAGAAGCGCAGGCAATTGCAGAATTAAAGGCGGCTGCAGCAAGCATCACAGGCACGCCATAATTTCACAAAGAAGCCGGGTGCCGTGGTTGCATATAGCCTCCGGTGCTACCGGCGGCGTTACCGGCCGCAGCGATAATTGTACTGGTGACCGCGGCTGGTGGGGCTTAATTTTTCGGCATGGTGACGGTAAGCGACAGTCGGCCGTGGGCGTGGTACTCGATCCAGGGGACACCGAACGGCTGAACGAAGAAGTCGCCCTTTTTAATTTCGCGTGTGCCACCGGCGTAGCTGATGTTGCCTTCCCCGCCGGTGCAAAGCACCATAGCGAACGGGGCGGGAACTTTGATTTCCATCTTGCTGACGACCTCTGCGTGCCAAATCTTAAATTCGTCCGTCTGGTGACTCCCGACAACTTCGCCGCAGAACCCTTCGTCGCTGCGTTTGAGCATGTGATTTGACGGCTGAATAACGTAGCGAAAATCCTCGGGAGTATGCGTTACAACTTCGGGGGCACTCAGGGCCCACGGTGCGTCGTCGCTACGGAATTTGTTTTCGATATAAAAACTCTGATTCCCTGTCGGCTGAATTTCGTAGACCAGCATCCCCGCCCCAATAGCATGGGGAACTCCGGGCGGAATGAAAAACGCATCCCCAGGTTTGGCGGGTATGCAGTGCATCATCAGTTCCAGTCGGCCGTCGTCCAGCTTCGTAGCCTCGACAACATCTTCGGGGGCCACACCATCTTTGAACCCGATCAGAACGGTTGGTTCCTTATCGTCGGACTCCTCGGCATCGACAATGATCCACGCCTTGGGCTTGCCGGGAAATTCGTCGGTGTTGGGGGTAAACTGAATCCCGCGCCGCTCGCTGGAATCGATAAGCCTGCACTGCAGCGGAAAATCTCGGCCGTGCTGAAGGATATAATCAGGACCGAAAACAGAATCGCCGTGGGCGGTCAGAAATTGCGGCCATGGGTCACAATCCAAACCGTGCTCGTCGATAATTTCGGATACGCCCTCTTCGGGGTTGTCGGGCGAAGGGGCAGCAGATGCAAACCATTCCTCGGACAAATTTTCGCTGTCCTTCGGGACACCATCGAGGAAATAATCCAGCAACCTACCGCCCTTAAAGGGCGAAGAAACGCGATTCGGGTTAAAAAACATCGGGCTGACAAGATTCATGTACAAATCCTTTCGTTCCAGCGGGTTTGCATGATTATCGTAACTATACACAGGGCCAACAGCAAGTAAATCGGCATGAGCAATTCTGGACTGAAGCAAAAAAGCCAAATGTTCCGATAACTTAATAGCACGGGAATGTGTATTTGTTGACTCCGTGGCGAAGTAAAACTGAATACCGTCCATCCGAAGGACGTTCGCAAAAAATGGTAAGGCCGAAGCTGGTCTTCGATGTAGTTGGTGTAATCCAAAATAACGGAATAGCAGTATGGAAACGAAAACGGTTGAACTGGAAAAAAACGGTCATTTCTTTGTAATCCAATACGCCTTGGGCCTGGAAGACGAAGTTGTCGAGCATCTGATGATGATGGCCGACGACAGAGAATCGGCTTTCGACTGGATGGACGCAGCGGCGATGAGCTTTGATATAACCGAGGCCGCCGCCAACAACTGCATCGACACAATGCAGTCCGACGAATTTTAGCACCGATTATTTGAAACACCCTTCGGTTAATACTACGTACAATTTCAAGCAGACTATTTTGGGAATCGTGTCGGCTTGGGCAATTTGAGACTACTTTATGCAAGAGCGTGTTAAGTACATTGGAAAATTTCTGGATTATCTCCGCAACGAGCGTAATTTTTCAGATCATACAATCCGCGGCTATACCGGAGACCTGACCCAGTACTGCCAATACCTCGCAGCTACCGAGTCGCAGGGCGACGGGCTACCAGCCCTAAGCGACATAGCCGCCGAAGACCTCCCCCCTGCCGACAGCATCGACTTTTCGCGGCTGGGCAAAAGAATGGTCGACATCACCCCGATGGAAATCCGGTCGTACCTCGCCTTTCTCCACAAAAGCCAATACACCAAAACCACCTCCGCCCGAAAACTCGCCACGTTGCGAAGTTTTTACAAATTTCTCGTGCGGCTGGGCGAAATCGAATTTTCCCCGCTAAGCGTCATCCGAACACCGAAGCTGGACAAGAAGCTCCCGAATTTTTTGGACATCCGGCAGATAAACTCGTTGTTCGACGCCCCGGACACCACCACCCTGCTGGGTGCCAGAGACAAGGCCATCCTCGAAACCATCTACTCAGCCGGTCTGCGAATCAGCGAACTTGTCGGATTGGACATTGAGGACATGGACATGTTCGGCGAGGCAGCGTTGGTTCGCGGGAAAGGGAAAAAAGAGCGATTGGTTCCGCTCGGCCGCAAGGCTCTCAGCAGTATATCCGACTATCTCAAGCTCCGCGGGAACCCCACCGAAGGAGCGATATTCATTAACCGCGGGGGGCAACGAATTACCGGACGCTCCATCCGCCGCAAGCTCGATAAATACATGATCATGGCTGGTATCCCAAAACATATATCGCCACATACCCTTCGCCACAGTTTTGCCACACACATGCTCAACGCCGGTGCCGACCTGAGAAGCGTTCAGGAAATGCTCGGCCACGAAAATCTTTCGACGACGCAAATTTATACCCATCTCACCACAAATCGGCTGAAGGAAGTTTATCGCAAGGCCCATCCGTTGGCGGCTGGTGCCTGACGGTGAAACGTCCCGGCGGATCGTTTGAGAAGAGGTGACATTATGATGCGATGCAGTAGAAGCATTTTCACGATTGTCCTGATTTTGGGCAGCTGCTCTGCAGGATTTGCCCGGGACGAAGTTCCTACAGACCCGCAACTGGTAAACGCCGCCCAAGAGCAAATGCAGCGGGCGAAAAAGTTGCGGCGTTTCTGGGTCGTCAGGCCGTGCGCCATTGAATGGAACAAAGACAACCCCGAAACCGGCGAGATGTTTGTCGGCTGCGCCACGCAATGGTATCACCTTCTCGTGCCGGGCCAAATCAAACGCGTCGGCTGGCAGGAATGGTACGTACCGAACATCACGCAATTCGGGGCAATCAAGACCGACGTGATCTACGGCCAGACGAACGACGAGCGATGGTTCATCGCCAAGCCCGGTGATGGATCGCTGCCGGTGTTTTTCTCCGATGAGGAAAAATGGCGTCTGAAACTGGCGGATCTCGGATTAGACGGCGAACCGGAGATGGTTAACATTCGCGACGGTTACCACGCAGCGCAGCAGTCGCTGTGGATCGAGCGCATCGCATGGGGCGGAATTTTCGCAGGAGTAGTTTCGCTACCCTGGATGATCGCACGCTACCTGCGGCTGCGCAAAAAACTCAAGAAAGGCTCGAAGTCGTCCTCGAAATAATTGGTAAGCGTTCACACTCTTTTTCCTGTCAATCTGCCAAAAATCTCTTTTTTTGACAGGATTACAGGATTAACTATGAATTTGCTCTGTAGAGAACATGGTTGTCCAGCATCAATTTGAATTATTTGTCATTGCGAGGAGCGCAGCGACGCGGCAATCTAAACGGCCGAAAAAGAGATT
>DAOVZK010000046.1 GCA_030635145.1 Planctomycetota bacterium | reverse complement strand
TTGCAAACACCGCAACCACGACACCCGGTCAAACCCACATTCGGTGTCAATAATATCTCTACAAATTAAAAAAGACGCACAACGGTACAAGAATCGAATCTCTTACCATTGTGCGTCTTTTATTTTATAGAGCGTAACCATGCCACCAACTAAAGACTGGATCCCCGCATCCGCGAGGATGACATAAAGAAGCTCTTAGTGGTTAAAGTGCCGCGCGCCGGTGAAGATCATCGCCAGGCCGAGTTTGTTGGCGTATTCGATGACCTCGTCGTCTTTGTTGGCACCGCCGGGTTCGATGACAGCGGTGGCACCGGCCTGCTTCGCCCAGTCGAGCGAATCGGAGAATGGGAAAAACGCATCCGACGCCAGCACGCAACCGGCTGGGTCGATTTTGTCGCCACCGCCGTACTGCTTGGACAGCTCCCCGGCGAGGAACGCGGAATTCACACGCGACATTTGCCCGGCCCCGGCCCCGATGAGCGTCTGATCCTTCGCCAGAATAATCGCGTTAGACTTGACGTGCTTGCAAACTAACCACGCGAATTTCATATCGAATAGTTCTTGTTCGCTGGGTTGACGTTCGGTGACAACCTTCCAGTCGTCGGTGTTTAGCCCCAGCAGATCGCGATCCTGAACCAGCATTCCGCCGACGACGAACTTGAGGAACTTTTCCTTATTCTGCTTGCCGTCGAAGTCGCCGACCTCCAGAATCCGCACGTTTTTGCCCCAGCCTTCGCGGTTCTGGATAATTTCCAGTGCGCCTTTTTCGAAGCTCGGTGCGAGGATAATTTCGGCGAAGAAACCGGCGGCTCCGGAGTCCTTACCCCATCGCTTGTAGGTTTCGGTGATGGCCGTCGCCAGTTCGCAGGTTACCGGACGGTTAACGGCGATGATTCCGCCCATGCAGGCGTTGACGTCGCTGTAATATGCCTTGCGGTACGCCTCGACGAGGTCGTTGTCGATGGCACAACCGGCGGGGTTGGCGTGTTTGATGATCGCGACGGCCGGTTCGGTGAACTCTTTGACCAACTCCAACGCGCCGTTGGCGTCGAAGTAGTTGTTGTACGAAATCGATTTGCCGCTAAGCAGTTTCGCTCGGCCGATACATGGTTCGTCGGTGGCATCGGGTGCACGATAAAACGAGGAACGCTGGTGCGAATTCTCACCGTATCGCAGCTCGGAGTCTTTGGTGTAGCTGAAACTGATACGCTCGGGAAAGTCGTTGCCGGTCTGCTGTGCAAGATACGTGCTGATGGCGGTGTCGTACGAGCAGGTCAGTGCAAACGCCTGGCGGGCGAATTCCTGCCGCAACCCAAAGGTCACCGCACCGTCGTTTGCCTTCATCTCATCCAGCACCTGCTGGTACTGCCCAGTGTCGCTGACAACAGTAACAAACTTATGATTCTTCGCGGCGGCACGGATCATTGTCGGCCCGCCGATGTCGATCATTTCGACAGCGTCGGCGAGGGTGCAACCGTCTTTGGCGATTGCCTTATCGAAGGGGTAAAGCGAAACGCAGACGAGGTCGAGCGGCTCGAGGCCGTACTTTTCGATGTCGGCCTGGTGCTCAGGATCGTCTCGCAACGCCAGAATACTACCGTGAACCTTCGGGTGCAGCGTAACAACACGGTGCCCCAGCATCTCAGGAAAACCGGTCCATTCCTGAACGTAGCGAACTTTAATGCCGGCGGCTTCGATTGCTTTTGCAGTGCCACCTGACGAAATAATTTCCACGCCCATATCAGCGAGCGACTTGGCAAAATCCTCAATCCCTGTTTTGTCAAAAACGCTGATCAGCGCCCGACGAATCTTGATATTCTCCATCAATCAATCCTTTCCCAGATTTCCTTAAGTTATCAGTTATCAGCTTTCAGTGGTCAGTAAGAAAAAATCTCACCACGAAAGATCGCAAGTCTGGTAGGTCATGCAACAAGTTGCATGACCTACGAACTCAACCTTAAAACGCTCTTGCGGTTCCATATGCTGCTTTGTGGTGAGTCAGTCTTTCTCTTGCTGAAAACTGACTACTGACCACTGCCTTCTTACTTCAACATTTCGGGGGTTAGTTTTGGGGCGTCCATCTGGCGGATGCATGTTACGCGTCCGTCGGCGGTAACCGCATATATCCCCGGGACCTTCACGTTAACAACGCAGAAGTCGTAGATATCCATCGGCACCGTGAACAAAACGTCGCCGGTAACTTCGTTTACCAGCAGCATATTTTTGTCGTTGGTCAAAACATAGACGATTTCGCCCATGACCGCCAATACAGCCTTACCGCCCTTTAACACCCATCGCTGCTGGCCGGTCGTCAGATCGACCGCATAAAGTCCCGCGGTTGTCGGCTGAAAGATCGTCTGATCGCCAACCGTCATCCCACCGTTGGGTTGGCCTTTAATATGCAGGGCCTTCCAGAGAGAATTCCCGCTATCGGGGTCAAGTGCATTTAGATACCCCTCGTCGGTGGCGACAAATGTTCCGCGGTCGTCCACAAAAAACTCGCTGGTAATTTGTCCGTTGAGTGTTTTTTTCCAAAGCCTCATGGAAGAGTCAGCAGCATCGTAGCAGCTCAGTGCCCCGTCGGTGGTTCCCACGAATACGCGTCTGTCGCTGACGATGACGGGAACGGTAATTTCACCGATATCTTTTTCCCATTTTTTCACACTGGTGAGTATTTTGAAGGCGACCAGATCTTCTGAGCTTGCAGCGACGTATAACCGCTGCCCGTCGGTGACTCCGCTGTTGGTCGCGGAAAACGTATCGAAATTGATGTCGCGAACCACCCTGCCCGTTTTGTTATTGATAACGAGAAATCGCGTGTATGTGTTAATCAGGATTGCGTCGAAGGGATCGATCTTTGAGAGATCCGGGGGATTCAGAATGTCGTTAATATCTCCTGGTTTTTCGGTAATTTGCAGATCGGGGAAGAATGTCGGAGCGTAGACGGGTTCGTTGCGATTGGTAACTTTTACCGGCATGGCCCAGCGATCGACACCGATCCCGGCATCGACGCAGTACAAATTGCGGTCGTTTGAAAAAAGCACTATGCTGCCGCCCATAAGCTTCGCACCGCGCAACTGCTCCGCTACAATCAGCGGCATTTGACGCTCCCAGTAAACTCCCAGCCCCGCCTGCGTCAGAGCATTCGTATGCACCACCTGCCGCGAAATCGTATCGGCGGCCGGGGTATCGCAGCCGACCAATGCGATCAATAGAAAAAATCCAGAAACAATGCTAATTGTCTTACGCATAAGATTCTCCTGTCGTTTTCGTGCTAAACTAACGGATGGGAACCGCGGTTAGATTTCCAATGTCACGTACTGGCATAAATCGGTGTCGTACTGCTGCTCAAATTCTTTCATGCGACAAATTCGCTCGATGTCGTCCTCGATGCGATTAACCAGTTTGAAAATGTACGGTTTACCCTCAAGCCTCGCCTGAAGGTCTTGCAGCATCTCGTCCCAACTGCCTTCGTACAGCTCATGTTTCAAAACGACGAGTACTCGCTCTTGAGGCGTCAAACTCGCAACGAACCGCAGGTATTCCCATCGCGATTGTTCCGGAATATCAGCCACAACCATAAAACCTCACTCGCCAGTCGGTTAAAATCACAGGCAGACGCACACCGCACCAGCCTTGAAGCTGCTAACTTTACTAGAGATAGGGCCAACTTTCAATTATTTTTCAGCCCAAGGGCATTTTATTGGGCAAAACCGCCCGCGGCGGCGGCAACCGGTAGCACCGGAGGCAATAAATACCAGCTGCGGGGCGAATTTTCCTCTCTGTCATGCCCGGCGGCGACCAGACATTCCAGGGGCGTCCACCTCGTTTGTAACCCCGAGGGGGGATAAGGATTAAATTCAAAAATTCACTTCTGCTACAAACGCTGATTCCCGTGGCTGTCCCGCCCGTACAGACTACTCGACCAATACTACAATTCAGAAAAAACACATTTTTCCCTCCATCGACTTGACTTGGCTTTCTCCTGTCGTTATAATAACATTAATGTTATTATAACGACAGGAGATGCAATATGAACATCGCAACCGAAGCATTCAATACGAAGCAGGTGTGCAGTATTATTGGTGTTACCCCACGGGAGGTAAACCACTGGGACAAAAAGGGCATCGTCAAGCCCTCTATACGGCCGGCAGCTGGTAAGGGTTCGCAACGCTTGTATTCCTATGCGGATATACTGGCCTTTAAGACCGTTAAAAACTTGCGAGTCCAGGGAACCAGCTTGCAAAAAATCGGCAAGTGTGTGCGATATCTCCGCCAACATTTACCGGACATCTCCCAGCCGCTCCCTTTCTGTACTTTATTCGCTGATGACGATACGATTTTCCTGCAGGAGGACGAAGCTACTCTGCTGGATACCGTCAAGAGTCAGGGACAACAAGCATTTATTTGCCTAAACATATCCGCGATAGATATGGAACTTCGCAGCAAAGTTCTTGAACTCTCAGGCAAGCGGGTCGAAGAAGTAACCGTCGGCGACTATGCCTACCAAGTTACGATTGAGCCAGATTTTGAGGATGGGGGATATGTGGCGGAGGTAGCGGGGCTGTCAGGCTGTATTACGCAAGGCGATACACTCGATGAGGTGCGGGAGATGGTCGTCGATGCCATCGGATGCTATCTTGAGGTGGTGAACGAGCTGCAAGACCGTGGCATCACACTTCCCGTTAAGAAACGCAAACTCCGCAAAAACCGGCGTGCTTAAGGGGAATGTACATTGGGCAAACTACACGATCTACCAACGCAACGGGTTATCAAGGCGTTGAAACGTGACGGGTGGGAACTCCGAGGCGGTGGTAAGCATCACAAACTTCTGAACTCAAAGAAGCCCGGTGCGTTGACAATTCCACGGGGGACACCCTTGAAGCGGGGCACACTTCGTGCGATTATTAAACAGGCTGGACTTTCTGTTGATGAGTTTTTGAAATTGTACAAGTAACTGTGGGTATTGCGGTTCATGGCTCTTCCACGGACAACTTCCCTTCTAGCTTCTTCCTATTGCCCAGCTTGTAGGCCGTCTTCGGTAAAAAACTTGACCCGGCAATTTAAAGTTCGCAGGACATTCGCGCCGGGGCAAGACCCGGCCTACTACTTACGTTCCTCTAATTCTATTGAAGGAACCGCAACCGAAGCATTTAAATACGAGATTAGCGAGCTGGCCGTGCTGGACATTTTCGCAAATTGGCATGCGACAACAGCCGCAGATATAGGTATTTTTACCTTTACCTTTAAGTATCACCTGAGGCCCATTTTCGCCAGGTATTAGGACTGCTGCTGTTCCCTGTTTTGGCTCCGGGATGATCTCCATCTGAATATTAGCCATTCCACTTTCTCCATTGCTGACCCACCATGAGCAGAGCCCGACGAAAGAGGTCGAACTCTGGGAGGGATATCTGAATATCGTCGTCGAGTTGACAGTCGCGTTGTGTTCCTTCTTTATCAAGGATGGATATTTTCTGTAATCCCAATTCCTTTAACAAAAATTCATTAACAACGCCTCGGCGATGTTGAAATGAATTCCGTATTTGTACATGCTTGGAGACCTGCAAAAGGTGTTCTGGTTGTTCGTTATTCGGATTAAATACGCTGTTCAGAAGCTTTACTCTTTCGCTATATTTCTCAAAATCAAAGTTGCGACAAATTTGTTCAGTCACTTGATCTTCGAGCGAGACAGTCGCCCTAAAATCAAGCGACAGGTTGCGCTTTTTCAGTTCGACGAGCCTACGGTTTTGGGAAAAATGAAGGTCTACCAGCATCCGAAACAGATTTGACAAACACTCTTGCCAAACCTGCACAAGCCTTCCGTGCAAGACTTCTAGGAGAAAGTGCGGAAACTCTTCTGTATATTCTCTAACCTCTGCA
This sequence comes from Planctomycetota bacterium, assembly GCA_030635145.1. Taxonomy (GTDB): domain Bacteria; phylum Planctomycetota; class Phycisphaerae; order SM23-33; family SM23-33; genus DAOVZK01. Next base: position 14,377 of record DAOVZK010000046.1, on the reverse strand, counting down.
ATGGGAATGGGCTCTATCTCGACATTCAGACCGACAGTTGTCTTAATGCATGCCGTATCGGAGAAGCCAGTTAATGTTCTCTGACCGAGATTAAGCACGGCTTGAGCAAGAACGCACTGCTTAAACAAAACCGTGGATTCATTTATTACGGTATCAATTATTCTTTTATGCATTCTGCATTCCGGCTCTTATTGATGGCGAACATAGTATTATCCAACAGCAACTTTTCGTAGTGTAGTGGGGCTGGGGGAGATTGCAATATTAATTTGTATTCATTGCTTAGCGGTCTGTTGCCTTACTGCCGGATTTGAATATTGGTGTTTCAATGGTCATTGTGGCTTGGGCATTTTTTTATTCTTTTTAATCATGCCTCCAGTGCTGGTAGTCGCTGCGGTCGTACCACCCTCTGGCGTTGCCAGTTGTCAAAACCCTGCTAGCGGGCCATGGTGTAATGGTTGAGTTGGCGGCGGAACGAATTGCTGTGAACGTAGCGATGGAATGTCTTCCCGCAGCATTCGGTTGGTTTTAGGATGGGGGCATCTTTGTGGGCTATGACGTTTTGCGGGGGGATGTCGTAGGTTATCATCAGATATTCGACAAGTTCTCGCATCGCAGCCAGTTGCTTTTGTGACGGCATGGAGTTCATGAAATTTCCGACGAGGCATACGCCGATGCCGAAATTGTTATGCTCGTTGTTGGGGGTCTTCGTGTGAGCGCCCCATTTCTGCTTGCGCCATCGCGACCCGACCTCGACTTTTCCGTCGGTGCCGCCGCGGCCGTTATTGATAACGAAATGATATCCCATCTCGTCCCAGCCTTTGCGGCGATGCATTTTGTCGAACTCCTTCGCGCTGCCGGTCTGCGTCGCCGAGTGGTGGATGATGATGTACTTCCACGGACGGTTACCGCGGGCGGCCCACTTGTGAGACGAATTCTTCGATTTTTCAGATTTTTTAGATAAGATCCCCTGCGAAACTCTCGCGTCGGGAATATTGGGCGCAGCTGCGAAGTTCAACTCCGTGTACGGTAAGTACGAAAGGTCGGACTGGTCGTTGGGGGTACATCCGATGAGGATGCCCAGCACAACTACCATCGCCAACGAAATTACCAACGCTGTTACGTCGTATATGTTCATAGCCTCAGCTTTCTAAAGTCGCTCTTGTTCCGCAGTGCTCCCTCCACGAAACGGAGGGACATTATAACGCCTTTATCGGTAAGAATTGCAAATTTTTCTTAACTTACCTCAAAGCAAGCGGTTATGAATTTACGCCCGCGAAACGCCCGCCGCCCGTAAGTGCCTTTGTGCAGAGATGTTGCGGTAAAACGCCGGGCGAGGTTTTCGGGGGCAATTGCAACACTTTCGCGAGGGTCAGACGCGTTTGAATTGTTTTTCGAGGTCTTTGACGGTGAGTTTCAGCGTGGTCGGTCGGCCGTGCGGGCAGGCCGATGCCTTGTCTTGCCCGTCCGATGCGGCCAGCAGGTCGAGCATTTCGTCTACGCTTAACGGGTCGCCGGATTTGACGGCTGCCTTGCACGCCATCATTGCCAAAACCGCCTCGAACATTCGCTCGCTGTCGGTGGTTTCGTCTTCGGATATCGAATCGAGCAACTCGCGGATGAATGCGTTCATTTTCACGCCGCGTTGTCCCAGCACGGTAGGGTACTGCTGGATGGCGTACGTTCCGGGCGCGAACTGCGACACTTCGATTCCCATTCTGGCGAGCAGCTTGGTAGAGTTTTCGAGAATCGCCGCCTCTGCGGGTGTTACCTCGATTGTTTCGGGGATCAGCATTTTCTGGGCGTGGAGTTTTTCGTCGCCATCGATTAACCGCCGCTTAAAACCGTTGTAAAGAATCCGCTCGTGCAGGGCGTGCTGGTCGACGATCATCAGCCCGTCGCTGGTTTCGGTTACGATGTAAGTATTGTGCACCTGAAAAACGTTCGGCGTTGCAGTTGCGGTTTGTTCCGTAAGTTCAAAGGCCTCGGGGGCAGGATTTTGGGTTTCGGCTGTGGTTGTTTCAGGTTCCGTTGACCCCGGCGCGGCGGGTTGCGTTTGTGGTGGTAGATGCTGCGGGCGCACCCAGCCGTCCGTTCCGGAGAACTGCCGCTCCGGTGGCGTAAATGTTTGGCCGCTACGGTTTTGCTGAGGGGGCCTATGCGATCCGCCGCCAGGCGAGCCTCCAGCTTCGGGGCGTGGTTGCGGTGGGGCAGATTGAAAGAAGTCCGCCAGCGCTGCCCGCACCGAAGTTTCGCGTTGGGTGTCGTTTTGTTTTGCGGTTTCCGATTTTGTATCATCCGGTGACGCGACGGCCCCGGGGGTGAGATTCGAGCGGTTCAGCGTTTCGCGAAGCGTCGCGAGCATTTCACCGTAGACGGCGTTGCTGTTGCTGAATCGCACTTCGATTTTCGTGGGGTGTACGTTTACGTCGACCTCGGCGGGGTCGATTTCGACGAACAGAAACACCACGGGGCTTCGCGTTGGGGCAAGCAGCCCGCGGTATGCTTCGCGGGTGGCGTGCGTGAGCATCCGGTCGCGAATGTATCGGCCGTTAAGAAAAACGTAACTCCACTTCGCCGACGACCGCGCCGCGTCGGGCGGTGCGATGAATCCGCTGATATTGACGGGTGAGTTTCTGTCGACAACCGTCAGTAGTGCCCCGGACAGATCCTTCGTAAACAAATCGGCGATGCGTTGGCGGGTTGACTGGGCAGCGGGGAGGTTCACGACTTCGCGGGCGTTATGCCGCAACGTAAAACCCACCTGCGGATGCGGAAGGGCTAGTCGCGTCAGTTGCTCGGTGATGTGCCCGAACTCTGTGTTGGTGGTTCGCATGAATTTTCGTCGCCCTGGAGTGTTGAAAAACAAATCGCGAATCGTAACGGTTGTTCCGACGGGGGCGGGGCACGGTGTGGGTTGCTCGAGGATTGCACCCGAGGCGGAAACTTCCCATCCCCCGTCCTCGTCAGCGGTGCGTGTGCGGATATTGGCGTGCGAGATGCTCGCCACCGACGCTAAGGCCTCCCCGCGAAATCCCATCGTGTGGATGTCGAACAAATCGTCGTCGGTAGAAATTTTGCTCGTGGCGTGCGGAGCAAAGGCGAGCTTAATATCGTCGGCCCCCATTCCGGAGCCATTGTCGGTTACCTGAATCAGCCGCTTGCCACCGTCCTCAACGACCACGTCAATTCGCGTAGCCCCGGCGTCGATCGAATTTTCGACAAGTTCCTTTAGCACACTGGCCGGGCGTTCGACAACCTCGCCAGCTGCGATTTTGTTGACAAGGTGTATCGGTAATTTGTTGATGTGAACCATACTTAATTAAATCCGAAATTCGAATAGCGAAATCCTAAACAATATCGAATGTTCAAAATTCAAATTGCTCTGTAGAAAACATGTTTTTATGTCATTGCGAGCAAAGCGAAGCAATCTCGCCCTTGGCCGTTTAGATTGCCGCGTCGCTGCGCTCCTCGCAATGACAAATAACTCTAAAATACTCCCAGAATAATTATAGTTTCTATAGTGCAAATTCAAATTTGCGAAACGAAAAACATCGATTCGTCAGTTAAAGTTGTTTTAGATTTTGATAATTTGAATTTCTTATTTGTTTAGAATTTCGATATTCGTCTTTCGTGTTTGTTACACCATCGCCGGTTGTTTTTGCGACGACCTTAATATGCCCGTCGAATCGAGGAACGCTTCGCAGCGGGTCATCATGCCCGCGTCGTTGCTGTGCCCGTCGAACTGGAGGCTTAGGTAGGGTTTGCCCGACGCACTGCGGATGAAATGCTTGACGAACGAATCGGGGCCGCACTTGAAGTTGGTTATGTAGATGATGTGCAGGTTGTCGTACTGCCCGACGATTTTGGCGGCGGCGATGATTTTTCGCCCGAGGTCCCAGAACATATTCGGGTTTACATCCCGCACGTCGACGTCTTTGGTGTCGAGGAAATCCATCGGTATCACATTGACGCCGTAGTTGTCGCGAAGTTTGCGAGCCACCGAAAGATTCATGCCGATATCGTGTATATTGTACGGCCGACCGAGAAGCACGATGCCATGTGCACCAGATTCGCCCAGCTGTCTGAGTGTCTCGTGGCCCTTATCGCAAATTGTTTCGTGGAACTCGGCCTGGGCGGTATAGGCGGCACCGATGCTGCGCGTGATTGCTCTTTTTGTCAGCTTGAGCTGTTTGCCAAGTTCGGAATTTTGCAGATACTTTACCAGCTGACGCGTGACGACTTTTCGGCCTTCGCGGAACGGTACCAGCGGAGTGATGTATCGGCCGTTTTGCGACCCGGTTTGCGGTGCAGACCGCACGACGAACGGTAGCGTTTGATGCCACGGGCACAGATGTGCCTCGGTGTGCATCCATTTGGTTTCGTTCGAGATGATGTTCGGTAAGAGGATAAAGTCCGTGCCCTTTTCAAGCAGGTTCGACACATGCCCGTGAGCGACGATTATCGGGAAGCAGGGTTCTGCTACCACCGTGCTAAGCCCGGCCGTGATGATCTTCTTATTCGTCGCGTCGGAGAGTACGGTTTTGCATCCCAGCTGCGTCAGCAGGGTGTTCCAGAACGGTAACTGTTCCCAGGCGAACATCGTCAGCGGAATTCCAACTGTAGGGGCGTCGGGGGAAGCATTGGTTTGCCCATTTGCGTTTAGCATTAGTTCGCTGCGGAATTTCACGAGGTCGTCGATGACGGGTTTCGTGTCGGACTTTGCCTGCTTGCGGAATTTGTCGGAGCATTTGTCGCCCCAATAAGTTTTTTCGCCCTCGACGGTGAATTCCTGGATTTGGCAGGTGTTGGAGCATCCTTTGCAGGTGAATTCTCGCAGCGTGTAGTTTACGCATTCGAGGTCGTATCCGCGGAATCGCGAGTATGTGGTTGCACCGTGGTGCTGCATTTCGCGGGCGTAGAGGCTTTGCGGTTGGTCAGTGGCGGAGCGGGATTTTGCGTCGGCCATCTTGTCGCGTGCCAGCAGTGCGCATCCGATCGCGCCCATAACCCCGTTGTGTGGTGGCACGATAATTTCCGCGCCGGTTACTATGCTAAAGGCCGCGGCGATTGCGTCGTTGTAGGCTGTTCCGCCCTGGAAGAAAATGCACTTGCCGATGTGCCGCCCACGCACCACGCGGTTTATGTAGTTGTACACCACCGAATACGCCAGCCCCGCCACGAGGTCGTGTTTCTCGGCACCGCGTTGCATGTAGCTGTTGACGTCGCGTTCCATAAATACGGTGCATCGCTCACCGAGGCGGATGGGTGCGGTGCTGGACAGTGCGAGTTTTGCGAATTCGCCTTTGATGGCGATGTCGAGTTCTTCGGCGCGTTCTTCGAGGAAGCTGCCGGTTCCGGCGGCGCAGGCTTCGTTCATGGTGAAGTCCACGACGACGCCGTCCTGCAGCGAGATGTACTTGGAATCCTGTCCGCCGATCTCGAAAATGGTGTCCGGGATTCGCCCGTTAAGCAGCGTTTGCCCGATGAAGGTGGCACCGGTTTTGTGCGCGGTGATTTCGTCGTTGATGGTGTCGGCCCCGAAAAGTTCGCCGATAAGCTCGCGGCCGCTACCGGTGGTACCGAGCCCGCATATGTTGAGCTTTCCGCCCCAGTTGGTTTTGATCTCGCCCAGTGCACCGGCGACGACTTCGATGGGTCGGCCTTGCGTGCGGGTGTAGATTTCCTCGATTACGCGGCCGCCTCTGTCAATCACGACGACATTTGTCGATACGCTGCCGATGTCGATGCCCATGTAGGCTTCGATTCGCCCCTCGGTGTGGGGGACAAAAGCCTCGGCCTTGTCGCGAAGCAGCGTGACGTTTTCGAGCGTCAGCGGATCCGTCGTCGGGAAGATTCCGTGCTCGGTATCGCTGCTGGCACGCAGGTCGGCGATGCGGGCAAGGTCGGCGCGGCGATCATGCGTGCGGGCAATCGCGGCGGCCCCGATGGCGGAGATGTGTGCGTAGACCCCGTCGGGAATAATCACGTCGTTTTCGCGATCCAGCTCGAATGCTTCGGTCATGGCTTGCACGACGGCGGAGTTGGCCATCACACCGCCGACGAAAACCACGGGGGCCTCGACCGGATGTGAGCGGACGACGGCTGTGCGGAAGTTGCGTGCCACCGCGCTGCACAAACCTCGCAGCACTTCGGGAGGTGTGTAACCTTTTTGCTGCGCGTGGATCATGTCGCTCTTGGCGAAGACGCTGCAACGCCCGGCGACTTGGGCACAACGTTCGGCTGCGTTACAAATTCCGCCGATGTCCTCGATTTTGTACTGCAAGCGCCCGGCCTGCTGATCGATGAACGATCCCGTCCCGGCGGCGCAGTCTCCATTTGTGGAGTAGTCGACGATGGCGTACGATCCGTCGTCGTTGCGATTGAGACGCAGATACTTGCCGGTTTCCCCGCCCATCTCGAATACGGTTTTGGCGTCGATGTTCAGAGTTGCCAGCCCGGAGGCTACGGCGCGGAATTCGTTTATGCGGTTGATGTCGAGTTTGGCGGCGATGGCCTTGGCGGCACTGCCGGTCAGCACGACGCCCTTGACGTTGTCAAGCCCGACGGTGGTGATTATGTTTTCGAGAATTTTAGTCGCAGCTGCGATCGGTTTCCCGCGTGTGCGGAGATATTCGCTCAGCATCAGCGACGAACCGTCGTCGAGATTGTGGACAAACGAAAACCCCGGAATCTCGGGTAAGTTGTCCCCAGATTTTTCGGTACTGGTGAGTACAATCGCAGCAGTCGCACTGACTGCACCAATGTCAATTCCAACGCAGCAATCCATATTTCTGTTCCCTTAAACTACTAAAACACCCCGGAAACGCCCACGAAACTCACGCCAAAAATGCGCAAACCCCAGTCTGAGCTTCCGTATTAACTTTGTAAACAAACGTTCCATCCAACGGTACGTCATTTTCGCGGGGTTTCAAGCAAAAATCAATAGGCATCAGCAAATCGGAGGGGATAATCCTTAACATGCCGGTGGGGGAGAGGCCTCGGGTGGGGGTTTTATGTGTTTTTGATTCCGAACCGCTCTAAAGTTTCGAGTTGCGGATTGACGATAATTCATCAGGCGTCATAGCTGAAGAATATACGCCTTTTGTACGTTTTATAGCGAAGATTACCGAATATTACCGAATATTACCGAATTTTGCCGAAGATTTGTAAAATTTTTGCCGACTGACTACCGATGGTTAATGGAATATCTGCTGGTAAATCGGTTTTTTGTAACAGATTAGGATAATGGAGTATCATGACTAAACGCGAACTTATCGACGAGATCATGGAAATTAATATTTCCGCCGGGCCAGGGTTCTTATCACGATTCAGCGACAACGAGCTGAAGGAATATCTCCAACACCTCCAGATAATCCAGGAACCTCGAAATAGCTATGCCCATGCCCCCAAGCAGCAGCAAGTTGCGGTTTGTCAGGCTCCGGCGACGGCGGTTTTGACGCACGATCGCGAATTAGGCCGCTGGGACGAGTATCTCGACCGCCACGCCGTATCTCAGAGCCAAAATGATCAGCTCGACGCCCCAGCCGAATCGCAGCAGGCCTCTCACTGCACCGCTGTGGATAGTGATGACGACAATCAGGCGTGGCTGTTCTAACCCCCCGATTTCACCGGAACTTTGCTTCCTTTAGAGCAGTTAATCGTTAACTGCTCTAGCAAGGCTCTGTCGAGGCAGATGGCCCTTATAAATCAGCTCTCATGTGAGTTTTAGGGGATATGCTGTTTCGGTTAGCCAGTTTTTTTAAATTTGTTCCTGAAACAGCATTGACAACTCCCCGAGAAAATATATACTTCATCGTTCACTTAGCTGGTAGTTATTCAACGCTACCCGTTAAATGGGACCGTAGCTCAATTGGTTAGAGCACCGGACTGTCGATCCGGAGGTTGCGGGTTCGACTCCCGTCGGTCTCGGTTTTGAAGCTTAGGGCTGGTGAGCATTTATGTTTGCCAGCCTTTTTGCATTTGGGGCTCAAAATCAGCTGTGTGCCAAATTTGTGCCAAAATCTGCCCGAAGCCTTCCGTGGCGGCATCTCTCGCCCGGCCGAGAAGATTGTCTTCCACCGCCAGATAAAACTGCTGTGTCGTCTCAAATTTTGCATGCCCGGCAATGGTCATGAGGTCATATTTGCTCAAACCTTTGGCAAGCAGATTACTCAAGGCAGTTCTTCTCAAATCGTGGAACTGGCCTTTCTTAATTCTGGCCTTCTGCAAAATCTGCTGAAATTGGCGTGTGAAGTTGTTGATAACACTGGTTCTGGCGGAACTGAATTTCCATTTACCTTCCCTGCGTAACTGCTGAATGTAGTCATACCGCTCTGGTGGCAGAAAAACATACGGATAACCTTCGGGCTGAGTCATTTGACGCTCAGCCAATAACGCAACAGCTTGTGTGGTTATCATCGCAGCTGCAAGGAGCGAGTGAATTTGAATGTGCATGAGACGCCGTTTGAATTGGAACGTGAGATTGGTGCCTTTATTCGGTGGTATAATTCGGAGCGTTACCATGAGGCCCTGGGCAATGTGACGCCGGACGATGTATACTTTGGCCGCCGCGAGGAAATCTTAAAACGACGAAAAATATTGAAACAGAAAACTCTTGCCCGGCGTAGGGCAAGAAATGTAAAATCCCAAGGAAATCTTCAGCCAAAACTGTCTCTTAGCTAAACAACCATTTACTGCCATTTAGTAAAAAGACGTACACTTACGTAGAGAATGTCTTGATCATCTCATCATTTTCAATGAACGACATCTGCGGCGAATTCTTTCGGAGTTCATTGACGATTATTACCACACCACCAAGCCGCATTTATCGCTGAATCGTAACTCGCCAATTCCGAGAAAAACTGTTCCGCCATCAAATGGCAAGATCGTCTCGACAGCAATCCTCGGCGGATTGCACCATCGCTACCACCGTGTAGCGTAGCTGCGTTTTTAACTTCTGCGATTAAACAACGGCTTTTTCCAGCTGCCACTCTTCGTCTGCGCTGACAATGAAAAATCGCGTTTTTTACCGGGAATTCTCAGCCGCCAGCCACGTTCCAAACCGCAATATTAACATCAACTATCTCTCAAATCCGCTTTTTCGTAGCGGCAAAATTGCCGGATGACATTTTCAGTATGGACAACTCCAATTTACTGCTCTTTTAATGAGAAGTTGAACATTGCAATGAATCAAAATAAATGATATATTACTTATATAACTGATATATTAATTTATCGAAATAGATGATATATATTCCAAAGCGTATCTTAAAAAAGTGCTATAAAATGAAGACGAATCAGCCATTAAGTGAATTTGCGTATCGCCAGCTTTTACAGCGATTGGTAGACGGGCGTATTGGCTCCGGCCAACGAGTTTCACAACAGAAGCTGGCCGATGAGTTATCTGTGGGGCTTACTCCCATACGAGAGGCGATCAGAAGGATGTGTGACGAGGGGCTTTTGTATCAAAAACCACAAAGCGGGACGTTTGTGGCAGAACCAGACCGTCGCACGCTTATAGAGGCCTACGAGGTTCGTTGTGCGTTGGAAACGCAGGCTGTGGAGTCAGCAGCTGGACGGATTTCAAAAGCTGATCTTGACCTGCTGGATCGCTGTTGCAAAAGGACTCAAAAAACAGGACGAATGCTTGAAAAGTCCGGGGTGAAAATGCTGGATGAAAATTTGACTCGCGAATTTCTCGAAGCAGACATGTTATATCATCACAGTATCATGCAGGCAGCGGGAAATGTTTATGCGATGAAAATCGTTTCTACCGGCCAGATTCGTAACCGCGCGTTCGGATATCGAAGTCACTTTCGCGACCTTGCACACATTAAGCGGGTATTTAGCATACACACCAAAATCATAAAGGCTTTGCGCAGGGGTGACGGAAAAGTAGCTGGTAGATTTATGGGCCAGCATATTAACCAGAGTATGGCCGAAGCGGTTGAGGCATTTGACAGGAATGCCGCCATGGAAAATCCTGTCTACAGCCGAACCCGTTGTATAACGGATAACATCAAAGAAATTCTAAGCAATTCAAAGTCTGAAAATATTGGAAAACTTCATGGGAAGATCAAATGAGTGAAAAATTATATGAACGGATCGGACGTTGTGGGCTTGTAGCGACTTTAACAGTCGACGATGCAAGCAAGGCGGTTTCATTGGCAAGGGCATTACTCGCCGGTGGTATGGACGTTATGGAACTTACTCTTCGTACTGAGGCAGCGTATGATGCCATTGAGGCTGTCAAGAAACAAGTCCCCGAAATACTTGTAGGTGTCGGAACGGTTCTGCGAATTGATCAACTTGATAGGGTCGTTGAGCTGGGTGCAGATTTCGCGGTGGCCCCGGGTGTGAATCCTAAAATTGTCGAACATGCTTCAAGGGTAGGGATTCCATTTGCACCAGGAATCTGCACGCCCAGCGATATTGAGCGGGCGGTTGAGCTTGGATGCCAGGTGTTGAAGTTTTTCCCCGCAGAACCTTGTGGCGGGATAAAGTATCTTAAGAACATGGCCGCTCCATATTCTCATCTTGGATTGAAGTATATCCCGCTTGGCGGGCTTAATGCGAATAATTTGGGTGAGTATTTGACCTGTGATATGATCCTGGGGGCAGGTGGGTCGTGGATTGCTCCGCGTGATGCGATTAATTCAGGCGATTGGGAAACAATAACGAACAGTACAAGACTGGCAATTGAACTTATTAAAAAAGTCAGAGGTAAAAATGAATAAATTGATAGTTACATTCGGTGAAGTAATGGGAAGATTTTGCCCCGCCGGTTTTTTACGGTTCCGTCAGGTAATGCCCGGAAATCTGGAACTGACATTTGGCGGTGCAGAGGCAAACGTAGCGGCCTCAATAAGCATTCTCGGAGGTAAATCGCGTTTCGTAACGGCTCTGCCCAATAATGACATAACAGAATCTTTTATTGGCCAATTCAAAGGGCTTGGTGTTGACACGTCGCGAATTATTGTGTGTGAGGAAGGCAGGTTCGGGCTTTATTTTGTTGAAACTGGTGCCAATCAGAGACCCAGCAATGTGATTTACGACAGGGCAGGTTCGACAATAAGTTTGACAGGTAAGGACTGCTACGAGTGGGGTAAGATTTTTGAAGGCGCAGACTGGTTTCATATTTCGGGAATTACACCGGCACTTTCGCAGCAGGCGGCAGATGCATCCTTGGAGGCGGTAAAACAGGCGCAGAATGCTGGCGTGACCGTTTCGTGCGATTTGAATTTCCGCAAAAAGCTCTGGAAGTGGGACAGCTCACTTTCACCAAAACAGCTGGCAGAAAAAACAATGCGTCAGATCCTGCCGTATGTTGATATAGTTATCGGTAATGAAGAGGACGCGTTGGATGTACTTTCCATACAAGCCGGTCAGAGCGACGTCGAATCAGGGAAACTGGATGTTGGGCGTTACCCGCAAGTCGCAAGAAAAATTGCTAGCCAGTTTTCAAATGTTTCAAAGGTTGCAATAACCCTTCGCCAAAGCATATCAGCCACTCATAATAACTGGGGCGCTATGCTTTATGATGTACAGCAAGACAAAGTCTTTTTCGCCCCGACCATTGATGACGTATACAGCCCCTATGAGATCAGAAACATCGTTGACCGCGTCGGGGGTGGGGATTCATTCTCTGCTGGCTTGATTTTTGCGTTGAACGATTCAGAGTTGTGCGAAAACTCCAAGGCCGTTGCCTTTGCCGCGGCATCGTCCTGTCTGGCGCATTCTATAAGCGGAGATATCAACTTTTCAACCCGTAGCGAGGTCGAACGGCTCATGAAAGGCAACGCCAGTGGAAGGGTTGTGAGATAAGTTATACTGGCCGGCTGAGACTATTTGTATCGTATCCCTTCACAGATTTGCGGGGATGAGTTTGGGATATGGCATGTCGGTGTAGGTGGCGTTGATAGCATTGAGGAAGAATTGATAGACGCTGTGTCCATGCCGAGCAGAAGTAGCTATTGTTAAAAAACGCGAACAAATACCCCCAGGATTTTAGCAGCTACTGAAACTTTAATCTGTAAAAAGGCATTATTCGAAAAGTCCAAGCTCGTTCGCACCAGCGCATACCAACGGAGCTTCGCGTACCCTGCGTCACACGCCGATCTATAACCACAAAACGAATCGCTTGTTCAGAAGCATTATTTGTCGGCGTTTTTTATAAAAGACCATCTTGCTCCAAAAATAAAAAGTAACTTTTTTTACCCGAGCCGTTGAATCGATTTTTAATGTTCCAGGCATCGCCAAAGAACTCGCAGCCAAGTACAGCTAACTACCCGAATATCACCGCCGCACACAACACGCAAACCGTGCGGAATGAAATTATCCGCGACGCCACAGCTGTGCCGAAAGCGTTCGACGCGTCGTTTCTCAGTGATGTGTGAGACAGCGTCAGCTTGCTTCATCTTTTTCAGCGTTGCCAGAGCAGCTACAGGACCTACGCTTTCTGTCCAGTATGTGCTGCTTATGAATGAATGATTCACATTATTACCTACAGAGACCCAAGCCCCCAATCCATCGAGGAAACTAAACAAGAACTTGCTGACTGGAAGATTGCCTACGACTCCCTACATCTTTCAGAAAATGACTTCGACCTTGGCATGGGCGAATGGAAGAGGGATATAGCGAATCGCCTCAGCCGGGTCGAACAGTGCTTTTTGTCTCGGATCAACAGCACGCCACATATTATCGCTAACCTCCGTGCCACACTACACTTACAACAAATCGAATGCTGCAGGATCCGTCGGGGAAATGCAAGTAAAAAATGACATAAGAGTATAAATATTAAAGTGTTACATTATAAGAACGTACTTGCAGCCTTCTGAGGGATGCGCCAATATGCAACTTATGATGGGATAGTAGTGACAAAAGGAAAAATTTGAAATATTCCTCTTGACAAAACTGTGTAATAAAGTATAGTAGTTGTTATGTAAGAGGTAATAGTTGTTGTAATTAGTATGGTAGTTATAGGAAATGAAAGTTACTATGATTAATACGCAAGATAAGATGGCTCCTAAATATCTTCAGGTGGCCAATGGCATTAAGAAGATAATCCTGTCGCAGGGGTTGTCTGATGATAGTGCCTTGCCTTCCCATTCCGAATTAGTCAAACGATTTGATGTGTCTCAAGGCACTATTCGTCAGTCGTTGGGATTTTTAGCGAAAACCGGCTGGGTTCGTTCGCAACGCGGCAAGGGAGTGTTCGTTAATACGATACCCGCTTGTGAGAGACGGGAGTTTCTTGGTAATGGTGCTGTTGGCTTGCTTGTGGTTGGCGGTGGGCTTGACACCATTGTCAGGCGAATGATTATAGACGAGGTTGCTTGTGTTGTTGGTGGATTGGGTAAGGATATGCGCATTCAGAATATCCAGCCGGATTCTACTGATTTTAGTCAGCTTAAGAATTTCCTTACTGAAATTGATTCAGTGGCTTTGTATGGGAACGTTTCCAAGGAACTAATTTTGCTGTTGAAGCAGCATAATATTCGAATAGCAGTTATTGGTCACGTTCCTTCAGATGGTGCTGAGCTTGAAGGGGTGGCGTATTTTCGTGCTGACATGGTAATGGCGGGCAGATTGGCGGGTACGGTACTAAACGCCTATGGTCATAAAAAAATATCGCTTGTGATAAAGAGTGCTTCTTCTTATTCAGAATTTATTCAGAAGGGATTGTGCGGGGCTTGTCAGTCAGGTGGACTTGAGCTTCCAGCAATTTATCGTTGTGAGGATATGGAAGACCTGCAGTCTGTTGCGGCGGAGTTGTCTTCTCGGCCTGATATGACCGGATTGGTAATTGACGGAGGTTCTTGTAGCAGGGGACTTTTGGATATTTTCTCTGGGTCAGGTATTAAAGTTCCGCAAGACAAAAGCATGATGGTTATTGCTGACGGGCATGTTGCAGAAGTACAGCCTAGTCGATTTTCTAAAATTTACCCATACAGTTGTATTGATGTGCGTCTTCAGGCAGTTACCCATGAAGCATTGAGTTGGTTGATGTCCGGTGCGGAGCACTCTGTTGTGAAGTTTATTGCTCCCGATGTTCGTATGGGAAATACGTTGGAGCTTTGTTCGTAAGCATAATAGTGTTTTACGTTGCGTGTGAGAATAACAAATTGAGCCGCCTTCTTATGCGATGTCGAGACCAAAACTTGGTTTTGGCGATGATTGTGAAAGGCTCTACATAAAAGAGAGTTAATGGTTATGGCTTGTGGCCAGTATATTTTGAGATTTTTAGAGGTTTTTAGAGGTTTCTTTTAACGTAAAGGAGATAGAAGATGAAAAAAGTATTAGTTTTATTGATGGTAGTTTGTGGCGTGGCTGCGTTGGCCCCCGCGGATATCATATCGCTAACAACAACCGGCGATGC
>DAOVZK010000012.1 GCA_030635145.1 Planctomycetota bacterium | reverse complement strand
GACTTGTTGAAGCCGGCAAGAAAAAAATCGTAGCCCTTGTTGCTGCCATGAGAAAACTATTAACGATACTAAATATTATGCTACGAGATAATCAGCCATGGAAATCCACAATTTAAACTTGAAATTCAAGACAGTCGCTACTAGCTGAAACCTTTATAAAATCTCATCCAACTGAGTAATGTCAATCTTGGTAAAATCGGGGGCGATTTCGTCAGCCTGGGTTAGTTCACCGGGGCCGTAGGTCGTCGAAAGTGCCAGCACCTTCATCCCAGCTGCCTTGGCTGCGGAAATTCCCGTCGGGGAATCTTCAAAAACCACGCATCGCGCCGGGCAAACTTCTCGCCCAGCCAGCTCGCCAAGTTTTTTCGCCGCTGTCAGATATCCTTCCGGGTGCGGTTTACCCTCACAAACATCCTCTGCTGCTATTGTGACAGGAAAAAACTCGCCAAGCCCCAAATGCTCCAGCGAAATTTTGATTTCGTCGCGCAAGGCTCCGCTGCAAATTCCCATTGGTACGCCCAATTCAGCGATTGCCCTTATAAAGTTAACCACTCCGGGAATCGGGGTTATCTCCCCCGTCAAGGCCTCCTGCAGAAAGCTGGTTTTCTCGGCGACCATCTTGTTTATAAGGTTCTGGTCAACGGGGTGCCCGTGATTGCGTAAAATGGCGGCAAAACCCACGTAATCGTCGGAGCCCAGGTAACAGTCGCAATACTCCTGCTTCGTAAACTCGATCCCCAAAGGTTTGACCACGCGGGCAAACCCCTCCATGTGCGCAGGTTCAGAATCGACAACCACACCGTCATAATCAAATATTAACGCATCCATGTACATAAGCACCTCGATACAAAAACTGTCACTGGAGCACGTTCAGCCCGACGGACAAATAAAAAACACAAGGCCGAATTATAACATGACATGTAGAAGATGCCCGCAAAAGCACTTTTTCTTCGCGGAAAATAAAAATATTTTTCCCATCCACCAAGTGTATCCCTCCTTGTACATGTGCTATTGGACAATTCGTACATAAAATCGGCGGTGAAAAGCGGGGGTTATTCGGACATTATCTTTATATTTGTAAGGGCATCACCCTAATCACCCTTAAATGCGCCACTTATGTTTTTTTTACTGGAGTATCAAGTGGGTTTGTACTTGCAATTGGTTGGTGATTACCTAACATTATGTAGGTCTCACGTTTAATCGGGGCGCGACGACCAGGGGTTACCTACAGTAACCGTTTTTGGGTTGCAGCGCATTATTGGTGTTGCACCGGGGAGTTTTAGAATATGGTGACTGTCGACAAAATTGAAATTTTTCTTGCCGATGATCATGCAATGGTCCGCGAGGGCCTTGCTGCTTTGGTAGAAGCTGACGAAGGCATCGAAGTCGTCGGGCAGTGCGGGGACGGTCTGAAGGTTGTTTCAGAAGTTCTCGCATGTAACCCCGACGTGGTAATTCTTGACATTACCATGCCGGGCCTCAACGGGCTTGATATCTGCCGTGAGCTTGTCAAAAAGTGTGACGGAATTTCCGTCCTCGTATTGACTATGCACAGCAATGAGCAATTTATTGCCCAGGCGTTGGAAAACGGCGCCACGGGATATTTGCTGAAAGAGTCTGCTGCAGAAAAACTCAACGAGGCGATACGGCGGGTGGCATCGGGGGAAATCTTCCTCGGGCCGGGAATTCCGCGAAATGTGCTTCAGCGGTTAGGGCAGATCGAAAGAGACCCCTACCAGAAACTCTCAACTCGCGAGCGTCAGGTTTTACAGCTGATCGCCGAGGGTAAAACCAATCGGATAGTCGCCGAGGTTCTGGGGCTTTCAACCAAAACCGTCGACACGCACCGAACGCGTTTGATGCGCAAGCTGAACATCCACGACCAAACGTCGCTGGTGAAGTTTGCGATCCGTAAGGGTATCATTTCCGTCGGCGAATAATTTTAACCGGCGAAGGGTTAGTGCGTAGTGCGGGGCTTGGGGATTTTTCACCTGCGGGGGAAGTGTTTGCCTTTTTTTCATGGAAGCTGTGGGCTGCTGGTGTATAATCCCCGCATTCTGAGACGATGATAATCACCACTTAAATTGCAATTCGGGACTTAGAGCGTTTTAAGGTTGAGATTCGATTGTACTGCGTTAGCGAGGACAAGGTTGTCAAAGGACGCTGAAGCAGACATAGTAAGCTATGTCGATGCAAGCGGACGCAGACAAACGCCGCCGCAGCTAGCAGTACGGTTGCAGATCAAACTTAAAATGCTCTAGCCCGACAGCTGGAGAAAAAAATGCCGTTAGTTGACAAACCACTTGAAGAACTCAAAACTTACCAAGGCATCAATCCCAAACCGACCGATTTTGATAAATTCTGGGACAACAGCATTGCCGAAATGAAAGCGACCGATCCGCAGGTCGAGCTGACCCCAGCCGAGTTTTCGGCACCGAATGTAGATTGTTTTGACATGCGGTTTACTGGCATCGGAGGCGCGCGTATCTACGCCAAGCTTCTGCGACCCCCAAATGCCCCCACCCCGCACCCGGGGTTAGTGTGTTTTCACGGTTATAGCGTGGACAGCGGTGAGTGGGTTGGGCTCTTGCCATACGCATTGGCCGGATTTACTGTCGCTGCTCTGGATGCACGCGGGCAAGGCGGAAAATCCGAAGACGTTGGCGGAGTCATCGGTAACACACTTCATGGGCACATTATTCGCGGTTTGGACGGGCCTCCCGAAAAAATGCTCTTCCGCAACATCTTTCTGGATACGGCCCAGCTGGCGGGGCTGATTATGGATTTTCCTGAAGTTGACGAAACCCGTGTCGGTGCAATGGGAGGAAGTCAGGGCGGCGGACTGACCTTGGCGTGCGTAGCATTGGAGCCTCGCATCAAGCAGGCCGCGCCGACCTTTCCGTTTCTCTGCGACTACCAGCGCGTATGGGAAATGGATCTTGCCCAGGGAGCCTACCAGGAGCTGAAGGACTATTTCCGTCGCTTTGACCCGCAACACAAACGGCAAGAGGAAATTTTCACCAAACTCGGATACATCGATAATCAGCACCTCGCCCCGCGCATAAAAGCAGAAGTCATGATGGGAACAGGATTGATGGACACAACCTGTCCACCATCAACACAGTTCGCAGCGTATAATAAGATAACCTCCAAAAAATCTATGGAAATTTACCCTGACTTCGGACATGAAGGGCTAAAAGGTTTTAACGACAAAATATTTGAGTTCATGATGGAACTTTAATCTCAGATAAGCTGGCACGCCGAACACGCCTTTGAAACGGGGCGCCAAAAACCCCGGCGGGGAACAAAAAACCGGCGTTTTTTTCATAATTTCGCCCTATTTTAACGCTTTCGTGGTAAATTAGTTTAACGACTTTTTCATTGGAGGTGTATGGAGGCTTGTGCTTGAAGTCTCTGTGCACAGGTTGCGTAACCGGAGCTTTTTAAAGCGGTTATGTGTTAAGCTGAGTTGTAATTGCGAGAAATTGATGGAGGAACGGGAAAACACTAAGGCGACCGTGCTGATTGTTGACGCTCATCCTGAGAGTCTCGGGAGGCTGCGAAGTCTCCTGCATGAGCGTTTGGACAATTGCAAGGTGATGACGGCATCTGATGTTGCCGGGGGGATTTTTATTGCCCAAACCGCCCCCCTCGATGCCGCCATTGTCACCGTCAACATTCCCGATTCCGGTGGAATCAAATTGTGCAACCAGCTCAAGTCGTTGCAGGGTAATCATAAACTTCCCGTCATGCTCGTCAGCAAAGACAAGAGCACCCCGTCACTCATATCTCAAGGCCTCGACGCCGGTGCCGACGATTTCCTCCAGGGCCCTGTCGAAGATCACGAATTTCTGTCGCGCATCAATGCCCTGCTGCGAACCCGACGCACCGAGCAATCGCTGCGAAACGAAAACACACAGCTCAAACGTCTCATCGAGTCGCAATCACAGGCGCTGCGGGTCAGCGAGGCGAACTACCGCACGCTGCTCGATGCACCGGGGCATATGTCGATGCTGCTGACTACCGACGGAAAAATTCTGACGATCAACAGCGAAACAACGAAGTTGCTCGGGCAGACGTCTCGCAGCTGCCTCGGGCAAAATCTTTATGATCTGCTTGGCGACCCGCTGGGAACGCTGATCCGAAAGCAGGCTGATGATGTGATTCGCAAACGCAGCTCGGTGCGGTTCTTCAGCAATCGCTCCAATCAGGAAATCAAAGGTTCGGTTTTCCCGGTATTCGACCAGAAGGGCCAAGTTTCACGCATTGCCGTTTTCCTAACGGACACTCCCGCAAGCACGTCCCTCCAACACGAATCGCAGCCGTCCGACGATGCGATCAGATCGTCGATTTCGGGAATCTGTTTTGTCGACCTGTACGGAAAAGTCAACTACGCCAACCCCGCCTTCCTGAAAATGTGGGACTACGAAAACGAAGACATGGTCATCGGCAAACCCATCAAGGATTTCTTCACGAGCGACAACGAAATTCTCGCCGTGATGAACATGCTCAAAGACGGTGGAAACTGGCGGGCGGAATTGACCGCCAAAATTCACAGTGGCGACTCCCTGCCTGTTCACGTAGCTGCCAGCTCTGTCGTCAATCGAACCGGTAGCGTCAAGAGCATCATGTTTTCGTTCGTGGACATTTCCGAACGCTCCCGCATCGAGGCAACGCTCCGGCGGCGCGAAGCAATTCTCGAAGCCGTCTGTTTCGCATCCACGCATTTTCTCGAGGAGTCCGACTGGGAACCCAGCGTTCAGGCGGTGCTGACTCATCTGGGTCGCGCCACCGATGTCGCCCGCGTTTACGTCACCGAAAATCACTATCCGCGAAACGAAGGCCCCGCTGCCCATGTCCGCTTCGAGTGGACCGCCAAGGACGTTGCGCCCATCAAAGGCGAGGCAAACCACTCCGTAATACCGTATCGCAAAAGCGAACTGACCCGCTGGGAAAACATGCTGTCCAACGGTGAGATTATTTCCGGCCATGTGCGGGAACTTCTCGAACCGGAACGTCGCATCCTTGAACCGCGCGGAGTAAAATCGGTCGTACTGATCCCGATTTTCGTCGGGCCGATGTGGTGGGGCTCGATGTGCTACGAAGATATCGAAAGCGAACGCAACTGGTCGCCCGCCGAGCTTGACGCGCTATACACCGCCGCCAATATTCTCGGTGCCGCCATCCAAAACGAAAACGTCCAGGACGCACTGCGGAGCAATCTACAATTTTTGGAGACGTTCCTCGATACGATTCCGAACCCGGCGTTTTACAAGGACGCATCGGGGGTATATCACGGGTGCAACGCCGCCTTCTCGCAGCTGGTGCTGGGGCTACCGAAACGCGAAATTCTCGGCCGCTCGATTCAAGATTTCCCGGACATTATTCCGGAGTCTTTAGCAAACATGCTGCACCAAAAGGATCTGGATTTGCTGAAAACGCCCGGTGGGCATTTGCACGAGGCCACCATCAAATGCACCGATGGTCACACACGCGATTTTTTATTCAACGAAACGACCTTCATCGATTCCGACGGAAATGTAATCGGAATTTGCGGCGTGATGTCGGACATCACCGATATGAAACAGGCCGAGGAAGAACTCGCCCGTGCTCGCCAGCAGGAAATCAACATCGGTTTTGAAATTCAAAGCAGGCTGCTGCTGGGACGTCCGCCCGAGGGATTGTCCGGCGCAAAAATCGCTGCCATGTCGCTACCGTCGCAGCAGATCGACGGAGATTTTTACGACTTCGTCAAGTACGACAACGAGCATTTCGATTTGATGCTGGGCGATGTTATGGGCAAGGGCGTGTCGGCTGCATTGCTGGGGGCGGCCACCAAAACTCAGCTGCTGCGGGCTATCGGAAATCTGGTGTGCTCCACAAACTTAGCGACGCTCCCGACCCCGGAAGAGATCATGGATTTCATTCACAGTGAAATGTGCGAAAAACTCATGACGCTCAACAGCTTCGCCACGCTCTGCCTCGCCCGATTCGCACTCGACAAAAATCGCATGGATCTCGTCGACGCCGGCCATACGCAGACCATTCATTACCGCCACCGCACCGGCACATGCAACCTCATAAAAAGCAACAACCTGCCCCTGGGATTCGACCTCGCCGAAAAATACGAGCAAATTTCCGTGCACTTCGAACCGGGTGACATCATTCTGTTTTACTCCGATGGGTTAGTCGAAACGTCGAACTCCAGCGGCGAGCGATTCAGCACCGACCGCGTAGCGCAGTTCGTACAGACGCATGCCTCGCTATCGCCCTCGGAACTCATCAAGGAGCTTTACGGTGAGCTTGTTCATTTTGCAACTTCGGTTACCTTCCAGGACGACCTTACATACGTCGCTGTTAAAATTGAACCACATTCGCACAACACAATCGTCAAGCGTGAACGACGACAAATTAGCAGCGAGATGAGCGAACTGGCCACTGTGCGAGAATTTCTCAAAACCGTGCTGAAGGGTTTTGGCAGGCAGCTGGACGTAAAATTCCTCGGGCAGTTGGAGCTCGCCACCAGTGAAGCCACCAGCAATATCATCAAGCACGCTTATGAGGACGACGAAAAGAAATTCATTGATATAGAGGTCACAGTTTACGATGATAGGATCGTGGTCTGCCTCTATCACTGGGGCCAACCGCTGAAAAAGTTCCAAATGATGACACCGGCCTTTGACGGATCGCAGGACAATGGATTCGGGTTGTACTTCATACGAAATTGTGTCGATGAAGTTCACTACTCGACCGATGACGATGGATTGACGTGTGTACGGCTTGTCAAACAAATCAGAAAACCTGACCGCACCTAACCAGTCGCAGGGGCGCATCGAGCGTCGGTTCCTGTCGGGGATATTCTTTCTGTACGCAGCTCTGGTTTTTTACGGCAGCATCATGCCGTTCGATTTTTCGATCAACTCTGATTTGATCCTCGCAAATTTTCAACGCGTCTGGACATTTTGGCCGCTAAGTAACGTCTCGCACACCAGCACCATCGACCTGATTTCCAACTTCGCGCTGTACCTACCGCTGGGCCTGCTGGCGGCGCTGCGATGGAAGGTCGGGTATGGCGAGATCGACGCCGTGACGTATCTAAACGCCTTTGCCTGGGGTGCCGCGGTCAGCCTCGCCGTCGAAATCACCCAACTGATGTCGCCACTGCGTGTCAGCGGTGTGCAAGACTTTACCATGAACGTGCTTGGCACGATGGCCGGTGCCACATTCGGTACGTTTTTCGTGGACCACCTCTACCAACGTCTCAAAACCGTCATCATGCAATGGTGGACGGATCAGCCGGTACGACTGGTCGCGGCGACGCTTATGCTGCTGCTAGCCGGTGATGCACTTTTTCCGTTCGTCCCAACGCTGGACGTTTCGATGGTGTTGAACAACGTCAAAGGCGGAATCTGGAACGTAAGCGAAGGGCTTGCACAGCACCCCACGAGCTACTGGGTCATCCGGGAAGGAAGCATCTATGCGCTGCTGACGATTCTGCTGGGATATGCGATGGGCAAACGAAACACCCCCAACTGGACAAGTGCCGTCATCGTAAGCATCGCATTTGCCGCCGCCCTGGAACTCGGAAAATCCTGCGTCGCTTACATGGGGCACAGCGTTAACGTCGCAAATCCGCTGATCGCTGCGATCGGATCAATCGCCGGAGTGGGTATAGGTTACATGACCCGCGACAGTATCTCCGAGAAAAACGCCATATGCTTCGGCATCTTCGCGATGGTGGTGTATCTGGGTTACCTCTCGTGGGGCGACATGAATTTCAACACAGCTGCTGCAACGCAAGACGGAAATCTTCCCAGCGGGGCGGAGTGGTTACCGCTGTATCATTACGGGATGAGCGGGCGTGGGGAAAAGGTGCTGCTGTTTATTCGCACAATCGTTCTCAGCGGAGCGTTGGGGTACATGCTCCGCGTTTTGGGGCGGTTAAACCGCAGGCATATCGGAATTTTACGAATCGCCGTAACCACGGGGATATTGGGCGTAATTTTAGAAGGCGGGCAGTACTGGATTCCGGGAAGGCATCCAACAACAACTGATGTTTTTTGCTTCATTCTGGGTGGTGTACTTGGTTCGATTCTCGCAGGGCTGACGGTGACGAAAAACAGCGGCGAGGTCGCTCAACCATAACCATTCACGGTTTTTTTTGACAGGATAACAGGATGGTTGCCTATTTGGGATTTAAGAGAGGAATTAACCGCGAAAGAACACACAGATCGCAAAGATGCTATGTTTTTTACATAGCTGATTCTTTGTGTTCCTTGCGTTCCTTCGCGGTAAGATTTCTTTTCTTAATTCCGAAATCCGCAATCCAAAATCCGCAATAAAAGCAGTTTGATTAACAGGAAAAAGAGCATGAACGCTTATGTTCAACCGCCCGCAGCAGCCCCCGCCTAATTCTTCATTTCGATTCGCACGACCTCGGGATGAAGAACCAGCAGTTGCTCGAATTCGACCTTATTGTCGAGGCTCGTCAAAAAGCAGTGCCCCAGACTCGTGGGACGGTTGGCTTGGACGCCGGGAGCAATGATGATGAATTCTCCGTTGGTCATTTTCAGCTGAAACCGCACAACCTTGAAAGGAAACCGCAACGGAACCTCTTCAAGCCGAGCCGTTCCATGTTCGCGAACGATTTGCAATTCGGTTTTATCGGATCGAATTTCGGGGGTTATCGTCAGCAGCGACTTATCGGCGGAGCTGGAGTCGGCGGCGGCACTTATGCGGATGAGATTATCACCGGGGGGATAATCATTACCGGCGATACCCTTGCTGCCGGAATAAAGAAATATCGTCTGCGCGGGCATATTTCGCCCGACGACGATAGCGCCGGACTTGTTGTTGAAAATCTGCAAAACAGATTTCGAATAATTGCTCGCCATCATCGTCTTCAAAATTTTATCGACTTTTTCCAGGTCGCCCTTGCCTCCCACACCCACTCGTATCCCGTTAAGTCCCAAAATTTTCGACTTCAGGGCAGTCCGCTCTTCGTCGAGACAACTCCACAAGGCCTTGTTTTTGCTGAGCTGTCCCAGCGGTACGCGAAACGTCCATATTCCGATCTTGACACCGTAAACATAGCGAGGACGTCGGGTGATGTCGCCGCTGCCGGTAGTCGGCGAACCGGCACCCAGATCAACATCAACGGGTTTATCCTGACAGCCGGCAAGTAAGCAGACACCCCCCACCAAAACCATCATCAATGTCGATACTTTTTGCATATTCATATTCAAATCGATAGATCCGAAATCACTTTCACAACTCAGAATCGTTGTCGGACTCGAGCGGCAAGGACGATAGGGGTGCCGGAATGGTCTCCATTTCGATCTGCCCGCTCTTTGCAACGTTGTAAGCAATGGTTCTGAATCCGCGGGCAAATTTTACCTGCATGACGACCCAGATAAACAGCACCAGAATCGGATACGCCATGAATCTCGCGTAATACGGTACCTGCTGCCAAAACCCCGTGCCCTGCTGCGCCCACGGTTCGACACATTCTCTCGACCACCTCATCAACTCGCCAAGAGTAAACAAGGCACCGGCAACGAGCGAACCCTTCATTATGGTCTGCCACGGTAAAAGCACCGCCAGTAACAAAAGCGACCAGAAAAACGCACTGAAGAAACTCTTGATACCCCCCTGCCCGCTGATAAGCGAAAGCAACGCCGCAAACATCATCGTAATGACTGTCAGAACGCAGCAAACGGCACCTACGAATCGTATGAACGGCAAGACCCATGTAAGTACGTCGTACCAAACATCGGGCTCGCCGAAGCTACACTGAACTTCCTGCGGTTGACCCTGCGTCACCAGCCCAGCCTGCGGCGCGGCGTCTATTACACCTACCCAGTTAACCAAAACAAAGGCTGCGATCTGCAGCAAAACGGCAAGCACCAGCAAAATGCAAAAAACGTTTTTCGCATGCCGCAATGAGTTCAGCCCAGCCAAGAATTCTTTAGGTTCTACGTTACAAGTCATAATTGTGCTCCTGTTGTAATGTTAACAACGTTTCGGTTGCTTATATCCGCTAGTACAGAGTACTGGATTATTATCGGTTATCGAAGGCAAAACCATAATCGTTTCTGCAGTTGCTGGAAGTTAGTTAAAAAATTTCCCCGCCGCCGAAAATGCCCGCTCCGCAGCGGCGCAGGTCGCCTGGACATCTTTGGGGGTATGCGTAATCGACACGAAAATCGCCTCGAATTGGCTGGGCGGAAGGTATATCTCCCCCGCGAGCATGGCGTGGAACCATTTGGCAAACGCATCAAGGTTCGACTGCTTGGCCGTTTGATAATCGGTAACCGGCCCCGGCGTAAAGAAGCAGCAAAGCATCGATCCGACGCGGTTGATGCAAATTTTGTCGAGAACCCCTGCCCTGTCGGCAGCCTTTACCAGCCCAGCTTCCAGCGAGGCGGAAATTTCTTCTAATCGCGTGTAGAAGTCCGCGTCGGATTGAATTTCGTCGAGCGTGGCGATTCCAGCTGACATGGCGGCAGGATTACCCGAAAGCGTCCCAGCCTGATACACACCACCGACCGGTGCGAGATGATCCATAACGTCTTCACGCCCACCAACGGCACCGACCGGCATACCACCGCCGATTACCTTTCCCAACGTCGTGATGTCGGGACGAATTCCAAACAGCTGCTGTGCCCCGCCCCACGCAAGACGGAATCCCGTCATTACCTCGTCAAATATCAGCAACGCCCCGCCGCTATCGCATTGGTCTCGCAACGACTGCAAAAAACCGTCGGCCGGTGGTACAACGCCCATGTTTCCGGCGACGGGTTCCACGAGCACAGCGGCGATTTGCCCGGGATATTCCGCAAAAAGCTCAGCCAGTGCGGCCGTGTCGTTATAGTTAACCAAAAGCGTATCGGCGGTGGCTCCTTCGGGTACGCCCTTGCTGCTGGGGACTCCGAGAGTCGTCGCGCCGCTGCCGGCCTCGACTAAAAGCGCGTCGCTATGCCCGTGATACCCCCCGACAAACTTCACGATTTTCGAGCGCCCCGTGGCTCCGCGGGCAATGCGGATCGCCGTCATCACCGCCTCGGTTCCGCTGTTGGTGAAGCGAACTTTTTCGATGGAATCCACGGCGTCGACAATTCGCTCGGCGAGCGTGCTTTCCATTTGCGTCGGAGCACCGTAGCTCGTCCCGTGGAGAATCGCCTTATGGATCGCCATCACCACGCCCTTGTCGGCGTGCCCGAGAATCGCAGGCCCGTAGCTTCCGACGTAGTCGATGTACTCGTTTCCGTCGAGGTCTACGATTTTTGAGTCGAAGGCTTTTGCGATGAGCAGCGGATTACCCCCGACACCGGTAAAGGCACGCACGGGCGAGTTTACGCCCCCGACTAAAACCTTGTTGGCACGCTGAAAGGCGGCGGCGGATTTTTCGTGTTTCCCGTCAATGCTTTGAGTGGTTTGCATGTGGGTATTTTACAACGCGGCGAGGCATGGTGAACACTACTTTTTTGTGGTTTTCTGATCAATCCCCCCGGGTTAAAATTTCGGTAACCATTCACATAAAAATTTTGACAGGATCACAGGATAGAACATAGGCTTTAAAAATCCTGTTAATCAGGATTAACTTGCATAATAATTGTATTCGTTGCGATGGTGTTTGCAGTTGGCAGTTAATAGTGTTGGTTCTTGTTTTCTTTTTAATAATTCATAGTTAATCCTGTAATCCTGTCAAAAAAAGAAACCAGTTTGATTAACAGGAAAAATAGGTGTGAACGCTTACAAATTTCGCAAGGGCAGACTTTTAAGCAATTATGTGAATTGCCCTTTTGAAATTCGCGGCAAATTCCATATAATCTGCATCCGTTGCTGTTTTGCAGCGACGGCGGATAATCTCAGTATAACCAACCTGTGGGTAGCTTATATTCACCCGGGTTTAAGCATTGAAAGGACAGCAAAATGAACGACCGCATGCATCTTGAAGGATCGATGGTTGCAATCGTCACTCCATTTTCCGATGGGCAGGTAGATTACGCGACGCTCGAGAATCTTATCGAGTTCCAGATCGAAAACGGCACGCAGGGAATTATCCCGTGCGGGACGACCGGTGAGTCGCCGACGCTTTCGCACGAGGAGCACGACAAAGTAATCGCTACGACCGTTCAGAAAGTCGCCGGCCGAGTGCCCGTCATCGCCGGTACCGGCAGCAACTCCACCAGCGAGGCTGTCCAGCTGACAAAGCACGCCAAAAACGCCGGCGCCGACGCATGCCTCGTCGTGAACCCATACTACAACAAACCCACGCAACGCGGGATGTTCGCCCACGTCGAAGCTATCGCCGAATGCGACCTGCCGATCGTGCTATACAACATTCCCGGACGAACGGGCATTGAACTGGCCCCCGAAACAATCGCCGAAATGTACGAGAAAATCCAACTCGTCGTAGCCGTCAAAGAAGCCACCGGCAAACTCGACATGGCCTCGGGTATCGCGTCGATGTGCGACATCACGATTCTCTCCGGTGACGATTCGCTGACGCTGCCTATCGCGTCGGTCGGAGGATCGGGTGTGATCAGCGTGCTGGCCAATCTCGCACCGGGGCCTGTCCGCACATTATGCGACGCCATCGTAAACTTCGATATGGCTGCGGCCTGTACGCAACATCTCAAACTCTTCCCGCTGTTTAAAGGAATGTTTGTCGAAACGAACCCGATTCCGATTAAGGCGGCGATGGCGATGGCTGGGCTGTGCAAAGAAGACATGCGCTTACCAATGACACCGCTGGCCGACCAGTACCGCCCCGCCCTAAAGCAACTACTGATCGACGCAGGAATAGAATTGAAAGGTTAAACCCGAAATACGAATATCGAATTTCTAAACAAATACGAAATTCAAATCATCAAAATCCTAAACGGCAATAGTGGTGAATCGACATCTTGGTTTTGAAATTATAATTTTGAATATTCGATATTGTTTAGGATTTAGAGTTTAGTATTTCGTGTTTTTTCGTCACCGCGCCGGGTCAAGACCCGGCCTACAACTGACACTGTAACGAACGGATATAATCATGACTGAAGAAAACGTACCCGCACAGGAACCACAAACCGACGCAGCACCGGCACCGGAAGCAGCGGCTGAAGAAACCCCCGCTACAAACTACATCGACTTCGAGGATTTCCTCAAGGTCGACCTTCGCGTCGGGAAAATTGTGGAAGTCGCCGAGCATCCCAACGCGGATCGCTTGTTGGTTTTGCAGGTGGACATGGGCACAGAGCGGCGGCAGATAATCGCGGGCATCAGGGCGCATTATTCACCCGAGGCACTGCTGGGCCAAAACATTGTAGTCGTCGCCAATCTCGCACCGCGAAAAATGCGTGGCCTCGAGAGCAACGGCATGATACTGGCAGCCTCGCTGGACGACAAATCCGATGTCGTCGTGCTGACCACCGAAAAAGACATTGCACCCGGTGCGGCCTGCGGATAGCGATTTCCAAGTTCCAATTTCCGATTTTCAATTGATCTTTGGTAGGGTCGGCCATTGCCGACCATCTTTGGGTGAGGTTCTGGATGGCACGGTCAATTGTCAATTAGCCCTTGCTGTGACATAAAAATTGGCTACCTTTTTAGCGGCTGAACCCATGACCATTACCCGGCCAGTAACCGATACTTGTTCGCCGGGTTCAATTGGAATTGTATCCGCATATCCTTTCTCAATTTCAAATCCATCTTTGTCTTGCGCGCTACACGTAAGAGAATAACTGCATTTTGCTTCCCCCTTATTGGCCACCGTAATCCGCCAAGAAAATGTTGTGGAGAATTCATTTTTTGCTATTTTTTTCCAGTCAAGATGCCACAACCCAACCTTGGAATCCGTACCAAAAAATTGAGGCTTGTAAGGTTCTGGCTCTATATGTTTTGGGAGGGGAGCTATGCGAGAAATACATAACATCATTGGTACCTTAGGCGTAAAGATAAAGTAGGCTTTAATGCCATTGGACACGCGTTCTGTTGTTATTTGTTTCTTATTACCTTCAGGGATATTGCTGACTGTCTGGATAATGTCTTGTGAGAATGGGATATCTGAAGAATCCCACCCGCAGTGTTCCAATAAATCATTACAAAAAGCCAAGGTTTGCAGTTGTTTGCACTGGGCAGTATCCTCAGGGATTTCAAAAAGATAGGTGACATTCAGAACTTCATCAGAGGAATTGAGAAGCAAAACAATATAACCATCATTTGTAATATTTGGATGAATTTTGAGACCCAATGAATGAAAGTCGCCCGATTTGCTCCCGGTAGTCTCGCTCATCCCATAGTCTTCTATCAGTGGACGAAAGTATGCTATGCTCGCAATTGGAATATCGTCATTTTTTTTTGATCGCTTCATCGGGATCGGAACAGACTCTTTCTCTATGGCCTGCGGGTTAGGTGTCTCTACCACCAGCGATTCCCCTTTTTTATCCTGTAATAAAATCCAGCCAACACTTACGCCACTGCCAGCCAGCAAAATCAAAATGACTGCCAAAATGTTACGCCCGCGACGGGATCGCTCCGGGACGGTGAATTTATGCTTGCATAGCGGACAAATATCTTGGTTACCAACATCAGTATTTAGACTTTCCAACTTTTGTTTGCAGCGTGGACATCTGTATTTGATCATTGTTTAACTCCCCAAGAGTTTTTTCTTCTCACTATCCCAGCAGGGATGAGTTTTATATCCCATCCTCAACAGGTGCAGATTAACCGAAAATGTCGACTAGAACAATAGCCAAGATGGTCGGCAATGGCCGACCCTACTCTGTTTACGCAATTTCCAAAAAAAATCTCAAAAAAACTCCTTTTTCGCCCTTAAGTTTCCCTCTCGAACCACGATAACCACTATATAGCTGGGAAATACTACGGATATTCCCAATTTTTGCGGGTAAACACCCGAAAAAGAACCGTTTTGGTGCTGAAAATTTATTTTATGAATTGCATTCACATTTGAGGATCGCATGAAACTTGAGCTGGCAGACGAAGTTATTACCCGAGCGGAAATAAGCTCGCGGGAGCTACGTCTGGCGTTGGCGACGCAGCTGTACGCAGAGCATCGCATCGACCATGACGACGCCTGCCTGCTGGCCGGTGTTGCACCGGGCGTGCTTAACCGCGAGCTGGCCGAACGCGATATCAGCATCATTCGATACCCGAAAATAACCCAAAATCGCAAAAACAAAGCCAGCTGAAACCTATTTCCGATAGCCCGCTTTGTCTTGGTGCAGGAACTCTGACATTTCAGCCTTGGGCGGAGGGCCCTCTGCACGGATGAAATTCAGGGAACTACACAACCATCACAAATGGCTGTTGGGAAATAGGTTTCCGCTGGTTTTTCTCCTCAGGCAACAGGCAATCGGCAGCAGGGACTATTTACTGGTGCCTAATCCTTAAACCCCAATTCTTTCCTTTATTTTGTATGTGTTTTGCCGCGAAATTCGTATATTGTGCGGTAGAGCAGAGTCGATACGGTAAATCAAAACCGGGTTTGCTCTGTAGAAAACATGGTTATCCAGCATCAATTGGAATTATTTGTCATTGCGAGGAGCGCAGCGACGCGGCAATCTAAACGGCCGAAAAAGAGATTGCTTCGCTTCGCTCGCAATGACATAAAACATGTTTTCTACAGAGCAAACCGGATTATTGAACATGGTTCGCAATATGCAGACAAAACCAGTCATCGGAATCGTCGGCGGGGTTGGGTCGGGTAAAACCACCGCAGCCAAGGCGTTTGGTGCACATGGCGGATTTGTAATAGACTGCGACGCTATCGGCCATCAGTTGCTGGGAGATGACACCGTCCGCCGCGAACTCCGCGAGCGTTGGGGCGAGTCGATTTTCGACGCCGCCGGGGCTGTCGACCGCACCGCCCTTGGACACATCGTATTTGCCGACAGCACCCAGCTCGCCGCCCTCAATGCCATAATGCACCCTCGGATCGCCGCGAAAATCGAGGAACTCATCACAGCTGCCAACGCAAATCCGGAAGTTTCGCTCATCGTTATCGACGCCGCGGTTCTATTTGAGGGCGGGTGGGATAAATTCTGCACCCACACCGTTTTCGTCAATGCCCCGCTGGGGCAACGTATCGAACGTGTGACCAAAACCCGCAGCTGGGACGAACATACCCTCCGCACCCGTGAATCGTCGCAAATTTCTCTTGACAGCAAAGCAGCGAAGTGTTCTCATGCGGTTGATAACTATTCCACTGAGTCACATCTCGGCGAGCGGATTTCGCAGCTCATCAGGCAGATTTCCCACGAATAAGTTTTTTTAGTTTTAGTTTCGATAGTGTCCTCATGATATTCAAGTCTCATTTTGCCACTTCATAGTCGTGTTGCACCTCTTAATGCCGACGCATTATTCCGTTGGGTGTTTTAATTCATCTTTAGTCATAGTTAATTCTTATCTAATTCATAATTCAGTGTTGGAGAATACGTAGCAATGGGCAAATCCGAAGCAGAAGCAGAGAATAGCAAGGCTGTAAAATCCGCCAAGAAAACCGTTAAAAAGGCTGTCAAGAAGACCACCACCAAGAAAATGGCAAAAAAGACGGTGAAAAAAGCGGCCGCTAAAAAAGTTAGCGTCAAGAAATCCGCGGTTAAGAAAACGGTAAAAAAGGTCGCAAAGAAGGCCGTTAAGAAAGCGGCCAAGAAGGCGGTAAAAAAAACTGCAAAAAAGAAAACCGCCAAAAAGCCAATCGACACCCCACTGCTCGACATCGCCGAACAAAACACCCCCTCGCCGCCGCAAGAACCACAGGAAATCACACCACCGGCAGCCCCAATAATCGAAACTCCTGTCGAATCTCAGCCTGAGTTTACTATTGAGGATCGATCTAATCGCAAAAAGCAAAAACCCGATCCCCACCGGAACAAACCGCGGCACAAAAACAACGTAAACAGAAAAGATACGTCCAAAAATACTTCCAAAAACGCTTCCAAAAAATTCGGCGGCAAGAACTCGCAGCAGCAACAGAATCCAGATCGACGCCAGAACCAAGATCGGCAGCAGAATCCACAATCAAAAACGTCCCAAACTCATGAAGCTCGTGACGGCCGCGATGATGTGTCAACTCCCCGGAACGTACAACCCGGCGGCAATACAACATCCGGCGGCGACGCAAACATGCACGCCAAGTACGAACGCGTCAAAAAAGGTTCATTGCACATCACCAACCTGCAAAAAGCCTCCATCGTTGAGCTGCACGAAATAGCTTGCGATGAAGGCGTAAAAGACTACGCTGGTCTGGAACGAAAGGAACTGGTTTTCGAGATCATCAAGTCTCGCGTGCAGAAAAACGGAATGACCTACGGAGAGGGTGTCCTGGAAATTCTCCCCGACGGGTTCGGTTTTCTCCGCAGCACCGACTACGACTATCTCCCTAGCCCCGACGATATCTACGTGTCTCCGTCGCAGATCCGGCGGTTCGCGTTGCGACCCGGTAATGTTGTCTCCGGTCAAGTTCGCCCGCCGAAAGCAGGTGAAAAATATTTCGCCCTGCTGCGCGTCGAAGCCGTCAATCAGGAACCCCCGGACAAACTGGCCGACCTTACGGATTTCGAGGATCTCACACCAACATTCCCAGAACGCCGCATTTTTCTCGAGACAACCGGATCGGAAATCAACACTCGCATAGTTAACCTGGTTGCCCCGATTGGTTTCGGCCAACGAATGCTAATCGTCGCTCCCCCGCGAACCGGCAAAACCATACTGCTGAAAAAAATCGCCAATGCCATTACCGCCAATCACGAAAACGCATACGTGATTATTTTGCTGATCGACGAACGCCCTGAAGAGGTAACGGACATGCGTCGAAATACGTCGGCGGAGGTTATTTCGTCAACGTTCGACGAACCGCCAACGCGGCATGTGCAGATTGCGGAAATGGTCAACGCCAAGGCACGCCGCCTTGTCGAATACGGTAAGGACGTCGTAATCCTGCTGGACAGCATCACAAGGTTAGCGCGTGCGTACAATACCATCGCCCCGCGTTCGGGAAAAATTCTCACCGGTGGGGTCGACGCCTCTGCCCTGCAGGCACCGAAACGTTTCTTCAGTTCCGCAAGATGCGTGGAAGAAGGCGGATCGCTGACGATTATCGGGACAGCCCTCGTAGACACGGGGAGTAAAATGGATCAGGTGATTTTCGAAGAGTTCAAAGGCAGCGGTAACAGCGAGCTGAGTTTGGATCGCCAACTCGTCGACAGGCGAATTTGGCCGGCGATAAACATCCTGCAATCCGGCACGCGAAAAGAAGAACTGCTCCTTGACCCGCAGGAGCTGAAGCTTACCTATCATCTGCGAAAAGTTCTCGGCGAAATGCAGATCCCCGACGCCATGGAGCTTTTGATCAGCAGACTTGAAAAAACAAACTCAAACGCCGAATTCCTTATGGCGATGAAATTGGATTAGTAGGCCGGGTCTTGACCCGGCGAGATAACCGATACCGCACCAACAAAAAGCCGGGTCAAGACCCGGCCTACTACTTTACGCGTCCAAAACACGAAAGACCAAAAGATGAATTACAGCTCTGTGCTATTTGACCTCGACGGAACATTACTCGACACGCTCGACGACTTGGCTGACTCCATGAACAACGCGCTAACCGCGAGAAATCTTCCCGCGCACCCGACCGAGGCCTACAAAATTTTCGTCGGTGACGGTGTCGAAACCCTCACCCGCCGCGCACTTGGTGATGCATACGAAGACAAACTAGCCGCCGCCGTTCTCGCAGACATGAAAGCCCAATACGCCAAACTCTGGGACAACAAAACCAAACCCTACGACGGAATTTGCGATATGCTTGCTGCCCTTTCGCAAAAGGGCGTAAAACTCAGCGTGCTGTCGAACAAGCCACACAACTTCACGAAATTATGCGTCGAGCGATTTTTGGGCGACTTTTCGTTTGATGTCGTTCAGGGCGTCAGCGAAACCTGCCTCCCAAAACCCGACCCCTCCGGTGCCTTGGTGGTAGCCGAAACGCTCGCTACTTCCCCGGAAAATTTCGCATATCTTGGTGACACCAACACCGACATGAAAACCGCAAACGCAGCTGGTATGTTTGCAATCGGTGTGACGTGGGGGTTCCGTTCGGCTGAGGAATTACGCAAAAATGGGGCAAAGGCGTTGATTAATCATCCCAGCGAGCTTTTGGAAATTATCGGCTGAGTGAAAATTGGGGGCAAATCGTTCCGCAAGCTCTCGAAATAGAAGTCAAATCAGGTGTTTGACTTGTGAGGCAAAAAAGGTTAGGCTTTCACTGCAATTATGAAGATACCCGGTTGTCGTCGGGGTATTTGACCAAGTAACAAATAATAAATAAAAATTTGAAAAATCTCCAGCGGGTGTTTTTCCGTTAACGGGAGCGAATTATGAAGAGTAAAAGCATGGTTTTACATTCGGTAGTAATGATGCTGGTGCTGATAGCGGGGTTAGAGCTTAGCTACGCACAAAACACCGACGCTTCGCCCTACGAGGGTGTAGTCACAGGAACGAATGTCTATGTGCGATCGGGGCCGGATGGCAGCAGCACTCCGATTACCAAAACCAACAAACCTCAAAAGGTAACTGTTTACTCCGTCAAAAACGGCGAGTGGTTGGCAATTGGTCCTGTACCCGGATGCTACTGCGTTATCGCTCAGAAGTTTGTGGAAATCGTCGGCACCGACAAAGCAACCCGCAAACCAATCGGTAAGGTCACGGGGCAAAACGTTTTTATACGCCCAGCCGGTACGTTGCTGAAGAAGAACTTCAAGAGAGAGGTCCAAGGCAAGCTGACTCTTGGTGACGGTGTACTGATTCTCGGAAAAGTCGACAATGACTCCGGGGAAAGCTGGTACATCATCAAGCCCCCGAAGAAGGTTCGCTTCTACATATCGAAAGACTATGTCAAACTCGCAGGAACCACCGATGCCCCCGACACCCCATCCGCTGCTCCAGCTGACACAACCGACCCGACACCTGTTACACCAACACCTACCGCTGTAAAACCCACGGTTCGGGAAGAGCAGTTGTCCGTCCGCCAGGAAAAGGAGATCCACAAAAAGATTCGCGCCCTGGAAAAAAACCTCGTCGCCGAGTCGTCCAAACCACTCGACAAGCAAAATTTTGAGAACATTCTCAAAAAAGCCAAGAAAATGGACGTTCCGAAGAACTCCCGCTGGAAAGCAACGCACGATTGGCTGATCGATTATACGGAGAGGGAAATCAAACTCGCCAAACGGCGGAAAGATGCCGACGTCATCGTCAAAAATTTGCTCGATGGGAAACAGCAAGCCCCCACTGCGCCCCCAGCGGCGGCTGACGGTAAAAAGTACAATCTGCAGGGCGTGCTGATGAGCAGTGTCTTGCACAAACCCAAAAAGGGCAAACCGACGCTGTACTATATTCGCGACGCCGAAACGCGAAAGATTCTCGGTTACGTTCAGGCCTCGCATGCACAGGCGAATCTGTCCCGCTATGCCGGTAAGAATGTCGGGGTCAAGGGCAAGCCCGTGTTTGACGAAGATATCGCGATGCAAGTGCTGGAAGTTGACGATGTCGACATCCTGAAACCAGTGAAAACACCGCCGGCACCAAAGCCTATTGTGACGCCACCAGCACCGAAACCGGAGCCAAAGCCGGAACCTGTAAAAATACCTCCGGCACCAAAGCCTGTTGTGACGCCGCCAGCGCCGAAACCAGAACCTGTAAAAATACCCCCGGCGCCGAAGCCTGTTGTGACACCCCCAGCACCGAAACCGCAGCCAAAACCGGAACCTGTAAAAACACCACCGGCACCGAAACCTGTCGTGACACCCCCAGCACCAAAACCGGAGCCAAAGCCGGAACCTGTAAAAATACCTCCGGCACCGAAGCCTGTTGTGACGCCACCAGCTCCGAAACCGGAGCCGAAGCCAGAACCTGTAAAAATACCCCCGGCACCGAAACCTGTTGTGACGCCGCCGGCACCGAAACCGCAGCCAAAACCGGAACCTGTAAAAACGCCACCAGCACCAAAACCGGAACCAGTCGTCGTGCCACCGGCACCGAAGCCTGTTGTGACACCCCCCGCGCCGAAACCTGAGTCTGTAAGAATACCTCCGGCACCGAAGCCTGTTGTTACACCTCCGGCACCAAAGCCGATACCACAACCAGACGTTAAACCAAAACCGACAACGGGTGCCAGCGATGTGGTTATACCAGCACCGAAGCCGGTCGTTACAAAACCTGCAGCTCCCAAGCCCGTGGACGTAACGCCCAAGGCTCCGGAACCTGCATCGCCTGTGATGGTTCCGATTGTGGAAACAGGTGATATCACGGTTGAGCAGGAATGGGACTAATCAGCCTCGGCCCGAGCGATGGATGT
Source organism: Planctomycetota bacterium (assembly GCA_030635145.1). Classification (GTDB taxonomy): domain Bacteria; phylum Planctomycetota; class Phycisphaerae; order SM23-33; family SM23-33; genus DAOVZK01. Next base: position 24,335 of record DAOVZK010000012.1, on the reverse strand, counting down.
CACACGTATAAGTATAAAATTTTGAGTAATCGTTCAGGAAATTTTTAGACAGGATAACAAGATAGAAATAAATCCTGTTAATCCAAAAAATGATGATTTGCATAAGGTAAAAATTTTGCCTGACGCGATTACAAAAAAAGATTATTGTTGGCGGGTCTTATTTTGAATTTCGCCAAAGGTAAGATTGGAAAAATTGGGAAAAGGCGAAGTAGAATCGCTGCTTTTGATTTGCAAAATTTAATTTAAAACTATCCTGTAATCCTGTCAAAAAAAAACATTAGTTTGATTAACAGGAAGAAAAGCGTGAACGCTTACAGTGTTGAGAATTTGATATTTTATAACAGTGCGGCCTCGCCGCCGCTGTAAGGAGACTGCTGTTGACGAGTGATGATGTCGCAAATGATATAAACGGAACAATCGAGGACGTCCAAGCCGATGGTGACATCGGTGCGGATCCGGAATCCGTCGAAATTGCTTCCGACGCAGAACTCACCGCCGACTCATCATCACAAGATGAGGTAGAAGTAGCTGCGGATGAACCGGCCCCCTGCAAGTCGGCTGCCCAAAGCAACGAAGAAGAAATCGCCGCCGTGGTCGAGGCTATTCTCTTTGCCAGCGACGCACCGATTACGCAGGGGAAAATCAGCACGATTTCGGATTTACCTGGGCGGAGCGTAAAAAAGGCCCTCAAGCAACTCAACGAACGCTACGAGAAACTCGGAACCGCCTTTCGCATTCAGGAAATCGCGGGCGGATTGCAGATGATGACGCTGGCCCAATACAACGACGTACTCAAACGCATGCTGAACGTCAAAAAAGACTCCCGCCTCACACAACCCACCATGGAAACGCTCGCCATTGTCGCATACCGTCAGCCGATTCTGCGGGCAGACGTCGAAGCCATCCGCGGTGTCGCGTCGGGTGAGGTTCTGCGCGGTCTTCTCGAAAAAGGGTTCGTTAAAATTGTCGGCCGAGCCGAAGTCATCGGACGCCCCATGCTCTACGGAACTACCAAACGATTCCTCGAAACCTTCGGGTTGGGAAGTTTGGATGACCTGCCACGTTCCGAAGACCTGCGGCAGCCATCCGAACCCCCCGCCCAAAAAACTGACGAAAAAACCGATAGCGACGGCGACGGTGGAAACAGTGAAAAAAACACCGAAGACGATTCATCCGAGGTCGTAGCTGCTACCGAAATTGAAACTTCGGATGAAGCCACAAACAAAAAAAATCTGCCCACCGCTGAATCTGTTACCGAACACGCCGACGAAAATGGTGAATACGAAGCGGACGAAGAAGAATTTGACGAAGACGAATTCGATGACGACGATGAATTTGATGATGAAGATGAAGACAAGCTCGACTAACTTATCGGCTGGGGCATGACTTTCAAAAATATCATAAAATGATCTCGTGCAGAAGGGAGTTTTTAATAACCGCATGAGTAAACAGGAAAACACTAATAAACATTTCGCCGACCGGCTGCTGGACGCAATCAGCGACAAAGGCTCGCCCGTTTGCGTGGGCATCGACCCAAACCCGAGCATGATCCCCGCGGAATTCATCTCCAACGACCCCACCGAAACGCTCGACGGAATCTCCCGCTGGGCCCTGAGCGTACTGGAAATCGTCGCACCATATGTCCCGAGCGTCAAACCGCAGATCGCATACTTCGAGGCGTTGGGTGGTAGCGAGGCGTTTGCGGGACTTGGGGTTTACGACAAAGTCGTCACCCGCGCCCGCGAGCTGGGGTTAATAGTCATCGGCGACGCCAAACGCGGGGACATCGGCACGACCGCCGCCGCCTACGCCCTACCGCATCTCGCCGCCCCGAACGCACCCGACGCCCTGACCGTCAACGGATACTTCGGTGCCGACGGTTTGAATCCCTTCATCGAAGCCGGCAACAACACCGGCCGCGGAATCTTCGTACTCGTGCGAACGTCAAACCCGTCAGCCCCCAGCGTGCAAGACTTCACCGACGCCAGCGGAAAGAGATTCTACGAACACATCGCCGAACTCGTCGCACAAGTCGGTGACGGCGACGAGTGCATCGGATCGTGCGGGTACAGCAACGTTGGTGCCGTCGTCGGAGCAACGTATCCCGACGAAGCCCGCCAGCTCCGCGAGATCATGCCGCAGCAAATCTTCCTCGTTCCGGGTTACGGTGCCCAGGGCGCCACATCCGACGACTGCGCCGCATCGTTCAAACACGACGGAACCGGCGCCATCGTCAACGCCAGCAGAAGCGTCATCTACGCCCACCGCCGAGACGAATTCAAAGCACAAAGCCTCGACTGGAAAAAATGCGTCGAACTTGCCGCTAAGGAATTTGCAAACGATATCGCACAGGCAGTTGCAGCAAAATGAGCACCCCGCGTCAAAACCCGCAAATGTTTGCCTTGCCAAAAGCGCCGCCGCAATCCATGACCGTTCGCAACTCGGAGTATCGCTTAACGCGCGTGTTTAAGCACGATTTCTGGGCAGCGACGTGTTTGTACGAGAGCACCGGGGCGGATGATGAGTTTCCGAAGATCGTCGTGAAATTCAGCCGTGCCCATCCCATCGCCGGTTTCCCGATGGAATGGATCGGACGAATGCTCGCCGACCACGAGCAAAACATCTATGCGAAGCTGGAGGGCATCGCAGCTGTTCCGCGATGGGTCGCGAGAATTTCGCCTGTCTGCTACGCCATCGAATACATCGACGCCGTCCCGCTGGACCATCTCGAAAGCATACCCGCGGGATTTTTCGAGCAGTTACGGGAAGTTTTCGATACCGTCCACCAGCGAGGCGTAGCCTACGGCGACGCCAACAAAAAATCGAACATCCTCGTAACGCAAGACGACAAACCCATACTGATCGACTATCAGATTTCCGTCGCCAAAAACGACAGATGGGTGTTTCCGCTGCGGCAATTGCGCGACAAGTTCGCCAACTATCTCATGGATAAAGATTTATATCACCTTTACAAGCACAAGCGACGCCTCGCCCCGGGGGAACTAACCCCCGAGCAGGACGCCATTTCGCGAAAACGTAGCGGCCTGCATCTGCTGCACCGCAAGCTCACCAAACCCTACCGCGCCATGCGACGAAAATTCCTCAAAAAGCAGTTTGAAGACGGTTCCCTCCAAAGCCCCACCGCCGACATGGAAGACCATCACCAACCCGAAAAGCAAACCTGGCGAACATCCGATTAATCAACGGAATCCTTGACTTTTCACAGATGCGAACGTATAATAATTTTGCCTATTAGGAGTGGCGTGATATAAACTTCGCGCCAAGAGGAGATGGGGAAAGCTCTCCCCGCAGCTCATGGCTCATTGCTCATTTGGTTGACAGTGTAGTTATGGTTTTACCGCAGTCCGCAGACCCGACGGGTTTGTGCATTCGGTCATATTTTGGAGAGCATTATGAAAGTACTACGGCGTATTTGCATTGCGTTGCTTGTGGGGTTCGTTTGTACATCAGCATCGTTTGGCGGCACTTCGATCAATCTTAACCCAGGCAGCGGATTTTCGGGAAATGCCCCGGCACTGGCGGCGTTTACCCGCGCAGCTGACCAATGGGAAGCAATTCTGCTGGATCCCGTAACCGTCAACATCAATATCGACATGGCCTCGCTTGGCCCCAACATCCTCGGTAGTGCAGGTTCAACCTCCTATTCATACTCGTACGATGTGATTCGCAATCAGATGGCCGTTGGCGACAGCGGCACCGGCAGCACCGTCGAAGCGATACTACCGTATCTTCCGACCTACTCGCAAGTGTCGGCCGACTTGCCAAGCGGTTATTCGCTGGGAACTACCATGTCTGCTACGCGGGCGAATCTGCTGGCGCTGGGATTTTCGGCAAGCTCGCTCGGCGGGTCGAGCCAATCGGATGGTAGCATCACGTTTTCGACGAATTTCTCATGGGACTACGACAACTCAAACGGCGTCGGGTCGACCTTATACGACTTTGAATCCGTCGCCATACACGAAATCGGACATATACTCGGATTTGTCAGCAGGGTAGACTCCGTTGACTACGAACTGAACAAAGGTACATCAGCCTACACCGCCTCGCTGCGCCCACTGGATTTGTTCAGATTCGAGAGCGAGAAACTCCCCACAACAGCTGCGGCGTTCACCAGCAATACCAGGGATCTGACACCCGGCGGGACGGATTATTTTTCATATCTGGCCGGCACCATTCAGATGTCGACGGGAAGCTACAACGGCGACGGCCGGCAGGCCAGCCACTGGAAAGACAACCTTTCAATCGGCATCATGGACCCAACGCTCGCCAAGGGCGAAATCTCCCTCATCACCGACAACGATATCATCGCGATGGATCTTATCGGATGGCAGGTCACTCCCGAACCGGGCACGATTTTTGTCTTGGCCTGCGGAGCGATAGGGCTTATTCGAAAAAGAAAACGAGCATAGAGCGAATTTCAAAAGTCTTTTCCGTTTTTTTGCCACCCCGCTGGAATATCCCATGCCAAACCTCGACAGGCAACTTGTTGACCTTGCAAAAAAGTGCACAAGACGGTAAAGTTATTTGCGATAGGGACAAACTGCGAAAAGAAAATGGAATCTTTTAATATAGTCCGTGGGTATAAACGTGGTTGCAAAAACCGCAACCACGGCACCCGTTATGTTTTTTCAAATTTTCCCGTTTTTTACCGAAGAGTTGCAAAAACCCTTCCCAGACGGTAAAGTTATCGCAACGGGAGTCTCATCGTAGGGTCGGTTATTGCTGACCATCTTCCCCGACGCAACATGAACCAAGGAGCATAAAACATGACCGACATCGCATCAATTATTCGTGACATACCGGATTTCCCGAAAACCGGCATCATTTTCAAGGACATTACCCCCCTGCTGGCCGACCCCAAAGCGATGAAGGAAACTGCTGACCAGTTGGCGGCATTGTTCGCTGGCACCGACATCACAGCCGTCGCCGGGATCGAAGCTCGCGGGTTTATTTTCGGCCCACTGATTGCCGAACGTCTCGGGGTGGGGTTTGTTCCGATTCGCAAACCCGGCAAGCTGCCATACAAGAAGATTGCTCGCACTTACGGTTTAGAGTACGGCCGAGCGACTATCGAAATTCATACCGACGCCGTCAACGGCGACGACAAAGTTTTGATGATCGACGACCTGCTGGCCACCGGTGGAACAATGGCTGCGGCCTGCGAACTCGTCGAAGAACTCGGAGCCACAGTCACAGCCTGTGCGTTCGTCGTAGAACTTTCGTTTTTACCGGGGCGAAAGATACTCGAAAAATATCCCGTCCATTCATTGCTGAAAGTTTCTGGAGAATAATTCGTAGGCCGGGTCTTGACCCGGCGTCATAAAGTTTACGGTGACAAAAGCCGGGTCAAGACCCGGCCTACAAGCTGGAGAGTGGAAATTATGATTCGCACCGGACTTGGTTATGACTCGCATAAATTCGCGCCCGATCGGCCGTTGATGTTGGGCGGCGTGCAGATCGATTTCGACAAAGGTCTCGCAGCCCACAGCGACGGGGACGTTGTACTCCACGCTCTTGTCGATGCGATTTTCGGTGCGATGGCGGCGGGCGATATCGGGGAGCATTTCCCCGACAACGATCCGAAATGGCAAAACGCTGACAGCAGCAAGTTCGTAACTTACGCCCGCCAGCTTGCCGCTGACGCGGGCTGGTCAATCGCCAACTGCGACATCACCATTCTGGCCGAGGCTCCGAAGCTCTCGCCATATAAATTACAGATAGCCGAACGCATCGCCGGGCTGCTGCAAATTTCCCCCGACGCCGTCTCGGTCAAAGCAAAAACAAACGAAGGGATGGGCTTCATCGGGCAAGGCGAAGGGATCGCGGTTCTCGCAAACGTACTGATCGAAAAATAATCACGAAATCTTAGACAGGATAACAAGATCAGAAATAAATCATGTTGATCTAAAAGAAAAAGAAGATTCACCACAAAGAACACATAGATCACAAAGCCCCTGGCAGGGGTGGCAATAAAGGCAAGAGAAATTGGCACCATGAATTTGTCTCCGCCGCTGGCGGTTGCGTTCTTTGCGATCTCTTGCGGGGAATAATCTTCTCTTACTGAAAACTGAAAACTTAAAATAAACAACTATCCTGTGATCCTGTCAAAAAAAATATTGGTTTGATTAACAGGAAAAAAAGAGCGTAACCGCTTTTATCGCGGGGTAATGTATTGAAAAATAGAAGCATCATCAGGTTTTGTTTGATAGCTGTAATCGGCGGGGTGCTTGCGACGTTTTTTCTCCTCACGGCCCCGCAGACTTTCGCCGCCGATGCGGATACGAATAAAAAATCCGTCAAGCCGATCTGGCTGGTTGTTACGCGGCCGATATTTACGGCCGACAAAACTCTCGATCCGCTCGTTAAGCATCGCCAGCTCGACGGATTCCAAACAATCGTTTCTACGGAACCGATTGCAAAGGCCATCGCGGCGTGCCCCCGAAAACCCAGCTTCATTTTGCTCGTCGGTGACGCCGCACCGGATTCCAAAGATGCTCCATGGTATATCCCGACCAAGCAGAAGAAATTCTACCGCTGGATTGCGAATCAGAAAAAAACGTACGCCTCGGATATGGCGTGGGGTGATCTGGATGGCGATAATGTCCCCGACATTCCCGTCGGCCGACTGCCGGTAAGGACTACGCAACAGCTGAAAAACGTTGTCGCGAAAATCATGGAGTATGAAACCTGCAAGCCAACGCTGACGACGACGGTTATTCCGATATGGGCGGGTAATGCGGAATTCGGTGCGGGGTTTGATCGTATGGCCGCACAGCTGCTGCTCTCGACAATCCGCCAATACGCCCCGCACTATCTACAACCCTGGATTCTCTACGGTTCACCAAATAGTCCATTCGTCGGAGCCCCGCAGAACCAGCCTGCGATTTTTAACATGCTCCTGCGAGATACCACCGGAATTGGCTGCATGATCGGACACGGAAACGAAACCGGATTTTTCTCGATGATGTCCGACGGAAAAGTTATTGCATATACCACTGCCCACGCTGAAGCGGGGTTAGGGCAAACGGGCACGGAAAAACGAGTCGGCCCGGTGGTGATTATCCTCACATGCCTGTCCGGAAAGTTCACCCACGACGAAAACTCGCTGGCTGAATCGATGCTGCTTGCCCCCAGCGGCCCGCCAGCAGTTATCGCAGCGACGACTCAATCTCATCCGCTGCCGAACATGACCACAGGTCAGGCGATGCTGGATTCGTTCAAACCAGCACATACTCCCCTTCGCCTCGGGACATTCTGGCTGAAGGTTGTAACCAACGCGCCGAAATACAACAACCTCTTCATTCAAAAAATGCTGAAAGATGTCGAAGGTTCACTAGAGTCTGAAATAAATGTAAAAAAACTCTTTCAAGACCAGAAGTTCATCTACGCAATTCTGGGCGACCCAGCCATGAAACTTCCGCTGCCCAAACCGCTGGATGTGAAAATCCAACGCACTGCTGACGGGTGGGCGTGGACAGCTGAAAAACCTAAAGATGCTTATAAACTTTGTGTCGGTTTACGATATATGTCGCAAAAACTCCCCGCCCCGCCGAAACCAACCGACACGCCAAAGGTGGCGAACAAAATTTTTCAGACCGCTAACGACACCTTCATATTCAGAAAGTTGGAAACGCTGGACGATAAGGTGCAATGGAGCGGCATTGTGAAAATCGGCAGCAAAAAAAACGGGCGTTTGCGATTCGTCGCCATCGGTGAGAAAGACTTGTATGTCGCGACGTTCGATCTTAAGACGCCCAAGATTTCTCCAACCACCGCAGCAACCACCCGCCCTGCCAAAACCAAACCCGCCACTGCCCCCGTACGATAATTCATCATTATCCATTGCTCAAAAGGCGTCAGGGTGTATAATCACGGCGTGAATTTTGGTTTTGATTTTTTTTAATTTTACCAATTCGGAGTTACGTCAGAAAATGTCCATGAAGCTTTACAATACGATGACCCGCAACGTTGATGAGTTTACGGCGATTGATCCGCCGCTCGTTCGCCTCTATACCTGCGGGCCGACTGTCTACAATTATGCCCATATCGGAAATCTGCGAACATACGTATTCGAGGATGTTTTAAAACGTGTCCTGACAATGGACGGGTACAAGGTAAAGCACGTGATGAACGTTACGGATGTCGGGCACCTTGTCAGCGATAATGACGACGGTGAAGATAAGATGGCTCTCGGGGCAGAGCGCGAAGGCAAAACAGTTTGGGAGCTGGCCGAGTTCTACTGGGAAGCTTTTAAAAAAGATATGCAGCGGTTGAACCTCATAGAGCCAGACGTCTGGTGCAAGGCGACGGATCATATCCAGGAGCAAATCGACCAGGTTCGCATTCTCGAGGAAAAAGGTTACACGTACATCATCGCCGATGGTGTTTACTTCGACACGAGCAAGCTGGACGATTACGGTAAGCTCGGGCGGTTGGATATCGCGGGGCTGCAAGCTGGGCATCGCGTGAAGATGACCGAGGGTAAGAAAAATTATACCGACTTCGCCCTGTGGAAGTTCAGCCCTGCCGACCAGCAACGCCTCATGGAATGGGAAAGCCCCTGGGGCATGGGGTTCCCGGGGTGGCATATCGAATGCTCGGCGATGGCGGTGAAATATCTCGGCGACCGCTTGGACATTCACTGCGGTGGTGTCGACCACGTCAATGTGCATCACACCAACGAAATCGCCCAGGCAGAATGCGCACTGGGTCACGAATGGTGCAACTGGTGGGTGCACGGTGAATTTCTGACAATGGCCAAGAACGAAGATTCCGACGGTGGGAAAATGAGCAAGTCGTCGGGCGAGTTTCTGACGATAGATTTGCTCGTGAAAAAAGGTTACGACCCGCTGGTGTACCGATACTTTTTGCTCAACGCCCATTACCGCCAGCAACTTGCGTTTTCGTGGGACGGTTTAGACTCGGCCGCCAATGCGATGAGCAATCTCAAGCGGGCTGTGCTGGAAATTCGCAGCAGCTACACCGGCGGCGAGCAACCGCTCGACGAACATATGCAAAAATTCCGCGATGCCGTCAACGACGACCTCGCCATGCCGCGAGGGCTGGCAGCGATGTGGGGGCTGCTCAAGGCCGACGCCGCCCCCGCCGAAATCTACGCCACGCTGCTGGAAATGGACAAGATTCTCGGACTCGGAATCGCGGACATGCAGGAAGATATCCTCGACGTAGACCCCGCCGAGATCGAAAAACTTATCGAGGAACGCAAAACCGCCCGGGCAGAAAAGAACTTCGCACGAGCCGATGAAATTCGCGACATCTTCGCCGAAATGGGAATCGAAGTCATGGACACCGCAGAAGGTACAACGTGGCGCCCTCTGCGAGGGAGGCAATAAAAGAAGCCTAGGGAGAATTGCGGATTGGGTGGCGTAGACGGGTCGGCCTCTACTTCTTCTGATCGCGCATCAGCATCTGAACGTCTAGGGCCGTTGGTAAAGCCGCCTGTGCGCCCAGTTTTGTGCACGCAAGAGCACCAGCTGCGTTTGCAAAAACCGCAGCCTCCCGCAACGACATTCCTTTGGTGTAGGCGACGCCAAGACCCGCGGTAAATGCATCACCAGCCCCGGTCGAATCCAGCACATCTACCTTAAACGGTGGGACGTGATAGAAATGCCCGTCGCTCATAACCACGAGGCTCCCGCGAGCCCCGAGTTTGACGACCGCCGACTTTGCACCCTTCTCGATAAACTGCATCGCGACCTGTTTGGCGATTCGTTCTTCAACGAGTTTTTTACCCGTAAGGGCCTCGGCCTCGACGGCGTTGGGCGAGATGATGTCCACGCGATACATTTCCGGTGGGAAACATTTCGGCACGGGTGTCGGGTCGAGAATAATTCGCACACCGTGCCGATGCGAAAGATCAATGGCAGCACGAACAGTCGGTAGCGGAATTTCCAGCTGGATAAGCACGACAGCTGAGTGTTCGAAGAGCGACTCGTTGCCGTAAATGTCGTCGGGGGTTAGTGCGAAGTTGGCTCCGCTGGAAACGATAATCGAATTCTCACCGCTGGAATCCACAACGACAATCGCAGTGCCCGTCGGTATATTTTCCGTCAGCATGAGATTGTCGACGTTTACGCCCTCAGCAGCGATGCTCTGTTTTAAGGATCGGCCGAATGAATCATCGCCGACTCGCCCGAGAAAACGGCACATCCCGCCAAGCCTCGCCACGGCGACGGCCTGATTGGCACCCTTCCCGCCCGGTGATGCCTGGAAGTCGCTCCCGAAAACGGTTTGACCCGGTAAGGGAAAACCGGCGGCGCGCACAACCATATCCATATTCGCCGAGCCGATAACAAGAATTGATGGTTCTATCATCATGGAGAAATTATTCTGACATTATCCCTGTTGAAACACCAGCAAGAAATCGCCGTGATGACGATTTCCTGCGGTTGGGTCGTATAGTCACACAAATTACGCACTTTGTTTAAGTAGCAGAAGGTCTTCGTTGCTGTGGACGGCACGGAGATCCTCCATGTAGGCATCGAGATCCCACGAGAGCAGCATTTCCACCAGCAATGTGTCGAATTGTGTTCCGCTGCACCGCTTGAGCTCCTCGATCGCCTTGTCAAGCGACAACGCGTTGCGATACGTACGGTGCGAAGTCATGGCATCGAAGCTGTCGGCGAGTCCTACGATTCGTCCTTCGACAGGGACATTTTTTTCCTTCAACCCGCGGGGATATCCCCTCCCGTCAAGCCGTTCGTGATGGGAAAGAACGCCCGCGATGATTGGCTCGAAATCGTGTATACGCTCGAGTATCTTCGCTCCAATCGTTGGATGCCGTTTCATGCTTTCGTACTCTTCGTCGGTAAGTTTTCCGTCCTTGCAGAGGATGGCTTCGGGGACGCCGATTTTTCCGATGTCGTGCAGCAACCCAGCCAGATAGATGTGGTGGATGCGTTGGGCATCGAACCCGCAGTCCTCGGCAAGTCTTCGGGAAATTGCCGCCACCCTTCGCGAGTGACCACAAGTGTACGGATCTTTCGCGTCTATCGTTTCGGTCAGCGAATGCAGTACACCCATGAGCAGATCCTGCAGTTCGGCAAACATGTGATTGTTGGCGAGGAAAACCGACGCCTGCCCGGCGATGGAATTCAGCAGCTTGATATCGAACGTATCGAAGTCACCGTCGTTTTTGTTAATCGCAAGAATCGTTCCGACATTTTTGCCTCCAACGCACAGCGGTACGGCGAGAATGCTCTGGATATGCTGCTCCAGGGCAGTATTTTCGTCACCGGGAGTAAAATCGTTACTCAGCATTACGGAATCTTCCTTCGCGAGCTTCGGAATAATGTGCGTGGCAAGGAGCATGCGTATCTGATTGGGGTCGAGATAGCTTTCACCGGCGAAGACCATCATGTCTCCGTCGAGGCGCATTTTTTTATCGTAAACAATCGCAGCTGCCGCTTTGATGTTCATTACACCCTGAAGCTCTCTGCAAATATCCTGCAAAAATCGGCGTGGAGGTTTGGAAACCTTCATCGAATTTCCGATCTGGTGCAGCAGTGCGAGTTCCTCGTATGAATTGGCGAGATTGTCTGAGAGGCTTGTAATGGCTTTGCCGGTATGATGAGCCTCGATCATTTTGTTTAACCGTGTGTTAAACATTCGCATCAGATTTGGCGCTTCTAAGGCGCTATGAAAGTTACGTCTCTGTGCGCACGACATCACGGGTTCTCGGTCTAGATGTAACTGATCGCATACCACGCCAAGATGTTCCTCGTCGATCATTTCGCTCGTGGGGTATCCCAGAACGACGGCACCGACGGTTTTGTGGTATTCGCGGATCGGTAATCCGAACATGCAGCACCCAAGCGAGTTGGTCGTCTGAATAGGCCCGTCCTGCTCTAACACCTGATGAGCAAGTTGGGTACTTTTTGCTTTGCGCTGATCTTGCTGACCGCAGAGCATTTGGCAGAGATGTTCGCCAGGTTTGGTATCACCCAGCAGTTTCCCGCGGGAATCCCATACCGTCATTACCAGGCCCATTTCATCCGCACACACTCCAAGATCATCAATAATATCCAGGAGAAGTTGCGAATCCCGTGTTGTGTTTTTTGACTCTTTCATTTTCTGATCCATTACTGTGACTTCCCTCTACGCCGCACTTGGGGGTTTAGTTTTCTTGAGGATATCACGTACAAGTTCGATAATTGCTCGCGGGCTGAACGGTTTACTGATCGCCATTATCACCCCAGCATTGGTGAGCTGGTGGCTTTCCAAATCAAACTCCCTCGCCGTTACAAGGATCACGGGAATTTCCCTACCGCTGGATTCTCGATATCGGCTGCAAAACTCCAAACCGTTAAGACACGGCATCTGATAGTCGGTGATGATAAGATCCGGGGTTGTCGTCAGACACACCTCAATTGCCTCCTCGCCATCGCAGGCGGTAACAACCTCGTAACCTGCATCGCGAAGCCGTATCGACAACACATGCAGGATGTAAGGTTCATCATCAACTAGTAGTATAACTTTCGACATAACGCACCATGGTTTTACTCGGTCATATTGAGCCCCAAGTTCAATAAGTAATCGAATTTCCGCATATTTCATGCCCTTTCATGTGTTTTAATATTATTTCACAAGCGGAAGTTCCATACGAAAGGAACTCCCAGCACCCGGTTCGCTGGTAACCGACAACTTCCCACCGTGGATTTCTTCCACAATATACTTCGCCAGCGGTAAGCCTAATCCCGTTCCCGAGGCGAGTTTTTCGTTCGCATGTACCCGGTAGAACTTCTGAAAAATTCGTGGTAGTTCTTCGGGTTCTATTCCAATTCCCGTATCGGAAATCTGAATGACACCAATCCCGCGAACCTCGTCGACGGAGGCGTTTATGTTAATTTTGCCCTCGGGGGGCGTATAGGTAACGGCGTTGGCTAGAACATTTTCGACAGCCTGGCAGATGAGGTCGTAGTCAGCCTCTATCTGATAGTAAACCGGAGCGAGTTCCTGCTGAAGCGTAAGGTTTTTGCTTAGAATTTTCGGTGTTACATTCCCGGCGACTTGCTTGATCACAGCTGTCATGCTCACGGGTTCTCGCAAAATCGTTACACCACCGGATTCCACTCGCGAGACGTTTAAAATCTGCTCGATCATCTGGTAAAGCCGCTGCGTTTCGGCATTGATCGTTTCGTAGAATTCCTGCACGGAACCCTTGCCTTTAATCTCTCCGTCGAGCAACATTTTGATGTACGCCTGGATCGACGACAGCGGCGTTTTCAGCTCGTGCGAAATGCTGGTAACGAAATCGATCTTATTTCTGTCGGCTTCGCGCTGCCCGCTGATGTCTCGCAACACCACCACAACGCCGGTCAACGTTTCGGGGTTTCCCCCAAGCTCCGACAGGGTAACCTTCAGCGTTCGTGGACGATTGAACGAATCAAACGAATGCTCGACGACGTTTTTGGGAGTCTTGCTCCCGCGGGTTCTTGCGTCGTTGATTAGCTTGCATAACCCACCATCGGCGATGATGTCGTCTATGCGTTTGCGATAGCTTTCCTCGCGGCGGAATCCTAATAGTGCTTCGGCGGCGGAGTTTGCCATCGTCAATTCCCCGTAACCGTTTGTCACGAGCACCCCGTCGGAAACGCGATCGAGAATTTCCATCGACTGGGTATACTGCATTTCTAGAATCTTGCTCCGCCCCGTCAGCGTGTGTTTGTCCTGTAAGGCTTCTTCGTGATTCCGGTTGATGTCCCAGAGGCATTGGTTCAGCGGGCGGATAAGATCGGTTAGTTCCCCGGAATGATCCTGCAACAGCTGTCCGAAATCGTCGTTCCCCGCAATGTGTCTCAGCTGCGTTACGACAGAATCTATCGACTTGGCAAGGTAGCGGCGGTAACCCCAGATTCCGAGGGAAACTCCCACGATGAAGAAAATTACCGCAAGAGCGTTGAACGGAAGTTCGAGGGGTTCCCACAACCACAGCGTAATCCCAACGGTCATTACAACGGCGGTGCAAAGCAGAATCACTGCCCACAAACCCATCTTTTGTACCGTTGCTGTAGTCATTATACAACACCTCCAACAGAAACAGCATTACTCCCGTGCACATCCTTAAGTTCGTAGTCGTCGCTGTCTTTGTCATGCAGCGCCAACCCAACGCAGCCCGTCCAGTCCGACAGTACACTCCTGCGGTCGCTGAATATGGGGCACTGCGAAACGTCGATGTTCTGCATCGGACGAGCTACTTCGCTACGCAATCCTAAATTTTCGTGCAGCATGTAAATCAGCGACGGATCCCATGCACCCGCCCCGGTAAGCGTTACCTTATCCATCTTCGGGCAACCGAAAGTCGTCGAACAGTAGCGAAGGCAAAGCCCTATTTCCAGAACCAGCGCGTTGATTTGTGATCGCACCGAATCGTAAACGCTCCACAGCAGCGAACTGCTGGGCGACTCACATCCTTGCACCGGATTTACCAACCCCAGCTTCTGAGAATGCTTGATGTTTTCTTCCATCAGATAGCTCCGCAGGCGGGAGGCATCTTCGAAATCCAGCCCCAGGTAATCTCCAACCGCCTTAGTCAGCTTCCGCGTGCCGATATCGATTCGCTTTAAGAAACAAATCTCCGCACCGCGGGAGACTATCACCAGCGTGGAGTCAGGCCCGACATTAACCATAGTATTCGTCGTGTGGCGGTCACTGTTACGACGCAAAAAACGTTTAAAAGCTCTGAAAATCGATATCGGTTCGGGATCAAGCCCGGCGAGTTCAATGTCCATTTCGTCGAGTAGTTCGCGGCGTTTGGTAATTACGCGTTTGGGAATCCCCAGCAGCACGACTTCTTTAATGTCTCGATCTTCCTGCAGCAACGGCGTGGCACCGAGAACAAATATCTTCGCGAGATTTACGTCGAAATCGAAAACCGTGCGAGCCTTGTCCATCACATTCGAGTAAAGCCGCTCCGCCCTAAGATTCTCGATGCGGATATTGCGGACGTAAACTTCCTCGCTGCCGATAGCTGTAACGGCACGGTGTCCCTTGAAACGCCCGGCGTGACAAATCTCGTGAACCGCCTGAATCGCATGTGCAGAATCCTGCGGAGTTGTGCCCTTGTGAATATTAGGACGCCAAAAAGCACCCGCTAGGACCTTCAGAGGATCACTCCCGCTTTCAAACTGGAGCATCCTCACCCCGTCGGAAGAAATATCCAAACCAATCGAGTTTGACTTACCTCTATTTAAAATATTCCACATTCTAAGTCCTCAAAACCGTTATCTAAAACATTCCGCACACTAAGTTCTCAAAACCGTTATCGAAAAATATTCCACATTCTAAGTTCTCAAAACATTTGCTTCGATACGATACAAGTTTTTATGCGATCAAGTTCATACTTTATTGGGGCTGTTCATCCGCCAAAATCGGCGCGACCTGCCCCGTATGCGGATTGTAAATCCACCCGGCGATTTCGTCGCTATTTGCGGTTGTCACCCTGTTGCCGATCCGGGGTGCAGCGTACGGATTAACCGGAATTCGCTTCACGTAGGGACCAAACGGATAATTTTTCGGATCGCCATCAGCCGGGCATACATCACCAGCTGCGTTAGTTCGAAGGGTCATTTGCGACTCGAATTTTTCGCCGCTGGGTAAAACTCCGGCGTGGTCGTGGCGATAGGCGTCGACCTGCCCGCGTAACTGATCGATGCTGATATCGAAGCAATCCCTGCGAACGTCGGTTTGCTGCTGCGAAACAGCAGGGAGCACAACGGCGAGAAATATCAGTACGATAATCCCAGCTATTCCGCATTCTATAAATGTAAGTCCTTTACCGTGAAACCACACGTTACATCTCCTTCGAGGGTGCTATCCTGCGGCAAACCGGAAGCCTCCTACGTATTTATCGGAGTGGGGGGGAAAAACTTGACCTGCTTCTTGGGAAACTTTTCGGCATTAACTCGCTAAATCCCAAGCAGTTGCAGCTGTCAACCTGACCGTGGAATTCCCCCGAAAAACTGATATCGACTTAGCCCTAACACCCTAATTCATAGCAGGTTATCACCCTACAAACCCCAGGGTCTACGTGAAATTTTTCACCAGACGGGAAAATATTGCGGCAGAAAGCATCTTGCAGCCGCTGCAATTGGCGGCGATAATCGAATTGTATAGGAATTTGTATTTATTGCCCCCGCATTGAAGCTGGGGCGATAAAGTTCGTACGAAGGACGTTAATTAAATTTCATGAAATCCACGCTGCACATACAAAATCTGGGGGCCGCTGCCTACACCCCGACGCTCGAGCTGCAAAAACGGCTGGTCGACAAAGTAAAAAAAATTAATACCAACGCCGACGACGCTTATCTGCTGCTGCTGGAGCATGATCCACCCGTGGTAACTTTGGGGCGGCGTGGGAAGGATGAGGATTTTCGCATTTCGCGTGATGAGTTCGCGCGGCGTGGGATTGAAATTCACGAAGCCTCGCGCGGCGGAGAGGTTACCTATCATGGCCCCGGTCAACTGGTGGGATATCCGATAATGCGAATCGACCGGCGAGGCCGTGACGTTCGCGGATACGTTCGCAATTTGGAGGAGACCGTCATTCGGCTGCTGGGGAAATTCGACATTCCCGCGATTCGCCGCAAAGGGCTGACGGGGGTGTGGGTCGGCGATGATTACGACGCCAAGATCGCCGCCATCGGCGTAGCTGTGCACCGCTGGACAACCTACCACGGATTCGCCCTGAACGTTTGCACCGACATGAGCAACTTCGAGCTGTTCGTCCCCTGCGGAATCACCGATAAATCCGTCACATCGATGCGCGAAATTTTATCTAAAAAAGGCCGCGACATCACAGTCGAGCAAGTCAAACCGCTGCTGATCGAAACGTTCTGCGAAGTTTTTAAATTCGACAACGTCGTAACAGACGCTAAGTGAAACTCAGTTTTACGATGCCGTGTTTTTTGCTCGTCGAAGCCGGCAGTTGTTGAGCGCATAAAAAACGGCTGGGGTATTATCGTTATAAAACATCCCAGCCGCTTGATTTTTTAACTTTGATTTTATAATAACTACCGTGCGTTGCGTTTTGTTTTTCGCAGCAACGCCAACCCACCAACACCTAAAATCACCATCGTTGCCGGTTCGGGCGTTGCGATAGCATACAGATCAGTGTTGTCCATCACGCCGGAGACATTTTCGGCATTTACGCCCCATGCGTAGACAGGCACATTAGCGTCGGTGTGTTCGTCGGTGCTCCAGCTTACTGTTGGGGCTAAACCGGCACCGTTGTTGTTCAACACTGTCAAGCCGCCGGTCTCATGGTCGGCAGTTACGATAATCAGTGTGTCGGTTCGCCCGGCGGCCCAGTCAATCGCCATTTGTACGGCGTTGGTGAACTCGGCGGTCTCACGAATATTGCGTTCTATACTGTTAGCATGACCGGCGTGATCAATTCTTCCACCCTCAACCATCAGGAAAAACCCGTCGGGATCATTATCCAGAATATCGATTGCGGTACTGGTCATCTCCGAAAGCTGCGGTAAGGCACCGAGTCCGTCATATTCGTAAGGCAGATGTGTCGAACCGAACTGTCCAGAAACCATTGTGGTGGTTTCGGTGTTTAAAGCATCCATTTCGGCTTCAGTGGTAACGACGGTATAACCCGCCGCGACTGCATTTACGGAAGTCATCCCGTTAGCACCACCACCCATAAGTACGTTCGGTCGGGAATCGTTGAGGTAATCGGCAGCAATCTGAGTGAGGTTGTTGCGAGAAGTTTCGTGGGCACCGAACGCCGCCGGCGTGGCGTGGGTTATATACGTGGTGCTAACCAATCCGGTGCTGCTTCCACGGTTTTTGTAGTACTCCAAAATCGTAGGCAACTCCGCGCCCGCCGCATAGTCACCATTACCAGGTGTCGCTATGCTGATCACACCATCGTTGACCTTGTATCCTGTCGCCAGTGCCGTGCCAGCTGCTGCGGAATCGGTCACACCACCGCTGGCAGGATGGGTCGTTATCTCGCCCTGATAAGGGAGCGACTCAAATGCCAGCGTACCAGCTGTCCCGTTGACATACATTCCACCTGCCTTGACCTGTTCGAATCCCATTCCGTCACCGATGAAGAAAAACACGTTTTTCGGCTGACCCGCCGACGCGCACGGTGACCATAAAATGGTAACAATTAGAATGAGGAACAGTAAGGACACACCACTTCGACGCGACAATGACTTGACAAATGAACAATACATTTCCCATCTCCTTTTTGGTTATTTCAGGGTCTTCCTATGTCTCAGGCTCCGTTTTTCCCTTTATATGGCAGGCTTCTAACCAACAAAAGGGACTGAATGCCGACCAAGCAATGCCGACATAAATACAGCATATACCCGAACAAACAATCACGCGAACCCTAACATGACCAGAGCGATTTGTCAAGGATAATCCCAGATGCGGCTTGGTGTGATGAGTCAAATTATGCAAAATTTCGAGTATCGAATTTCTGAATTTGAATTAAACTTTTGGGCGGCATGACAACACTGCTTGGCAGCCGTGCTGCCATACCGCCCGTCAAAATACTCTACTGCGGGGTGCCTTCTGCTCCCTGCTTAACAAGATAGTCGGCTATTTTTTTCTGATGCCATAATCTTGCAACACCCAAAAGTGTCCCATATGCATTTTTATCATTGATGTTCGCTCCGCATTTGAGAAGCAATTCAATGATTTCAATGGAAGCCCCTGCCCAAACGGCATGAATTATTGGGGTCGCCCGAGATATGCTTCTTGCATGGATATCAGCACCCCGGTCAATTAGTAGTTTAATAGAATCGATAGAACTAAATTCCACCGCTCTATGCAGGGGCGTATTGCCAAATTGGTCTCTACATTCGACATTCGCACCTTTATCCAGAAGCAATTCTATCGCTTCGGTTCGGTTATGGATCGCCGCTTCATGCAACGGCATCAGCATCATTTTCCCGCGAAGATTAATTTGTGAAGGTGCTTCGCTTAATATTCGCTCAAGAACTTTCATATTACCGCTTATCACCGCGTCTAAAGCGGAGATTGTGTTTTTGGCTCCGGCATCAAGAAGTATTTCACAAACGTCCTCGTGCCCGTTAGTGCACGCAGCTGAAATGGGAGTAATTTCAGAATCATCAAACACATCATTTATCCCTTTTTCATTCGGATCCGAACCGGCTTGAAGATGTTTTTTCACTTCCTCGATCATCCCCAACCTTGCTGCTCCGAAAAGATTGGAGGGCTTCGCTCCGTGTTTTACCAACAAATCAATCGCAGGTTGCAGGCGTACCTCACTCGATGCCAAAGCAAAATCAAGCAGATTCATCATAAGAACTTCCTGGGTGCCGGATTTATTTCCATATCCGAAGCGAGGACCGGTTAAAACATTCGCCTTTAATGATAAATCCGTTCCTTTTTCAATCAGGAGTTCAAGGATTTTTAGCTTTTCTTCATTTTTTGGTGGGACCCGCCTCATTTGAACTAAAAGCATAAATGCGGGGGTTATGCCATTTTGCGGATCAGGGTAGCTAGCTTGTATATTTACATCTCCGCCTTTGGACAACAGGATTTTCACGGCATCGTAATCAGCCACATACGCAGCCAGATGCATCATTGTCCAGCCTTTGAGCCTTTCAATATTTTCATCAAAAGCGTCATGTGCTGACATGTTGGGCAATACGGAATTAACCAAAGCTGGATTCCGATCCAGTTCTTTACTGAAAATATCCAACTGTCCCGTCAACATCCGGTAGACCGGATGGTTTGCCATTTGGCTTTTGGCACCGGCCTCAAGAAGAATCTTAACTATTTCCTGTTTTTGAGGCCATTCGGTAACAGTTAAAAACAGCAACGCCATATCCAACAGCCTGAGATGATTTTTTTCTGGTACCAGATTAGGATCTGCACCATTTTCCAGAAGCCATTTTATATTCTCACAAAAACACATCATTGCAGACAAAGATATCAGTGAAAAGCCGTTTTGTATTACCGGTTTATTAACATCCATCCCCCCTTCTACAAAAAACTTCCAAATTTGTAAGGACTTTGCGTTAATCCAGGACAAACAACCATAGTCATCTTGCGCTGGGTCACAGCCTGAATTTACCAGCTCCTTAACAATGTCAACCTCTCCACGGAAACAAGCGTAACTCAGCGGTTTAATATCTCTTGGAAAATAACCCATGTTTACCGGTAGGTTCTCGTTTAACAAAGCCGGATATTGCTTTATAAGTTTTGATACGGAACCTGTATCCCCATTATCAATCGCCTCTTTTAGCAGCCTTAAATTATCCGGGGGTTCAACATGATGCTTGAGTTTCGGCCAACTGGTAAAACCGTATTCCCGGGCGAGAACCATTTGAGCATCGTGCAGCGGAAATTTCAAATCTGTGATTTCAGCTTCGCTCAAATTTTCGGCACCAGGTAACTGCTCTTTAATCCTGGACAGAACTTCCGGGTCCGCTTTCTTATGGCCCGCTTTTAGAGTTTTTGCCTGATTACGAAGATTCTCCAGGCACGGATTGGGGGGGAGTGTGCGTGTTAGCATAGCGATGCTCCTTTCATAACGCTGCCTGTTGTCCGCAATTTCAGGCTAAAAGAAGATCGCAATAAATTTTATTGACAATTCAAGGTAGGCTTGGCCCTTCCCGCGGACATGGTCGCGCCCCTGAGCGCTATATGACGTATATCCACAAAAGAAAAAGTTGTCAAGAAGATTTTAGGAAAAAAAGACCAAGCATGCCCACACCGCCAACAACCGCACCGGCCAGCGATATAAAATGACCAATTCCGAAGGTAAAGAAGCTTTGCTTCTGTCATCCTCGCGCAGGCGGGGATCCAGGGGCTTTCCCGATCTATACCGGGGGTTCCCCACCACCAGCTAAATCCTTACGCCCTTTCAGGGCTGATGGCATGGTCAGACCTGAAAGGGATGGCTATGATTTGTCATTGCCGCGTCGCTATGCTCCTCGCAATGACAGAAAAAAGAAAAGAACTGGGTCCCCGCCTGCGCGAGGATGACACAGAGGCTCACGCCAAGGGTCGGCAATGGCCGACCCTGCTACACTTGTTTTACGACAGTTCTCTGCCTCTTTGTTTTATAAACCACAAGTAACCAGAGCATAAATGGTTAATAGATCCGCTATGTGCCTATTCCCTAATCCCTATTGCCTAGCCCCTGCCGCTATTGAAAACTATTCTGCCCCGTCCCAGCAGTAGGTGCAGAGTTTTTCTTTCGGTAAGCCGATGGCTTCGATGAGGTCGTCGAGTTTCTGGAACTTCAGCGTCGTAAGATTCAGCTCTTTGCGAATGATGTCGACCATCTTGTTGTACTTATCGCAGCCGTGACATGCGAACTCTTCGAGATTCTTATTCGCGTCGCCTTCGATTTGTTTAATCGCGCGGCGAGTGGCGAGGTCGAGTTCAGATCGTGACCGCGAAAAGTTCAGGAACTTACAGCCGAAAACCAGCGGCGGACAGGCCGGCCGCATATGGATTTCCTTCGCACCGCTACTGTAAATACGTTTGACCGTATCTTTCAGCTGCGTGCCGCGAACGATCGAATCTTCGCAGAACATCAGCCGTTTCCCGTCGATAAGCTCGCGGATCTGGATGAGTTTCATGCGGGCAACAAGGTCGCGCATGCGTTGGTCTTGCGGCATGAAGCTTCGCGGCCAGGTGGGAGTGTACTTAACGAACGGGCGTTTGTAGGGAATTTTGGCTTCGTTGGCATAACCGATGGCGTGGCCGGTTCCGGAATCCGGCACGCCCGCAACAAGATCCGGTGTTACGTCGTCGGCCCGTGCGAGGGCGGCCCCGCAACGATTGCGAACGTCTTCCGTATTGATTCCCTCGTAATTACTGGCCGGGTATCCATAGTAGACCCACAAAAATGAGCAAATCTGCAGGCGGTCCCCGGGTGCTTTTTTTTGCTCGAGACCATCCGCCGTCATCAGCACAATTTCACCGGGGCCGAGATATTTTTCGATTTCGTAATCGAGATTCCCAAACGCACATGTCTCGATAGTCGCGGAAAACGCGCCGTCTTTCTTACCGATAATAATCGGAGTACGTCCGAGCTTGTCGCGCGACGCGTATATGCCCTCTTTCGTCAGCAGCAGCACGGAGCAGGAACCTTCGATTTTATCCTGCACCGACTCAAGCCCGGCCGTGAAAGAATCGGCCTGGTTAATCAACGTCGAAACCAGCTCGGTTGGGTTGATCTCGTTGCCGCTCATTTCCGAAAAATGCCCGACGCGCTTGGCGTAGATGGTTTTGGCAAGCTCATCGAGGTTGTTGATCTTACCGACGGTGACGATGGCGTACACACCAAGATGCGAGCCGATCAGCAACGGCTGATCTTCGTAGTCGCTGATGACGCCGATGCCGGTGTTCCCGTGCAGCTTTGTGATGTCATCCTCGAACTTTGAGCGGAACTGTGCATTTTCGATGTTGTGGATGAATCGCTCGATTCCGTCGGCCCCGAGCACGGCTAATCCGCCACGCTTCGTGCCAAGATGCGAATGATAGTCCGTGCCGAAAAACAAATCGCTTACGCAATCTTCCTTTGCTGCTACTCCGTAAAAACCGCCCATCTGCGATATCCTTTCTTGTGCGTTTCGGGTAAGACCAATGGCCTGAAAATCCTCATGAAACCAATTTTAGAGTGTTGAAAACAACGCGAGGATTCTTTATCGCAGAATTTTTCCGAAAACTCAAGTCTCTAATACGAACTATCGCAAAATGAAGTTTTTTTTATTCGGCGCCCCCGATTTAATGCACCACAAAAGAACACAATTGAGCACAAAGATATTTTAAACTACTCTTTTGCGTTCTCTGAGATTTTTCACGGTGAATTCTTCTCTTAAAATTCCAAATCCGCAATCCGAAATCCGAAATTCCTCCTACTGGGGTTCGTACGGCACACCGACAACGTCCAGAACTCGCTTTAATCCCAGCTTGTTCATGCAGTAGGCGTACTGTTTGGGGTGCGTTTTGGCCAGCAGCTGAAACCGCCCCGGACTCCCCTCCATATGTGCACCGAACATGCAGAAAATGCAGCCCGTCCGCTCGTAACCCATATCGTAGATCGGGGAATACGGTACGTCGTAGGTGCGAAGGTATTCCCAGATGTCGTCCTCCTTCCAAAACACAATCGGCGTCGACCGCGGATGCGTGAGCTTGTAGGCGTTGCATCCGTGCTCGAAATACGTCGATTTGCGGTTCATGCTCTCAAAGGCCATCATTCCGACGTATGGCTTGAGGCCGGTGCGTTTTTCGTAGTCGCGGGTGGGATTCTTCTTCAGCACGTCGCAGCATTTGTCGGAAATCTTAAACGGTGCCCCGATTAACCGTTTCCACTTCTTGGAGATTTTCGACATCGGGGAATAGGTTCCGTCTTTGCGGATTCCGTGCAGGCGGAGGCGGCGGGTATTGGAGGTTTTGCGGGCGTGGCGGACATCGTACACGTAGCGGGCGATTCGCTTGCTGACAACCGGGTAGCCGTACTTTTCGAGCACGTCTTTGAACGGCATTTTCGGTTTCAGCCATTCGACGTTGTCCGTGCTTTTGACGAACTTGCGAATTTCGGGAAACTCCAAACCCGTGTCGGTAAACACAGCTGGGACATCCGGGTACATTTGGCGGACAAGATGCAGCAGCACGGTGGAATCTTTCCCACCCGAAAAGGCCACGTAAACTTCACCGTCCCAATACTCGTACCACGCCTTGATGCGGGCCTTGCTCAGCGTGATCTTGGCCTTGAGACTCAGCGACTGAAACTGCTTCAAACCCTCTGCCGTGTGCCGAAATTCTGACATTTTTTTACTCCTGCTATTCGTGCAAATTAACTATCAACTACTGCCTGATCCCGGGTGTTTGGTTCCCCCACCCTTTCCGGGGAGACACCCTTTTGCGGGGCGCAATGCAGGATTTTTACAGCCATCTAATCAGCGTAACTCTATATTTCACGCGGTATAAAAAAAACGCGACGCATATCCCGTCGGCCGAGAGTTATGGTGCGCGTTGCGCCGTTTACCGGAGGGTGTCAAACAGTGAGTGACCTTTTTTTCTGGCAGGTATTTTGATCTGCTATTGAGGCTGTTGCATAATTCCAGCCAATTAACGTAAGTCCTTATTTTATGTCGATTGGTTCCACGTAAATAAAGGAGTTATGAAAATCCTGGGTAATTGTGCAACAGGCTCTATTATACAAGTTTTTTTGTTTTCAGAAGTTTTTTTGTTTTCAAAAGTTTTTTTAAGCCCGAAAGGGCTGACCAGAATTTAGCCGGGGGTGAAGCGAAGCGGAACCCCCGGATAAATGTTTCTTAAAAATT
>DAOVZK010000014.1 GCA_030635145.1 Planctomycetota bacterium | reverse complement strand
CGTCGACCCAACAGGTGCGGGCGACTGCTTCGCCGGTGGCATGATGGGCTACCTCGCCGACACCGACGCCGCCTCCAACGACGATAACCCCGAAACAGTCGCGTCTTTTGTAAAAGACCTCAAACGTGCCATCGCCTTCGGCACAATCGTAGCCAGCATCGAGCTGGAAGACTTTTCACTAAACCGCTTACTGAAAACTGCGCGAACAGACATTGACGCACGGCTCGACGAGTTCCTGGAGCTTACGAGTTTCTAAAACGAACTAAATTCGAATATCGAATTTAGTTGTTGCCGAATCAGGGCGCGGGCACAAGGCTATTCGGCGGCGCGAAAAAACCGCCTAAACCCGTCGGTCATTTTTAGTTCGTGCTTCTCGCGCGTGCCAACCACGACCATCGCCTCGATGCCGCTTTTCGCTGGAATCCGCTTGAACCCTTCGGGCCCCAAAACGCTAAGGGCGGTTGCCCAGGCGTCGGCGGTGCGGGCGTCGGGGGCAAGCACGGTTACCGACGGATACCCGGCGGCGGGTCTGCCGGTTTTTGGGTTGATGATGTGCGTGTATCGCTTACCGCCGATCTCGACGAACCGCTCGTAGTTACCGCTCGTGCAAACGCTCATCGCGGGAATTTCCAGCACGCCCAACAGTGCACCGCCCTGCGGTTCAAACGGATCGCGAACGGCGACGCGCCATTTCTCCCCGTCGGGTCTCGTTCCGAAGCATCGAACGTCTCCGCCGATATCCACAACACCGGCAAAACATCCGCTTTGCTGCAGCGAGCGAACGGCGAGATCGATGGCGAACCCTTTCGCGATGCCGCCAAGATCGACGCACGCCCCGCCGGTAGACTTCTCTGCCCCGCCAACCCGCACGCGCAAGTCGCTCCATCGCGACTTGGCACGTTCATCCCGAATCTGATCCGCCGTCGGAAGTTTTTTAATTTTGGTTTTCCGGGAGTCCTTCCACAAAACGAATAACGGTTTTGCCGTTACGTCAAACGCTCCGCCGGTCTGATCGTAAATCGTTCGGGCAGCGAGCAGCACTTCAACAGTTTCGGGTGAAAGTTTCACGAACTGATCCGCCGCGGCCGCGTTAAACTTCCCCAGCTCCGACTGCGGGTCATAGATGTTCATTTTTGTTTCGACAGTGCGGGCAGCCGCCTCGGCGCGTCTTATGATTTCACCTTCGCGAGGGCGAAAGTGTTCACCGTGAGCGTATCCTATAATCTTAAACTTCGGAGTGCTCATGATTTTGGGCAGCAGCAGATTCTCACCCAGCACTACCACGTCACTCTTAGAGGTAAACCAGAACCAGAATCCCAAACCAATAGTCCCAACCGCACAAAATAGCAGAATCGTTATGCAAAAAAATTTGGTGCGGGGTTTCATCCTTACTCCGGGTGCTCGGCGGTCACGACGGAATGCATTCCACCGCGCGGTGTGAACTTGCCGGTAACTTTCATTCGCCGCGGTGCAAGAGCCGCCACAAGATCGTCGAGAATGCGATTGACGATATCCTCATAGAACACACCCTCGTTACGGAACGACTGCAGGTAAAACTTGAGGCTCTTGAGTTCGACACAGACTTTGTCGGCGACGTATTCGATTTCGATTGTTCCGAAATCCGGCTGACCGGTCTTGGGGCACACCGAAGTAAACTCCGGGGCAACGTGCAGGATCACAAAGTCGCGTTTGGGATGCGGATTTTCAAATGTTTCGATATCTATCATGGTGCTACCTTAAATCTAAGTTTTTTCGCCAGACACCGCTGATACCAACGGCGCAGATAATAAGCAACCCCTGCTAGGGGCCGCCAATAGCATACACGGATTTTGCGGAAATTGCATCACTCACGCAAATATTTGACAATTTTTGCAAAAGATCCGGCAGCCTGTTGCAGGTTCGGGTTATGTACGTTATTATTGCGGCGACGATTTTGAAACTTATTGCCAATTTGTTCATGGCCACCCAAAAGAAGGTCGGCGTTATTTAAAAATGTTACGAGAGCTGCACATATCGAATCTTGCCGTTATCGAGGACGCCACCGTTGAGTTTGGTGAGGGGCTAAACGTTTTCACCGGCGAGACGGGTGCGGGTAAGAGTCTCATCATCGGTGCGTTTGAGTTGCTGCTGGGTTTGCGAAGCGGTGGGGCTGCGACGGGCGCGATGATTCGTAGCGGCTGCGATGAGGGACGCGTTGTCGGGATGTTCGAAATCCGCGACCAGCGGACCGCCGACGAAATCGGCGCAATCGTCGACATGAGCCTCACCCCCGACGAACCGCTGCTGATTACGCGACGTATTTTCGCGTCGGGGCGGTCGAGCGTTTCGATTAACGGTTCACCAGGGACAGCTGGGATGCTGCGGGCGATTGGGGAATTGCTGGTGGACATTCACGGGCAGCACGACCAGCAGTATCTACTGAAACCGGCGAACCAGCTGAAAATTCTCGACTCCTTCGCCAAGTCGTCGCCGCTGCGGGAAAAATTCACACTCACGCATCGCCGCCTCCGCGAACTGCGACAACGGCGCGAAGAACTTCTCGCATCGCAAGAGCTTCGCCGCCAGCAAACAGAGTTGTTCGAGTTCCAAGCCGGTGAGATCGACGCCGCCGAGCTGCAACCAAACCAGGCGAGCCAAGTGCAGGCGAAATTCGTCAAACTCTCAAACGTTGGGCGACTCAAGCAGGACGCCAGCGAAATTTGCGACTCCCTGCAGGAGGCAGACGGGTCGGTTTTGGAGCGGTTACAACTTATCGGTCGGGAGCTAAACGAACTGACCCAACTCGACGCCGACAAACTCACTAACATTTCGCAAGTTCTCCACGACGCCACCGATGCCCTGCAAGATGTCGCCGGTGAACTTAACAGCTACGCCGATTCGCTCGATCTCGACGATGGCGAGCTGACCGAAACGCAGCAGCTGCTCGACACGATCAACTACCTGATACACAAATACGCGGGCGGTAAAATTTCCGACGATCCCACCGGCGCGGTGCTGGAATATCGCAGCCAAATCGGTGAGAAAATCGAGGCGATGCGCGGGGAGGAAACCGACATGCAGCATCTCGACGCCGAAGACGCCGCCCTGCAATTGCAGCTGGGGCAAATCGGCGAGGAACTGACGACAAAACGCGCAGCTGCCGCGAAAAAACTCAAACCGCTGATTGAGTCGCAGTTCAAACAGCTGGGGATGGACGAAGCGACGTTCGATGTACAAATCGAAACGCTGGAATCGACCGACGCCAAGGTCGGACCGTCCGGGCTTGACGCCATCGAATTTCTGGTTCGCACGAATCCGGGCAGTAATGCGCATCCGCTGCGACAAATTGCCAGCGGTGGTGAAGTTTCGCGGATCATGCTGGGGTTAAAGTCGATACTCGCGGGTGGTGATCGCATCAGCGTGCTGGTGTTTGACGAAATCGACGCGAACATCGGCGGACGGTTGGGTGGGGTTATCGGAGAAAAGATGCGGCAGCTGGCACATGGTGCAACGCTCACTCCGCGAAGCAAAACCGCGAAAACGCCCCCTGCCCCCCCTGCTCATCAGGTGCTGTGCATAACGCACCTTTCGCAAATCGCTGCCTACGCCGACAACCATTTGCACATATCCAAGGAAGTTTCCGGGCCGAAAAACTCGCGACAAACTCGTACAACCGTTCGGCTGCTAACGGGTGACGACCGCACCGCCGAACTCGCCGAAATGATGGCTGGGAAAAACTACTCACAAACCGCCCTCGACCAGGCCCGCGAACTACTCACCGCTAGCAGCGGTGGCAAATAAATAGCCCTCAGCGAGGGTTGCAATAACCCATGGCAGGGGTGGCAATAATCGTAAGCACCGGAGGCCGGCCGGCAGAAAAGTGAAAAGGGCAAACTTCCACCGCCTAGACGATTTTTTCGACTTTCGCGGCGCAGACCTTAAATTCGGGGATTTTCGCGATGGGATCGAGTGCATCGTTTGTCAGCCGGTTGGCCGCGGCTTCGGCAAAGTGGAACGGAATGAAAATCGATCCGATCGCCACGCGCGAAGTCACATTGGCCTGCGTCTCGATACTCCCCCGCCGCGTCGTGACGCGAACCTTCTCACCGTTTGCGACCCCAAGACTCTCAGCATCGAGCGGATGCAGCTCCACCTGGCCTTCGGGAACGAGGGCATCGAGAACTTCCGACCGCCGCGACATACTACCCGTATGAAAATGCTCCAGCATTCGGCCGGTGCTCATCCACATCGGATACTCGTCGTCCGGGCATTCGGCCGGCGGGCGATACTCCAACGCCGACAAAAGCCCTTTACCGCGAACGAATTTGTCCACGTGCAAAATCGGCGTTCCGGGGTGTTGCTCATCGGGGCACGGCCATCTCAAACCACACTCCTGCTGCAGCCGTTCGTAGGTCATCCCGTGATACGATGGTGTCAGCTCCTTTAGCTCGGCGAAAAGTGCGTCGTTGGTATTCGGGAAGTTTTCGCAGCCCAGCCGCCGGGCAAGCTCGGCGACAATTTCGTAATCGTGCTTCGTCCCGGCCGGTGGCGTGATGGCCGCTTCGCCCAGCTGAACGCGACGTTCTGAATTCGTATACGTGCCGACCTTTTCGGCGAAGCTGCAGCTGGGGAATACCACATCAGCCATCTCCGCCGTCTCCGTCATGAAGATATCCTGCACGATCAGCAGATCGAGCTTGCCGAGTTGCTTTTCTGCGTGGTTGAGGTTCGGGTCGGAGACCATCGGGTTTTCGCCCATGACATAAATCCCGCGGATTTCGTCCCCGCACTTCTGGATCATCGTCGTAACGGTCTGCCCGATTTCGGTATCCATGTTGGCGGGGTCGATGCCCCAGCCGGCTGCGAATTTTTCGCGTGCCGCCTCGGCCGTCACCGCCTGATACCCGCTGAAAACGTTCGGCAACGCACCCATATCGCAGGCACCCTGCACATTCGACTGGCCGCGCAACGGATTGACACCACCACCCTCAAAACCGAGGTTCCCAGTCAGCATCGACAGATTCGCGCAGGCCTTGACGTTGTCCACACCGTGCGTGTGCTGCGTGATGCCCATCGAAAAATAAATCGCACCTCGACCGCCGGTGGCGAAGAGCTTCGCCGCGGCAAACAACGCTTCGGGCGAAATTCCGCTAAGTTCCTCGACGGTTTCGGGCGTGTAAAATTCCAGCGACTTTTCGTACTCGTCCCAGCCTTCGCATCGCTGGCGGACGTAATCCATGTCGGCCCAGCCTTCGCGACAGATAATGCGCTGCATGCCCATTAACCATGCCACGTCGGATCCGTTGCGCTGGCGGATGTGAATATCGGCAACTTTGGCCAGGTCGGTTTCACGGGGATCGATCACAACCAGCTTGACGCCCTTTTCGAGGACGGCCTTTTTGATCATCCCGCCAAAAACGGGATGGCTCCACGTGGTGTTGCTGCCGGTAATGAGAATCACGTCGGAAAGTTCGGCTTCCTGCATGCTGTTGGTCATGGCCCCGGAACCCAGCGTCGTCGCCAACCCGGCAACAGTCGAGCTATGGCAGAGGCGGGCACAGTGGTCGATGTTATTCGTCCCGATAACTCCGCGGGCGAGTCGCATCATCGCGTAGTTTTCTTCGTTGCTGCACTTGGCGGAGCTGAAACATCCCAATGCCCCTGGCCCGTGCTTGGTTTTGATTTCCCGCATCTTGTCGGCTGCGAAGTCCAACGCTTCGTCCCAGGACGTTTCGACGAGTTTACCGTTGCGGCGAATCATCGGCGCCGTCAGCCGCTCGGGACTGTTCACGTAGTCCAGCCCAAACCTGCCCTTGACGCAAAGCATCGCGCGGTTGACCTGCTTTTCGTAGCGGTCTTCGGTACCAAGTGCGTAAAGCACCTTGTTGTCACGAACGCCGAGATCGATTGTGCATCCAACCCCGCAATATGGGCAGACGACGGTTTTTTTCTCGACCTGCCACGATTTTCCTTTACCCTTTGCGGTTTTGAAGCTCAAGGCCCCTACCGGACAAACCTGCACGCACTCCCCGCACTGTACGCATGAAGACTCGGCCATCGGTTTGTCGTTGTCGCAGATAATGACGCTGTCTTTTCCGCGGTACCCGACGCCCAAAACCTGGTGCATCACGTTGCTATTGCAGGCGGTGACGCATCGGCCGCACAGAATGCACAGCTTGTCGTTGCGAATGATACCTTCGGAAGATTCGTCAACCTCTCGGCGCCCCTCTTCGCTCTCGTCGTCTGCCAGAATGTACGACGGTTTTTCGATACCCAAGCGATACGCCATTTCCTGCAGTTCGCAGTCCCCGTCGGCCTCGCACGAAATGCAGTTATGCTCACCGTTTGACAGCAGCAGTTCCACGACCATTTTGCGGGCGGCGAGAACTTCTGGGGTATCCGTGCGGACGACCATACCGTCGGTAACTTCGACGGCGCAGGATTCTTTCAGCCCGCGCATGCCCTTGATTTCCGCGACACAGGCGCGGCAGCGGGAGGCCTTACCCGTACGAACGTGCCAGCACAAACTCGGAATGTAGATTCCATTCTCACGGGCAATGTCAAGAACAGTCTGCCCATCGCGGGCCTCGAAATCAACTGCATCAATCGAAATTTTCACTAAAACTACCTCGTTTATCAAATTTTTAAGCTTATTTTCCACTGCGGTCGCAGCAGTGGCGACATCATACACCCCCCATTAGGGGATGACAAGCTTTTGGTCAAATCGACCAAAAGAAAAAGGATGCGACTCGTTAAAATCGCACCCTTAGGCTGTCGTGTCGTTGACACTGACCCCACGGAGACTCGAACTCCGGTTGCCGGGATGAAAACCCGGTGTCCTAGGCCACTAGACGATGGGGCCATGATGGGTCTGCAAATCTGCTCGTCGCAAATGCGTCGCCGCCATTCGGCACCCACCCGCAATGTCGCGGGTAATGGTGAGGGGATATAGTATCAATTAAATTCGGAAAATCAACAGCAATTCCGGCTTTTTTGAAATTATTGGAGCGATTGATGCTGATAGCTGTTTTTGCGGGGTATCCGAGCGATCATTTGTGAAAAAGATTGTCTTTTTTCGGGCAAGGCAGTACAGTGCTGGCGGGTTTCCTGCACCGGCCTGAAGGAGAAAAGTGATAATGGACGTATCGCAAAAACAGTCGGACAATTTCGCCGCCGCCTGCCGCATGACCGCAGACCTTGGGTTGTTGCGATGCAGCAGCGGAAATATGTCGTGGCGGGTTGGGGATGACCTCATGCTCGTTAGTGCTACCCGAAAATGGCTGGGCGATTTAACCGCCGACGATATTTCACACGTGCGAATTTCCGATGGTAAGGTTCTCAACAACTCTCTACCATCGACGGAGTCGCTTTTTCACCGTGGAATCCTGAAAAAACGCCGCGATGCGAATGTGGTTTTGCATTTTCAGTCACCGGCGGCGACAACTTTGGCGTGCGGAAATCCCGAAAACGTCAACTTCAACGTGTTTGTCGAGGTGCCGTACTACATAGGCGATGTCGGAATCGTCCCCCCCGCCGAACCTGGATCTCAAGAACTCGCCGACGCCGTCATCGACATATCCGCCAAACACGATATGATCATTCTGAAAAATCACGGGCTTGTAGCCATCGGTAAGGATTTGAACGAAACGATCCAGAAGGCTGCGTTTTTTGAGCTGGCGTGCGATGTCATTCTCCGCGGGGGCAATAACACAGTACCAATCACGCCGGAATTGGTAGATCGTATCAAGCAAAGCGCCGCCAACAAAGCCGTTTAATCCAACGCAGGATTATCCACGCCGTTTTATGCCACCAACGAGTTTCTCGAAGGCTTGCGTTTCTTCCCGTACCTGTTTGACGAAGCTGTTATCTTCGATTGTTCCGACGACGGCGAGCATTTCGTCGTTGTTGCGGAACGTTGTTTGCCGGAAATGATTTTCGAAGTCTTTCAGCCGCGTCTTGTAGGTTTGATCGCAAACGTATTTTTGGATATCGACAGCCTTGTCGAGGGCAGCGTTCCAAACATCGGACGTTAACGTTTTTGCGTCCATAACCTGCAGCAGCGTCGCGAAGGCGTGCTGCTGTTTATCGGTGGGATATTTTTCCCACAACCGGTCGAACGCTTCGTGAATTGTCGGCCAGTCGTCGAGGGTTTTTTCCTTGATGGCGTTGCAGACGGCCTCGAAGTCAGACTCCAGCACGATTTGGCCACCGACATTCATCCAGCGACTTTCGCGCGGAGCGTTGAGGGCGGAAACCATATCCGCAAGTCGTGTTTTTTCGCTCGCGGCCATGTAATCCATCAGATTTCGCACGCCGTAAAAATGCAGCATGTCGCGATACGCGTTCCAGGCCTTCCGCACCTTGAGAATCACGACATTGCGCCGCGAGTGTTCCATATTTTCCCCGAGCACTTTAAGTGCGTCGACGGTTTCGCTCTGGGTTTTGTCGCTGAGCATGGCACGCCCGAGCTTGGTTAATTCGTCATCGTTGGAAATGTTTTGACCTTCGCTTCGAGCGACAGCCTTGCCGGTCCAAAGCTCCAGCAACCGCATAGCTTCGGTCATTTCCTCGGCGGTGTCGGGGGCAAGGTAGTCGAATTCGACGTTCTGCACCTTGACTTGCCGCTTGTCGCGAGCGTTGAATTTCCAGCTGTTGCGGGCCAGGGCGTACATGTTGTACAACCACCAGTACGCGGGAATCACGCACAGCTGATCGTTGGACGTGTCGTTGCTCAGCAGTGCAAACGGCAGCGTGATGTCGAGTTCGCTGGGGTAGTCGCCCTTGGCGATGAGGGTAAACGATGCGAACCGCGACGAATGTTTCAGCGTCGTGCACAGACCCGGCCAGAACCCGCGGCCGGCGATAATTTCACCGTCGTTGGAGCGGGAATTGTGATTCGATCCGATTGTGGCACCGGCTGCGATGTTGGATTGGCCCATCACGAGCGAGGCCGTCAAAAACGAATTGTTGTGATGCTGCTCGTGTGCGGGGAAAATCAGATTGTACAAAATCTCGCAGCAGGAAACCGTCGAGTTGTCGCCGAGATACGAATTGATCAATCTTGCGCCGTACTTAAGATTGCTGTTGGTGCCCATGATGAACCGCACCGCTTTACAGCCGTAGAAAATGTGGCAGCCAGACGCGATGATTCCGTTTACCAGCTCCACGCCTTCACCGATTTGTGTCGGTTCTGCCTCGGATGAATTGATCGTGAGATTTTTGAGCTTGTTGGCACCTTTGATATACGCGCACGGCCCAACTTTCACATCCTTGACGATTCGCGAATTTTTGATTACGCAGTTCGGTGCAACCTCGCCGTAGTATCCGCGGCGGGGGTCGAACTGATTTTGTGTGATTTCCAGCAGGCGGTTCATGAGTTCGGTATCGTCTCGGCGGCGGCTCCAGAGATAGGCGTCACCGGGTGTCATTCCGTCAAACGGTGCGACGGATCGTCCGCCGGCTTCGTTGCCGAGGTCTAACCAGATTCGCACCGATTCGTCCTCGCCCTGCTTCAAAAATCCGTTGCCGAACTTCGCATAGTCAGACGTGTGCATCTCGTCGATATTCAGCAGCATGACGTTGTCGCCGATGATGTAATGCGAAAGGTGCCGCACATTATGGATCGCCGTATCGTTACCGATGTCGCAGGAAATGATGCGAGAATTCGTGATGCCGACCGGGACGGTCAGGTCGTGATGTTTGAGACTAACGTCGGAAACGCGGGCGATACGCACGAGGCCGAAAAATTCGCAGTTTTTGATTTGCCGCGCGTCGAATTCGTCCGTCACCAGCAGCTCGCTCCAGTCGTCGCTGGTGTTACCGTTTTTCACGAGTGTTTCGATTTCGTTCGGGGAAAGTTTACGCCACTCATCAGCCACGAAATTCGACTGAAGATTCCGCATCGTGTACTCGTCGCACCCTTTGGCGAGAAATTCCTGCGGCACAAACCCGTGACCGACGCTATCTTTTGTAACAACCTGTATCTTTGCCATTTTCGCTTCCTGCAAATGTAACCCGAAATCAGTAAACACTTCTCACGCTTTTATGATTTTTTCCATATGTTCCGCATATTCAGTACAAATGTTTATCGGCCGTTGGGGACGTGGGAGTGCAAAGAATATGGCGGGAGAAATCCGGGAGTCTAACCGTTAATTAAAAAAACCCGGCCAGATGCGCTGTAAGCCGAGTTCTGTTCCTCCGACGCCGCGGGTCACGGCGCCGGTGGCGAAGACCATTTATCTTGACGCGACATTGCTGCCGCGCTCTCCCAATGGGAAGCGGCCTACCCGCGACTCGAACGGTCCGAACCAAACCTCGTCGCTGCTTGACCTTGCACCCGGTGGGGTTTACCCTGCCGCGAGCCTCACAACCCGCGCGGTGCGCTCTTACCGCACCATTTCACCCTTACTCCTCGCAGCCTTATGACGGGGGCTCGATGCCATTGCTGACATCCGCGCGAGGGGCGGTATATTTTCTGTGGCACTGTCCCTATCGACAAGCGGCGAACCGCCCGGCGACGGTGGGCGTTACCCACCACCGTAGTTCAGTGGTGCCCGGACTTTCCTCCCCCTGCCGAAACAGGGAGCGGCCTTCCACGCATCTGGCCACCAACAAGTATACACGATTTCAAGCCCAAGAGCAATCCGCCCCACCGGTGGTACCGGTTGCAATTTCCGATTTGCAATTTTCAATTGGGAATTGCGGATTTGTAATTTTTTGTCATCCTCGCGCACAGGCGGGGATCCAGTTCTTTCTGGGTGGCATGGAAACACGGCGCAGCCGGGTAGCCATGAAAGATTGAAATTAAACCCCCAATATCCAACACGGAATATCCAACGCCCAAGGAAATCGCCGAAAAAGCGTAATCTTAACCCCAAAGGGGTGGTCAGGGTTTAGCCGGGCGGCGTAAGCCCCCGGACAAGAGCCTCCAAAAATTTACTAGCCCTGAAAGGGCGGCAGTAACTTTGCAATTACCCCCACGATTCTGTCGCCCCGTTGGGGCTTGTTTCTTTAAAACATCAACCCGGGGGTTCCGCTTCGCTCTACCCCCGGCTAAATCCTTATAGCCCTTTCAGGGCTACATAATTGAATTTATGCCAAACGCAGTACCTAATACACAAGATTATGGGTTTCTAGTTTTCTGGAGAAGTTCAAGAAATTGATCCTTATTCCCAATGGTACCATCCTCCATTGTTATCACGAAATCTTCCTCTGTACTATATATAAACCTTTCGGCTTGCAAGCCTATCCACATGTTGAAGACACCAACCGTCATAGCATCCAACCGGGGGCTGGGCAGAGCAGCTTCAAAGACCCCTATTAAAATGCTATTCTGATCCAAAGCAATCGACACATTTGTACCTGGAAGTCCAAAACCTGGCGACATGCAGCCTTTGTCTGCGGGATCATTCCAACAAAGAAGCAAAGGGCGATCTGAGGATATAATTTTTGGTGCATCATCTACACCTCTCATAAAAGTCCATTTGCGTTTTGCGAGCAATGGCAACAGTATTGGTATTAGTCGAAGAATCATGCCCATCCGGTAGTTTTGTTGAAATGTAACCGTATAATTATCTTTTTTCGCAACAAGCTCTTTAATCTGTTCCCATGAAACATCAGGGATTTCTAAACCATCGTCTCGTGATTTTTTGACTAACACTTCCCATTCTTCCTTTGTATCCGTCATTTGCCACATTACTCTCCTAATAATTCGTTCGTAGAAATCATCGAGCATGTTCAGGACACCGGGAACTTTTACTGCCATAGCACCTAAAAAATCTATAAGATGTTTGTACTCTTCATTATCAGGAATGATACCCGACTCAATAATTTGGGAAATCACGGGGGCTGCCCGATTTTCGACATCGCTGAACCATTTTTCGAGTGCTATTGCATCATCGCCATCAAAATCCAACATGTAAAAATCTCTTTCACAAGCAACGTCTTTCGATGTAGATTTCCACTGGTTGCCAGACTCTAAATCTAGAACATACAGCCCATTTTTCTTGTTGTTGTCTGAAGTAAACCCTCTAAGATAAAATTGCGATACATAATGGTGCTTGCGTGGTTTACTCATCAGTTATTTCCAATAGTTAGGGTCGACCATTGCCACCGCGGCTCGCTGTTGCCTGTCGTGCTACGACCTTCGCCATCGCCAGTGCCTGCTTGCGGGAGGTGATGGTTTCGTTTAGCTGCGCGTCGTAAAGTTCGTCGAGAATTTTACCGATGGCGCGAGATTCGCGTAGCTGCATCTTCATCAGGTCGGCCCCGGTAACAAATCGCTCCGGAGCGATAAGTTTGGGATCGATCCCGCGTATCCGCCGCATCACACGATTCGTAAGCGTTCGGCGGGTAGTCTGCATTTGTTCGCGGGCGGTCCAGATGCATTTTAGGTGCGGCCAATTGTCGGAGGCGATGATTCGCTTGAGATCGCACAACGGAAGTTTTGCAAAATTGTCGGAGGCGAGTGCCCAATCGTCGCGATGTTCGCTGCACCACGTAACGACAGTCTTAAACTGATTCGAAGCGCCCCAGCGGCGAACGATTTTACTGATTTCGGTTTTGCTCAGATCGTTGAGCAGTGCGGCGAAGTTCAGCATCGCATCAACTGTGCCCGCCACCAGCGAAACTCGCTGCACGGTGCGCGTCCAGCGCCCCTGCCCATCTTTTTGGAAAAGTTCCGGCAGAATTTCAGGTGCGAGTTTAAGATTCTCCAGCAGCTGTAGCGCATCGGGCACAGCCCTGCCGCCCAGCATCTTGCCGAGTTCGTCACAAATTCGTTCGCCGCTGATTTTCGAAATATTTTTCGCGTACTTCTTCACGGCGGCGGCCGTCGGCGGCGCGATACGAAATCCCAGCCGAATCGAAAACCGCACTCCCCGCAGCATTCGCAGATAATCCTCGGCGAAGCGTTTGTCGGGTTTGCCAATTGTGCGGATGACCCCGGCGGCGATGTCTTTCTGCCCGCCGACGTAGTCGATGACTTCATCGGCGATGGGATCGTAGAAGATTCCGTTGATGGTAAAGTCGCGGCGGAGTGCATCTTCGCGCGGCGTGGAGAATTTTACCGCGTCAGGCCGGCGGCCGTCAGAATACGAAAGGTCGCTGCGAAATGTTGCGACTTCTACCTGGCGGAGTCCGCGCATAACAATCGCCACGCCGAACTTCGCCCCCACCATCACAACACGCGGGAAAATCTTCGCGACCTGCCGCGGGGTTGCGTCGGTGGCGATATCGTAGTCGCTCGGCCGAGCGCCCATGAGCATATCGCGAACGCATCCACCCGCGAACAACGCCTCAAAACCCGCCGCTCGCAGCTTGCGAATAACCCACATCCCCGTCGCCTTGTCCGCTTGTTTCGTCATATTTTTTGTAACCGCTCACACTATCTCAATGATTTTATTATCCTGTCCAAAATTCCGCCGGGGGTTACGCGTTATTTCCCTGTCTTACTTTTTCGGGTTCAGCAGTTCGAGGAACATTTTTTCCGCGGGGCTTGGCTGGCGGCCGCGACGGCGGCAGGCTCCGACGGGACGAACCCAATTTTTGGGATCTGAAAATTTCATGAAGCACAGGTCACCGCGCTGCGTTTCCTGCACGATATTATCCAGCGGTAAAATGCTCAGCCCGTCACCGACCATGATCGCCCGCTTGAGCAGCTCGATGTTGTCGAACTCCATCTTGATTT
This sequence comes from Planctomycetota bacterium, assembly GCA_030635145.1. Classification (GTDB taxonomy): domain Bacteria; phylum Planctomycetota; class Phycisphaerae; order SM23-33; family SM23-33; genus DAOVZK01. The sequence continues at coordinate 28,738 of DAOVZK010000014.1, read as the reverse complement.
CGACGTTGATGTGGGCCTTCTTCAGCAGCTTATCGATATGCTGCCGTGTTGGAATATTCGCCTCGAAGGCCACAAAGCCGGCCCCTTCCAAATCTTCGTTAGTTACTGTTTTTTTTCCAGCCAGCCGGTGCGACGGTGAACAAACCACCACAAGCTGCTCGTCCACCAGCGGAATAATTTCCAGCGAGCGGTTTTTTTCGGGACATGCCACGACACCAAGGTCCATCTCGCCGCTGATGATTGAGGCCACTATTCGGTTCCACCCGGTATACGAAACGTGAAGATTGACGTCGGGATGTTCCTGGAAAAATTTCCGCACAAACGGATCGAGAAGATAAAAACCGATCGAATAAATCGTGCCAACTCGCAGCACACCGCGAACCGAGTCGGTAACGCTTTTGACTTCACCGAGCAGTTGCTCGTAGCGGCGGACGATTTCGCGTGCCCCGTCGTAGAACGCTTTTCCCGAATCGGTAGGGACGACAAGTCCGCCCCCGCCGCGCGTAATCAGCTGAACCGACAAATCGCCCTCCAGCTTCGCCAGCTGCTGCGAAACCGCCGACTGCGAAACGTAATTCGACTCGGCCGCCCGCGAAAAACTTCCCGTATCCACCAGATCGCAAAAGGTTTTCATCACATTGATATTCATATCAGCACCTTGAAAACAGGATAAGGTTCACTGTAACTTTACTAATGATAAGTTTAGCTTTGCTTATGGGAATGTACAGAAAAAAACGGCGGAACCGCAAATTTCACCAACAGACAGCATGGCTGGATTAGAGCGTGTTGCTACGAAATGAAGGGGGATTTAGGATTGGTGGGAAAAACCGGGAAAAGCCGGGAAAGGCCGGGAAATAAAAGGCGAAATCAGCATAGGGTAATTGAGCGAGACAGTTGAGAATGGGGTGAATGATCGCCCAGGATGGCTTGTACGGGGCAACTACATATCAGGTTATATACGGGGCTTAAACGCGTGTTAATGCCTCAAAAACGGGATATTCAAATCAGCCGGTTTTCCGCGAGTTTTCCGCAAAATATCCGGGCTCCAATTAGCCCCCTGGGCGGTCGATTCCGTGGCGTCAGATACAAAATTTGCAGCCAATGACGACGGATTCCTACGCCACCACCCTACGCCGCAGTCAGCAGGAAGGCGAACGGTCAACTTTAACGTGCTCTAAGTGATTTTTGTGTAGCTGTTGCGGCATTGCCAAAGGGGGATTTTGTGTGTTTCATTGTCCACGAATCGCCGGAAAGAATACCCACGTAGTCAAGCTGGGCTGCGTTGTATTCAGCGGTCACATTTTTTTCTTTTGCGTAGAACGTGACGTTTTCGACACGACTAACGACGTTGCGAAGCGCCCCTGGTTTAGCAGCGAGGTTCACGAGGTACTTGACCGCACCGGCATTTAATTTTTTGCGAGCTCCTGTGATCTTGATGCTGCTTTGGGCGATGGTAACTATATCTTTTTCTGGAAGAGTTTGTGTCGCGTCTACAACACACTGTGCATTGCCACGAGAACGCAGTTGTTCGTTGCCGCCGGCAATCGCCTGTGAATTGCATCCGTACAAAAAACCATCAAGGCGACTGACAGTGTCGGCAAACACGATTGCCGTCCTGCAGTTAACATCATCATGCAAGTTACGCAGCATATTTATGGTTGCATGTTTTAGTGTGGTCGCCTCGTCGATGATGATCAGGTAAGGGTTTGCGCTTCCACCGCCATAGAATTCAGCAAGTTTTTTGCCCAACTCACTGTACACTCGAGCTGTCGCCGACACGTAGGGCACGCCAATCGCTTGGCACAAGGTGTAGAGCATGTCTCTTTTGTAGGCGCTTGCTTCACCCGCCTGGATGTAGCACCCTCGCGGCGAGATTTGTTTGCCTACTTCCTGTAGAGCGGCAGTTTTTCCCCAGCCCGAAGGTGTCTTTACTATACCGATGCAGGGTTTTTGCACAGCCATCGTACAAACCATGCGGATATTTTCCCCAATGGTTGTGGGGATATATAACGCGTGCGGTTTTTTCTCGCCCTTTTCCCGTTCGTCCAGCCATTGCTTGAGCAGTCCCAGATATTTATCGTGGTCGCCGCGATAGCTACCGGACTTCAGGAGGCTAATCGTTGCCGGACTTATGCCGATAATGCCCCCCATTTTCTTATCAGAGAGCCCGTCTTTCCATTGCACTCTGGCAAGTCGTTCCAAAATGACTTCTTGTTGTTGTGTTATGTGGCTTCCTTGCCGGATACTCATTTCATAGAGAGGGTCATGTCGGCGGTGGTTATTCATAGTTGTTTACCTCTTTTGTGATTAGTGCGGTAAGTGGGTCAAGCAGTTCCTGCTGATCGGCCTTAAGGCTGTCTGTGCCTGTTACTAAAAATTCCTGCGTAAGTGTCTCGCGCTGTTGTTGATTGATTTCGTGTTGCTGTTTTTGTTTGGCAGCGGTGCGTGCTGCTCGGTCAAGTTGGCCGGTGCCATTGAGTTTGATAACTGCAGATGGCGGGTCGGCGATAGCACGCGGGTTATCACGCTCGCCGAGTTTGATACCCGCCTGTTGTGATGCGGCGAGTAATTTATTGCCGGCGGTTTTACGAAGCTCGCGAACTTTTTGGTTGGTGGTTTTCGACACATGTCGTTGCAGTGCGATTGCAGCAGCGAGACGGCCTGTTTCGTGATCGGATTCAGCCAGCGGGTGAGTTGCACTACCTATATAAGGAGTAGCAACGCAGATAAATTTATCGTCCTCGGCATTGAACACGTAAATGCAGGTTTCATCGGCTGGGTTATAACGATAGACAATTTTTCGCTTACGGTCGCGACGGTTGCAACAACGGCGGTCTTCAAGAGCGTCTGACCAGTAATGTTGTCCGAAGTCGCGAACGTAGATACCATTCTGCGAAACTACAACCGGCAGCGACGGCATAAGCAAAAGTGAAAGCACATCATCAGATGGTTTGACAGCCTTAAAGTCTGGCCTACGCAATTCGCGGAAGGCTCGCAGCACACTCAATCCACTTGCCGCTTTTGAGGGCGAAGTTTGCAGCTCATAATCGGTCGTTAACCATGCATTAAAAGCTTCTATAAGACCGCCTAAACTCAGCCCGCGAGTTGCGTAGTCGGCGGGCTTAATCTTTTTAAGTCTTTCCGGCCGGAGATCCGCCCGCCGGCCACAATATGTTTCGAATGTTTTGTCGAATTGCTCGGAAACGATTTTAAAGAACGGTTCAATTACTTTTGCCTTGGCGTTATAAGGCATGGCAAAAGTAGACTTGATGCCCATGAGTTCAAGGGCGGGTTTGACGAGCTTTTCCGGCACGAGCTTTTCGCCCTTTTTGGCGGGTCGTTTGCGCCCGCCGGCGAAACGATACATCCGAAAATCTTTGCCGTTGTCGAGATAAACATGCTCTGGCTGGCCGTGCTCCTTAACGCCGTCAAGAAAAGTTCCCATCGCTACGTTGCCGTCGGGCGACTCGAAACGGATTGTCCAACAGGTCGGCTTCCAGCTGCGAGCATCAAGATACATGGTTAGCCACGGCCTAAACCATTTGTATTCTTCACGTCGCTTTTTGGAGTTGTAAACTTTGCGGGGAATCATAATGTCTAGCTGGCGATGGTCGCCAACCCAGCAGCCCATTGCGGGGACCCGCGTCCAGTCTCTATCTACATAGGGCAGTGCTCTGTCTCGGAACCGACGGGGTTGCCGCCCTGCCATTGCGAGTTTTGGATCGAGTTTTTCCTTGGCCCATCGCTGGATGGTTCGCAGACTCGGCCATTGCCAGCCCTCACTTTGTGCAAGTGCTGCGACGCGTTCGTAAAGGCGAGGTATTGCCGGGCACGCTTCGTCTAAATACATGCCCTGGAAAAAATCCCAGGCGGCGGGCGTGCACTGCGTTTTTTTGGTGTGCTTGCGGCCGTCGATCAGCCCGGCTATGCCATCGCAGGCAAACCTCTTTTGCCACTTATATAATGTAGATCGAATTGCTTTAAGTTCGCCCTTTCGATTCCAAAGTTCAAGCCAATGGGTCAGGTATTCGGTGGTTGTCATTGTTTTGGGCTTGTGTTGCAGAGCTTCCTGCCAGGTGGTAATGCATGTGTAGCGGGCGTGAGCGATCTTGCGTTTGTTTGCGGATATACCAGTCAAGGGTGAGTTGGTGATCGCTGGCGCGTTGTTAGTTATGCCGGCTGCGATTTTAAGTGCCGGGCAGCAATCGGGATCGATAAGCCAGCCGTGTTTGGTGCGTACGGCGATCAGCGAGCCCGCATCGCAGAGCTTGCGTATGTTGCGCGGAGTTCTGCCCATCGCGGCGGCGGCCGCTTTGACGGTCAACCAGCCGGCAATATCTGCCAACAATTCGCTGTCAGTAGAATCGTTATTAAAAAAAGCCAGTAAAGCCAAGGGTTGTATCCTCCATTGTGTTTAAGCAGACTATGTCGCCATCTGCATCGTAGTTGTGTATAGTCACTCTGACCGAGAGAAACCAGCGGCACCGTAATATGTGTGAATATTATTTGTCACTCCCGCTGGGAGTTACCCCCGGCGTTGCCGGGCGATAGCATCGCTGGCGTTATTTCCTGTTTTCATCATATATCTCCAGTAAGCGTTTCAAAAGTTTCGCCTTAAACTCCGGGCGAGGCTGGTAGTCGGGGTGGTTATTTGTCACTTCTCGGGCGTTTTCGAACAAATCGAGGAGCCATTGTGGAGTTTCGTCTTCGTCAACGGTGGAGGCACTAGTGATTAGGGACTCGGAACCAGTGCAACTGGTCAACGTAACGATAGAACGAATTGTTTCGATGAGTATTCCTTGCAGTTCGACGAGATCTTTTTCTTTTTGTTCGTTTCGAATATGCTTGAGTATTTGTTTTGAGGGTGGTTTTAGCGGAATGTCTTGCAGTTCAAGCATCCAGCGAACATGCAACATTATCCTGATTAATTCCCCGCGATTTCCCCTATCTACATTCGGTTGCTTTGCCATAAGGGCTAGCCCCTTTCCGGCGAGTCCCTTTTTTGATAATACGCAAAAGCGCATTAAAAAGGGACGCCACCGCTGTGCTCACCCGTGGCCCGGAAGAGGCCCGTCCAGAACACAAGCAAGTGACGCCCCAATATCATTTCACCGATATCAGGGCGCACTTTACTTGCCAACGTCTCTGGACTGAAATTCTTCCGGTTTCGGGTGAGACGTTGTTTAAGTTAAGTGCACCCTGCCCCACGCGGGACAGATGCGTTATTCAATTATTCAAAAAAATCCATTCGGGTAGAGCCGCCGTACAAAACCCTACAGAGCTTAGAGACAATTGTTTCAAAAAAATGCGGGGAGTAGCACGACAGGCAAAAATACGATTACAATCACAGTATCACCAGAAACCGATAATATCTGTAGCTATTATTCGCCTCCGCGGCTCGTGGCCCCATATCTCAAGGCCCAGATCCGCACGTTATATCATCACCGCGGTTTAGTCAAGAGTTTTTATTAATGATGATTATTGTAAAACCCCTTGATTTCCACGCCAAGACGATTTACCCCGTACAAGTTACTCTATCAGTTCTGATAGTGGCACACCAGCGGTGGGATCATGGGTGGGTTTGGGTGTGGATTGTTTGACATCCATCAGGGCGAGGTGGCGTTTGGCCCAGGAGACCCAATTGGATCTTTCGTCGCTCATGACGATCTTTGAGAGCAGTTCCTGTGTTTTTTTGTCCTTACGATTCGATCGGATGTGCACTCGGGCAAGGTTGCCGATAACGTCCACATCTTCGGGATTTATCTTCAGGGCCTTGTCGTACTGCTTTTCAGCATCTTGAAGGCGGCCTACTGATTCATAGACCAGCCCGAGATTATTTCGCGGTTGGGTTTGTTTCGGCATTAAGTTGGCGGCGTATTGAAATTCCCACGCGGCAAGGTAAAAACGTTTCTGTCTGTAGTAAACGCTACCCAGGTTGTTATGAGCGGGGCCGAAAAGCAGATCCGCTTCTATTGCTAGTTTAAGCTCTCTTTCAGCTGACTCCAACAAATCTTGTTTGATCAAATTTAAGGCAGCTTTGTTGTGGCCTTTTGCAGCTTCTGTGTTTCGGGTAGGGTTTCCCGGCATGGTCTGATAGGCATCTGTGCTTTTAGGTTCATTTTTGAAGCATCCGGCAATGGGGCAAATAAAGACCATCGCAATGCAGGTTAGTAGTAATTTTTTAATAACATTAATCATCGTGCTGTTCTCCCGACGTTGGTTTGTGATGAAGGCGGAGCATAAATAAGGTATGTAACTGAGACCTCAGCATTCCATTTGAGACTTGTATCATTTTGCTGAGGTGCGACTATGCGAATAAATTTTGGTGCTAACTGTTGCTCTGCAGTTTGCAGGCCATGAGATAGCGACACCAACTGCTCAAGCGTTATGTTTTTGAGGAAAATCATTGTTGGTTTTTCTTTATAAGCGGTATCACCCATGCGGCGGGCCGGTTCTGGGGTGATACGGATGAGGGATTTGGAGTCTATTTTCGCCTCAGAGGCAGCTCGCTCAATAAAGCTGTTCGTTTCGGTATTGAGTTTTTCATGATCGCTGGCCATTGTTGGGCGGTGGGCGGATTTTTTCATAGTCGAGATGAGTTTTTGGCAGATTTGGACATCGTCAGAGGTTATCTCGGCGGCGCTGCGTGCTTTTGACATTTGCCCGTGTGTCCATAAAGCGACAATCGCCAAAAGCCCGAACATCACGGCAAGCATTATGTTTTCCCGCTGCTTCATTTGATTTGCCTCCCTGATGATGCAGAGGCGTTTTGTTTCTCTGGTTTCGGTTTGCCCGCGATTGTAAAAGATACCCCGCCAGCTTTTATGTTTTCCGTACGGGGAGAATCCACGTCCAGCCCTGCGCGTTTTAGCGATTGGGCGATAGTGTCAGCAGAGCTATGATCTCGAACCTGACCATCGATAAATATACTTGTCGCACCGATTCTAATGTCCAAGATTCGCAGTCGCACAGCCGGGGGTAAAGCACCGACGATTTGTTTTAGTGTGTCTAAGGCGCTAAAAAGTTGTGGCGTACCGCTGTCACCACCGCGAATACCTGACATATGGCGATATTCGCTTTGAAGCGTGGTTTTAACATTTATGGGTACCAATCGACCTGGGAAAAAGCGGGAATACTCATCAGCCATTTGTTGCTCGTTACTACGTGCTATTTTTTCATACTGTTTAGATCTCCAATACATCCCGGAGATCAGTATCGCCATAAGAACCACACCGAGTATGCAGGCAGATTTCAGCAGGCCGGAGAACTTTTCCCATTTGTTTGGGGGGGCAAGGGCACCCCTTCGAAAATCCACCCAACCAGCGTCTTGCCCATCCGTGAGCATTTTGGTAGCTCGTATGGCTTGAGAAAAAGGTGCTTCCTCAATAATCAGAGCCTCTAGCTTTATTCCCGTAAGCGATTCTACCTCGGAGGCGATTTTATTGTCCAGATTCCCTAAAACCCTAACGGTAGTCTGCTCATCTCCGTGCGAATCTGTAAGTATAAGAGCATGCAGACATTCTGCCAGTTGTTGAGGGCTGGCTTCACAGCTGAACCATGAGAGCGGTTTTTTATGTGAGAGTCTGAATATTTCAATCACATCCCCATCGGCAAGAAGGATGTATTTATCTTCCTTTGAGGCTTCGGGGAGGCTTGCCCATAGACCCAGTAATGATGTCGAGCGTACGCTCAGAATCTCAACGTCAGCGTTTTCAAGCTCGGTAATAATCTCACTGATACGGTCTGTTTCAACAGCAAGCCCAAGGCAGCTCCCGGACGGGTTTGTGATGAAATCGGTCGTCAGCTTTTCCGCCTCGCAGGGAAGTTGTTCTTCAAGGCGGTACAGCATTGCTGATCTTCGATTTTTTCGTTGCAAATCAGCAGTGTCTATGGTGCCGGTAAAAACCATTGAATTTGGCAGACCGAGACAGACTCCCTGATTGTCATAGTCCAGTTCCTGAAGGATAGCAGCTAACTTTTCCGCTTGGAGGTCGTAACCCTCAGATTTTAATCGCGATAATTCACATATGGTGATTTCCTCACCGTCTATTCGCCCGACACGCCAGCGAGTTTCTTCCAGGGATAGCAAAAAAGCTGTGGTCATTTTTGCCCCCCCTTATCGTTTTTATGGAGAGTAATTGTTTCACCATTGAAAATTATTGTGACCGAGTTTGAGGTGATTTCGGTAACCTTTACGTCTTCGTATACCTCGCCTTTATCTACGAATTTTGTTTTTCCGGATCTGTTTTTTAAAATCGCATAGGTAAACCCGGGCTCTAACACGGTTCCGACCAAGCTTACCGTTAGCATTGGTTTTGGCGGCGCGTGTTTTACGACTTTGATTGGCTTGGGGTCAAATAACGGCTTGCGCAAATTACGTTTGTGCACGATAGCGTATGACGAAAGCGGCAGACTCGTTGGTTCCCGTCTGTTCGAAAACGAAAAAGCCTTCGTAGAGGATGCCTGGGGATCGGAATTTGCCCTGACTGGAGTAAACAACAGGCAATACACGAACAAAACAATTACGATTCCCAATACAGCATTCGCCAGAATCAGATAGCGTTTTATTTTTTTGACAGACGCTACCATGTAAAACTCCGTGTTTTTGTTGAGGCAAAGTGCCTACTGCCATTGCTAACGGAGAAACTATACCAGTTGCGGGTTTTTCCCTCGACGATGATCCAGAGGCTATGGGAATTTGATGTATCAGTCAGGATAGAACCAGCTGCCATTGCTTTGGTACGTCCGAGATCCAATTGTTTCACGGCTTCGTATAATGTTATGTCAGGGGTATCAAGACACCGTTGCTGCAGCTCGGTAACTTGCGATTCGGTAAGAAAACCTCGAAGCATTTCCCGCAGGACGAGGGGATCGGCACGCCGGAAGTTTACCCTGCCGTCACTCCAGCAGGTGATCCTGTCGGTCAGAACTTGCTGGTGGTCATTGAGCTTTAAAAAATCAGATGGATGAGCATCCACGAATATCTGGTCAAAACAAGTGTAGGCGATTTTGGCTTTATTGCCTCCAGAGGCATTTGAATCGTTAATTGGAAGTTTCAAAAGCAATGGAGGATTCTGATCGGCCTGAAGTTGCTGGAGACTTTTTTGAAGTCCGTCCTTGCCTTTCATTGAGGAGATCATGTTTATATTTGCCTTGGCCTGTTCATCTGAGATGACAAGCCTGAATTTCATATTACCCAAAGAGATTACTTTTTCGGTTTTTGATACAGGGGCTTCCAACTCGGCGGCACGCTCATTGAGCAATTGTTCTGCTTTAGGCAATATGGCGTTTCTGCAGCTGATAGTGCCCCATCGAACCTGCAGCTGGCGTAAATCGCTTGCTGTCTGAAGTGACTCACGGCAACAGCGTCTTGCTGTTGAGGCAAGCACCGTCGCTGCTACTGTGAGTACCAACAGCGTTATTACAAGTGTAAAACCAGATTGTCTTACTTTGGATTTCAGTTCATTGCCCCCGTTGGGTATTCCAGACGAATGTCAGCTCTTTGGGAATTTGTAAATTCGACTGTTACTTTTGAAATATCCGATAAGCTGTGCCACTTGTTTAATTTCGGTTCTGTTTCATCCGGTTTTCTTGATTCAAAGTGTACGTCTTGAACTCCAGGACAGATCAATTCCAGTGATTCTTTGGATTTTTTGTCATCCTCAACAATCTGACGCCTTACCAACCAGCGGGTATTTCCAATTTGTTTGATTTCAAAATAGACCCTGGCCGGTAGATGTTGCAATTGCAAAGTCTTGGCATCCAGGCGGGAACCCTGCTGGATGGCAAAACCGCTGGGTGTGATTTTGTATTGCGAGGCGTGATTGAAATCCATTCTCAGGAGTACATCGAGATTTGCTTCCAAGACAGAATTCGCATTTGTTCGTTCGCCAAGCCGCTGTGATCGCGAGAGATTCCCAAGGACGGTAATGGCGGAGGTTGTCAAAATTCCCACTATCGCAATGGTTACCATAACTTCAATTAATGTCATTGCTTTTTTGAAAGTCATAAACTTTTCTCCGACAAAAGCACTTCCACTCTAACGACCGGGGATTGCGAAGCTAACTGCGGAGCAAAAATCTCAAGTACTACAACTTGCGAATTCATCGCATCTGCTGCATCGTTTTTCACCGGTTGCGTCCTCCATGTCCATCCGGGATGACCGGGAATATCACCGCTGGCTGTCCGCGGAAATTCTTCTGGTTTTTCCCAGAACTTCGCCAGCAAACTCTCCGCCATCTCACACGCTTGGCTTCGAGACTCAGACCGGTGTGCCTGTTTTCGCAATCTAGCGTCAGCGATAAGAATTGACACTAAAACCGTAGCTAAAACAGCGGTACCCGCCAAAGCCTCAATCAGCGTCATTCCGCGTTTTCGCGACGTCCATGATTTTACGTAGTTCTTGTTCATTGTTTACTTTTATCAGTTCACCACCCAGGCCCGTAAACAGAATCCATTGTTCCCGTTCATTAGGGCCGCTCAACAAAACTGCATAACTTTGCATAAAACCTTGTCTGCTGCAGCGAATGGAAGTACTTCCACCATCGAGGTTACTTTCCGGCATCAACATCCGGGTGATCCGAAAACCATCCGGCAGTGTTAATATGTCACCCAAAGTTTCAGTGCTATCTTTCCCGATCCGACGCAGTATTGATTTTTGAATATCTACGACTAACCATATAGTCTTGTCCTGTTGCCGGGCGTACATTCGAGTCATGTGATCGAATTGCCCAATCTGCTGCAAGGCATCTTTCATCTTGGCCGACTGCATCGGACCTTCAGCATGCAGCGTAATACCGGCAGCTATCATGGCGATAACCAACAACGTCGCCATCATTTCAATAAGGCTAAATCCACGAGCTTGTATATGCCGCTGTTTCATTCTTTCAGATGGTCGCTTGAAATATCGGCATCTGCACCCTCACCGCCCTCTCTGCCGTCAGCACCGTAACAGATTACCTCAAAAGGCCCCATCCTGCCCGGTGAAATATACTGGTAAGGGCGGCTCCATGGATCAGTCAGTTTGCCGTCAATTATCGGTTCGGGAAATTTTTCGCTAGCTTGAACTAAAACCCGAAGCCCTTCGTCGTGGTTCGGGTATCGCGAATAGCTGGTGTAAAACGTGTTCAGAGCGCCGACGATTGTTGCTATCTCCTGACGGGCAGCATTTTGCTTTGCCTTTATCAGATAATTCCGAACGTTGACCGTTACTACTCCAGCAAGCAGGCCGATGATAACTATCACAACCATTATTTCCATAAGCGAAAAAGCACTTCTGCTTACGATTTTTCTATAATACATTGCTCATCTCCAATATGGGTAAGATCGTCGCGAATGCGACAACACCAATCAAAATTGCCAATAAAACGATCAAAAGCGGCTCTAAAAGTGCAGTCATTCGCTGCGTTGCGGTGTCTATCTGCTGCTGATAAGCATCAGCAAGCTGTTCGAGCATATCTTCAAGCTGCCCGGCCTGCTGACCGACCGCCAGCATCTGCACAACCATGGGGCTGAACACGCCGGATTTTTTCAGCGGTGCAGATACGTCGCTTCCTGCAGTTACCGCCAGTTCGTAATCGTCCATAGCTCTGCGGAAAACGCGGTTCCGCAACGTTCGTCGGGTGATGTGTATAGCTTTGACAAACTCTAGCCCGCTACGAAGCAGTGCCGCCATCACAACGGCCATTCGCGATGTGTTTTCCTTGCGGATCAGATCACCCAGCACCGGAATTCGCAGCATAATCCGATCAAAAATTAACCGACCGCGTTGGGTGCGAATTACTGCTTGCAGCCCAGCGATAACACCAACTACCCCAAACAACAAAACCCACCACCAGTTGATTAAAAAATCGCTGCAGCCTTTTACTAATCGAGTGACAGCAGGTAACTCCTTGTCTGCCTGCATGAGAGAATTCAGAAGGTTGGGCACTACGTAAGTCATCAGAAAAATCGAAACGCCCAGCCCTACAGTGCAGACCACACAAGGGTATATCAGGGCAGTGGCAACCTTGCTTTTTAGCTGGTGCGACTTTTCCTTAAAATCCGCCAGTCTTGTTAGCGAGTTTTCCAGTGCTCCGGTTTGTTCTCCAACATCTACAATGCTAAGGCACAGTTCATCAAAGTACGCAGGATAGTCTTCCATGGCATCGGCAAGCTTGGCACCAGCGGCGACTCTATCGGCCAGGTGTTGAATAACGGCTTTGAATTTGCCCTTATGCTGCTCAACTAATGTATGCAAAGCTGACAGCAACGGAATCCCCGCCGTTAGTAATGTTGCAAGTTCGCGAACGAATTCTGCAACGTTGGCATTCGCACCACGCCCTTGCCGGTTTGCAAAAAAAGAGGATTTGCTTTTGCGAATAAGTTCGTGTACGCGAGTAACAGTCATTCCACGCTGACGCAGAATATCCCGCGCCTGCCGCGGAGTATCCGCCACTACGGTTCCCGCAACCGATGAGGAATCCAGGTCAACTGCGTTGTACTGAAACACTGCCATAATTTTTTTTGCTTAAAAATAAAAGTGGATATTAAAAATCGTCTCGGCCGGTAACTCGTGCGACCTCGTCCATAGTAGTAGTACCAGTCTTTGCTTTGTTTATGCCGTCAACGCGGAGAGTAGCCATTCCGTTGGCGACGGATTGGCCTTTTATACTAGCGGCAGATCCGCATTTAAGGATGAACTCCCGTATAATGTCGTCAACCTGCAGGAGTTCAAAAATTCCCCGGCGTTCATGGTAACCCGTTTCTAAACATTCCGGACAACCCTCGCCCTTAAACAACGACGTTGACCCGATCTGTTTTTCGTCTATTCCCCACAGGCGAAAGTCTTTCTCAGCAGCCTTGTATGGTTTTCGGCAGTGCGGGCAAATTTGTCTTACAAGCCGTTGGGCCAAAACGCCCAGTAAGCTGCTGGCCAACAAATATGGTTCGACACCCAAATCCAACATTCGAGCTACGGCGCCGGCGGCGTCATTCGTATGCAGAGTGGAAAACACCAGGTGCCCGGTAAGGGCAGACTGGATCGCCATTTGAGCGGTATCCGTGTCACGAATTTCGCCGACCATGATAATATCAGGATCCTGACGCAATACATGCCGCAACCCGCTGGCAAAAGTCATGCCTTTGCGATCACTTACCTGCATCTGACTGATTCCCTCCAGCCGATACTCAATAGGATCTTCCAACGTCAGAATATTCATTTCGAGTGAATTGATTTCCTGCAAAGCCGCATAGAGTGTTGTGCTTTTGCCGCTGCCCGTCGGGCCGGTAACGAGAACTATTCCATGATCCATACGAATTAATCGCCGCATTGAATCCAGAACATTGTCCGGCATACCAAGCTCGGTTAGTTCGTATAGCCTGATGCTTTTGTCGAGAAGACGAATGACCGTACGCTCACCAAAGCAGGCCGGGATTGTCGAAATACGCAAATCAATAATTCTGTCACCCACCTCAACTGTAGCTCTGCCGTCCTGGGGCAACCGCCGCTCGGCGATGTTCATTCCGCCCATAACCTTTATTCTGCTGCTGATTTCCTCCTGCAACTGTTTTGGAGGAAGCAACACATCATGAAGCACACCGTCCACGCGAAAACGGATTACCAAACGGTCTTCATAAGGTTGAACATGTACATCGGAAGCTCTGCGTTTGACAGCTTCGAAAAGCATTAGGTTTACCAGCTTTATGACTGGCGCCCTTGAAGCGACATCAAGCAAATCTTCATTACCCGTTGCCGTTTGGAGTTCTCGCATTACGTCGTTGCGGTCGAACTGCTCAATCACCCGCTGTGCCTGGCTTGACTGCTGCTGATATGCGATGTTTATAGTCCGCATGATCTCGTCTTGAGGAGCAACGATCGGCGAAATTCGCTTGTTTAACAGCTTGGAAATAGTTTGCAGCTGTGGCCATTGTGATATATCTGCAATGACGACTGGCATTGTTCCGTTATCTGATACAAAACCCAGCAAGCTGTGCTGACGGGCAAAAGCTATGGGAATAGATGCGAGGAATTCGTTACTGACCGGCATGTCCGCAAGGCTCTCGGTGAAAGTCAGCCCCATTGCCTCGGCGGCGGACTCACTGATGATACCGGCCGGCACCTCTGCCTGGCGCGCATGCTTGAGGCAGCAGTTACCATTTCCAGCTGCCAAAACAGCATCGGATTGCCCGTTAAGTCGGGACTTTAACGCAGTTGCAAATTTATCATTAATGACAGCCAGTTTATTTCTCTCCGTTATTACTTGTCCATATGCCCGACTTGCTATTCCATGAGCAAAGCAGGGCTGGCGGGATGGTTTGGCGGCAATCCTGCTTTTTCCAAATCGCGGCTGGAAAGATATTTCAAATCCTCAAATTGGTCGTCCCGAAGTATTATCGGACGGATAAATATAAACAAGGTGCTTTCTGAGGAGTTCTGGCTGCGGCTGCTGGCGAGATACTCCAGACCGGGAATGTCACCAAAAAAAGGTATCTTGGTTTTGGTTTCGGAAGAATCTTTTCGATTTAAACCGCCTACGATTACCGCGTTACCGTCCGGAATTGTGATTTTGCTGGTGATAGTATTGGTTTGACGCGGCGGAGGAATCCCATCGCTGCCTGTGCCTGTAAAACTACTGAGTGTGATCGTATAGTCTAATACGACATGATCGCCTTTACTAATATGTGGCGTCATAGAAATACTCGTACCAGCTGACGAATACCCTGCAAAACTCGTGGTAGCGACAGTATCGGAGGCATTTACGCTTGTAAACGGAGCCTCGTTTACACTTACTAATGTCGCTGGGGAATTGTCGTTTACTAGTATTTTGGGTGCGGAAAGGACCTTCGTTCTCCCGCTTCCAGCCAATGCACGAATTATAATATCGACCATGTCAGTGCTTATCAAAGCGCCATTGAATCCCAGACCAGGGATTAGTGAGAGTTTTCCCGTAAGCGGATCAACGTTACTGAGCCCGAACGAACTGAAAACCATATACTCTCCGTCAGAACCTACCGTACCTGCGCGGCCGATTTCGACACCAAGTGAAAAATTATTACTGGTATCAAGTGTAACTATCGTAGCCTCGATTAAGACTTGCGGTTGACGTTTGTCCAAAATTGCAATCAGTTCCTTATACATCCTTTGGATCGGAGGCGGTGCAACCACGATGATTGTATTTGTATTCGGGTCAGCCATGACAGTGGCATTACTTGTTTTTTTGGTCGCTGCTTTGGGCCGCCAATTTTTTGCAGGCTCATTCATGCCGCTTGGAGTAGGTGTATATACAGGAGGTTTGGGAGCGACCTTCCCGGCAGCTGAAGGCGGGCGATTGGGACCTGCGAATTCTTTGACCTTATTGGTAAAACTATCTTGGTCGACTTTGCTTGCCAATGCGGCGAGCCCACCATCACCAGAGTCTAGTGAACTGATAGTCTCCAGGACTTCGGAAGCGGTCGCGTTTACAAGTTTGTACGAACGAATGTGGCTCAAATCTTCTGCGACATCAGGCGTGTCCAGTTGATCTTTAAGGGATTGAATTTGACTATGAATGCCTGCTGTAGCGGTAACAATAAACAAACCAGATTCTTCGTCGATTGTAGATTTGTAGTCCTTCTTTTTCTTATCCTCACGCATTAGATCGCGAACAAGTTTTTCCACTCGTTTTGGGGATACGTATTGAAAGAGGTATGATTTTGTCGTTACTTTGGGAGCAACATCCAATTGGCATTTTAGATCAGTAAGTTGTTTATGAACATCTTTTGATGTTACTGCCACCAACGTAAGCGACTCTTCGTCAATTACCGACTCGTAAGGCTGTTTTTTACTTTCCAAACTGATCAGGCTGCGTATGAGCTTATCAATCCTTTGGGGACTTATATGTTCAAAGCTATATGTATGAGTTTGCGTATTGGTAGGAACATCTAACGCCTTGAGAAGCTCCAATGCCTCGGTGTCATCGCCCTTAGCTGAAATGATAACGATTTGATTGGTTAGCTTTTCCGCAGAGACATCTACATTTTTCTTTTTTGCCTTGTTTTCTATGGAAGAGGATATCGCTTGGCGTTTTTTGAGGATCTCATTAATTTCAGGGGCCAGTTTATCGGCATCGCGGTGTTTTACTGAAATAAAACGAACATTGACCTCTTTGCCTGGCTGATCCATTAACTTGATTAACGAGGCGACTCTTCGTAGCTTTCCCGCATAATCTGTAATGATAATATCCGTATCTGTGATTGCAAAGCTGTTGCCCCCAGGCTTGCTTAAAAGCGGTTTAATCGCTTTTTCTATACTTGTGGTAGTAGCATGATGAAGGTGGAATATTTGGGTAATAGCTGTATTGGCGGCTTGGTCTTCGAGATTGGTTTGGTCTCGATTGATTTTTTGGGTTGTGGTAAGCAGATCCTTATTCTCTATAATTTTTTTCCAACCCGGCTGGTCAGAATCTACCATTACAAGCCCGGCCATCTTAAGTACACTTTGCAATAATCCAATCAAAGAGGCCTTTGGTATGCGAGTTGGAGATATAATCGTAACACTTTTTTTACCAATAGATGGATCGTAGTGGATGTTCATGGAAAGACGTTTGCTGACATACTCTAAGAGTAATCCTACTTCAACTTTTTCCGGAAAACTGAGTTGGATCATCTCAGCGTCTGAAGATTTTGCCGTGGGTTGCGTTGTTGTAATAGCAGATTCGCGGCTTGCAGAATCCGCAGAGGAAACATCCATGAATCCCAAAATTAAAACAAGAAGCAAAAAGTGAAACACATATTTCATTGTTTACCCACCGACATGTTAAGTGACCCGTGATAACGTGACTCAATTATCGCCGTTAGTACACCTCATGAGATCAATGAATTCAAGTAAAAAATAAATATTCTGTTTACCATATATTTAATTTAAGGAATTTTCTTGACAAGCATATTGTGTTGATTGTAGCATTACCGCTGTTGGGTTCTCAGAGTGTCATGATTGATTGGGTCGGAAATCTGTTGACGTCTTTGATAAAGGGAATTTGTTTTCTTTAGCATTTCAGGGCGTAGCATTTCTAACTCTCATCATTTCAGACATATGGAGGCCGTGTAGGCTTCCTTGACGCCTATTTTGTGTCTATCTATAGAGTTTAGTGGTGTCGTTTTAGGTAGCCAGGTATGTACAATTCGGGGTTCTAAGCAATTCGTAACCGGTGTGGGTTGCTGGGGCTTTCGCTAGATAGCCAGGGTCGGTTTTTATCTATAGAGACTGATTGCGGTTGAGGTGTGGACATGCAGAAATGACTCTCTCTATAAAGATTTCAATATAAGTTTTGATTAAGTACTATATTTTACATAAATCATGCAAAATTGGAGATATTAGATTATGGCTAAGATCAAGAGGCATTGGAAATCGGTTTTTTTATGTTTTGCTATCTGTTCAGTTGGGGGTTGGTTAATAGCTACCTCGCTTATTGCAGAAGATTCCTTACCCGCCCAGAAGTTACCGGTAGAACAATCTACCAGCCCCAAAGTAACAACTGCCCTCAGTCCTGAAGTTTTTTGTGCGGTTAGGGATTTGCGCAAAAAATTCGCTTTGAACAATCAGGACTTAGCTGCAATGGGGTGTACTGAAATCCAGGCGAAAGAAATTCTTAACACTCTGCTTGTCTGGTACAAAACCAGCAAGATCGATCTTGATGCTGCGCAGCGGGCAGAAGATGTGGCGATGCGTAATCTTCGTCAGGCCGTTCGTAAAATCAATATGGGTTCTAAAGATGCGTCTGATTCAGATGTTCGGCGACTTCATAAGGAACTGGCCGCTATCCGAAAGCGTCACGAGACCCTGAAATCAGGTGTTATTGCTGTCGTTGGAAAAAAACTTACCAAAGAGCAGGGAAGTTTTTGGGAGGCGATACGCGCAAATATTCATGCTCCCGCAAAGTACCGATACGTTACCGGCCTGACGCCGAAGCAAATGGTTCAATTGCGAAAGGCGTATCGTAACAAGATTCGTCGGGCGACAATCGCCAAGAGTGCCGTAGAAAAAGACCAGGCCAACTCCGTTTTGCGTAATAAAGAGGCCAAAGTTCTCGGGCACAGGCAGATGTCTACATTGGGGACGGTTGACAGCACAGCCAAGCTCAGGATTGCCGGTGTGATGAAAGCTTCTCAGATTGTCCTGCCGACACCGGCAGAACTCAAAGCTCCCCAGCTGTCTGGCGATGATCTCCGTAATATGTCGAAACTCCAAGGATTTCGAGGCCTTCGAAAACTCAAAGATTAAATTCAGCTAATTCACAACATAATAGAGGATGCAAAATGAGGATCTTTATTACTAAAATTATTAAATTTTCAATTTGTCTGTCAGCCGTTTTGGCCGTTACTACATGTTTTTCTGAAACTGCTTTCGGGCAGATGCGCCCGGGCATGGCTCCGAAACTCACAAAGGAGCAGGCCCAGAAGGTTGCTCCGGGCGTTAAGGAGAGATTTTTTGCCTCCGGTAAGACCCCGCCAAAGCTGGATTCACGCCGTTACCGCATGATGCTGGATTTGTTCCAGACTGCTGAGGATCAAGACGGTGTGGAAAAAACAGTTGCCGCTTGGTATGAGACTTGGTCTGGTGATGAGCAGTCTCGTAAGTCAACGTCAGCAGGAGATACGGCGATTTTGGGACGTTATTTAAAACGTCTTGGCCGCAACAGTGAAGCCGCGGAACTTGCGGTTTATGTTGAAAATCTGCTCAAAAGTAAGCCCGGTAAGGATAATGTAAAAATTACCGTCACTCAGCTTGCCGACTATGACGATCTCGCAGCTACGACCAATTCCGCTGCTCTACAACGGGCGATAAAGGAAAAGATTGAAAAACTCACCAGCAAGGACGGAAGCCTAAGACGTGATCTTGCCCCGATGGAGCTTCGTGCCCTTGCTGCTACGTACAGGCGTGCAAAAGACACCGCCTCACAAAAGCAGTTGGCGGAATTTATTGTTAACGATTATCTTCCGCAGCCGGGTTTGACGAATGCTTTGTCTTCGGATCAATGGCTGGCGTTGGCTCGCATCGTCCGGAGCTCTAAAGCCCCCGCAGCGGCTAAGACTTTTTGCAACTTGTTCTCTCGCGAGCTTGCAGCGAACAACATCCGCGTCGGTTCTTTTAGTCATCCACAACTCCTTGAACTTACCGGCCTGCTGAACCAGATGGGCGTTGAAAAAAGCATCTCCAAAACGCTCGTTCCACAATGGTTGAATATTCCGAAAGACGACTGGGCCAAAGTCAGCCCCACACTGCAGGAAAAACTCATCTCCGCCGCCATGGGCAGCAGCAGTAAAACTGTTGAAGATTTTTTAACAGCATCGGCTGGTGATAATGGCCAAAAAATTAACCAGTCCGACTACCGCGCCGCCGTTGCATTGCTACACCGCACAGCCGGTGCCAAAATCGCCAGGAAAATCGCCGGCCAGGCCGTTACGGCATTTGTCGCTGCTAGAAGTCCCTCAATAGGCGACCTCAACAACATTGCCATTACGCTGAAAAAAGGTGCAGACGTTACAAACGAAACTCTCGCAGCCTTTATCGACAAGCTGGGTACGTTCGAAGACCGCAGCGTCCAGCTGCCGGATGAAACCTGCAAGAACCTTGCGAAGTTCATGAAATCCAAGCCGGACTCCATAAACATGCTTAAATCCCGGCGTGTAGCTGCGAATCTGGAGCTTAATACTCCCGTGGTTAAGGTTTTATGGTGGTATTATCGCGGCGGTGACAATTACATCCGCTACTATCACAGTTTTGGACGTATGTTGCGTCAGCGCAGGAGCAAACTTAAGGGTGACAAGCTCGCCAAGTGGGAAATCACGTACGCCTATGTTCGCAGCTTATTGGATAAGTGGGGGCAGCGGCCGATGGATGCCAAGACAGTCGCTAAGGCGTTGGCGGCAGCGGAATCTGACGAGATGAGGCTGCGATGTGTAGAGGAAGTTGCACTGGCCGGACAGCGAACGCGGAATGTCAAACAGGCGATTCAGATCGCTCAGAGTATTCAGAATCAGTTAACGACGCCGGCTGGCAAGGAGCATTTAAAAAATCTCCAAGCCTCCCTGCAGCAGGATCAAGCACGCTGGGACGGCGAGGCGGCGAAACGTGGGGAAAAATCCCGTAATTATCAGCGATGGGCACAGATTTTTCAAAATGCGCAACGCAATGAGCGACAGTTTAGTATGAATCAGCAACGGCGGCGTAGGTAGTTTTAAAGGCTGTTGCCAGAATTTTGGACAGAATAATAGGATGAAAAGTATGTCACGTATGACTATAAAAAATATAGAAAGGGTCGGGAAGATGAAAAGGACAGCATTTTGCAGCGGTAGTTTTTGCAACGGTGTATCCAGTGTATTGGGCGTTTTTTTTGGTGGTATTCTCAGGTCACCGAAAGAAAAACTCCTGCGTAAAACCGGAGTAATGCTTACCCTGCTTGCTGTCCTAGGGGGTTTTTTAATATTTCCCACGTTGTTGCAGCCAACCTCTGCGCACGCAGCCGAGCCCACGAGCACCGACGGGTGTAATACCTGCGAACGTGGCTGCTTCAAAGAGCTCAATCCCACAGGTAAAGCATCGGGGTCTTCCGACGACTGCAAAGTACCCGCTGACGGCGAACCCCCATTCGACGAATACTACATCCCCCTTCCTCCGCCGGGTGTAAAGGACTTTCACTATTGCGTAGCACGCTATTTGTTTGCCAACAATCTAACGCTCAGGGCGTACGACTTTGGGCTGATTAAACACTGGATTGGGGGGGAGCAGCTGGAGATATGGCGGAAGGTAAGCATCACAGCAGGTGGTGGCACCTATCATCTTGTTTATGATAATGAGATGCTTCTAGGGTATCATCATGATGGTCAAGAAGACTGGGGGTGCAGCGTGCCCCCCGACATCGTTGGCTTAGCAGATAGTGTATGGGACTTTGGTAAGTATGATTCTACGCCGGACGTAGAGTATAGAGCACAACCCGTGGTTGTACGTACGCTTGACGCATACGATGGGGATCCATCCGACTACTATTATTGCAATATACAATATTATTACGACGACCCTATGGATGGAAAACCTGACAAGTTAAAGGAGCTCAGGGCTACGTATTTGGGGGTTATTAAGTATAGTTTCCGCTACAGAGATGGTGATGGTGAAGGGCCTTTGACGCGGATTTATCGCGGGACTCCGGCCAGCTACTCTGCAGCGACATTTATTGATTCTGATGGCAGTGTGAGGTGCGTTGGCCCTGGAACTTCTGCGAATGAAGGTGCTACTATATGGGAAACGTGGTCTTGGGGTAGCCAGGTAGGCGGAACAAAGATGAAAATGGATGCCGACGCCGTATCTCGTGCGAAGGCGGCGGGGCTGGATCGTGACGATCTTACAGCTGAAGCCAATTTTGCCATATACGCCAGCGCGAAGACGGAATTCTATTACGATGATGGTCAAAATACGAATATTCCTATTGGGAAAGATTATTATGCCGGTAAGGTTAAGTCGATTGCTACTGGTAATTGCTGCGGTGGAACGGGTGGACTAAAAGAGACCTACGAATACAGCAAAATGGGCGAAGGTCTCGGAGACACCGATTGGTACAAGAAAGTTACAACTGATACTCGCGTTGATACAGACGAAGATCAATCCAGAACCGATGAGGTCGGTGTCGTGACGGTAGAGTACTTCAATCCTGACAACCGTGTTGTTCACAAGATAGTGGAGACTCATATAGATACTGACAACACCCCAGATCAGTCGCAGCATTGGCATTATGAATATGATAACGGGCAGTTGGTAAGGGAATATACACCGGAATCTCTTGACCCTTCCGAGATTGACTTTGACGAAGATGAAACTACAGCACTTACCGCGACATTTGAAAATGTATCCATCAAAGAAAGCGACGATACTGATTTGGAAGGTGCGTGGAGTGATGGTGATGTGGGTACGCTGGGAGGATCAGCAAGCGACAGTAGCGAAACCAGCGGTGTTCATACAATTATAGGCAGCGGTGGTGGTATTGCTGATGAGGAAGATGCTTTTTATTGCCGCTACAACACGATAACCAATAACGATATCGTATTTATCGCCGAGATCGCAACTCCGACCAGTAGTGATGAGGGCCAAGCTGGTATCATGATTCGTGATTCTAGCGATGACGGTGCCAAGCATGCATTTGTCGGTATGGATTATGAGGCGGGTACAATCCAGCTTCGCTATCGCAGTTCAGCAGATGGGGAAACAACCACATCGAGTAGATTTTCCGGTATTACAGCCCCCTGCTATGTAAAGCTTGAGCGTGATGGTACCACTTTTACAGCCTTCCAATCCTCCACTGGACAAAGTGGAAGTTGGCAGGAGATTGGCTCGGCGACTATTGTGATGAGCGATTCTGTACTGGTGGGGCTATGTTCTACGATAAAACAACCCGCCAGTGGAAATATTGCTTTAAATAACGGTGCAATTACAAATTCTGGGCTGATTGAGATCACGGATCGTAAAAGCACTTCAAACGATGGTGATGGCTTGTCGGGGACGTATGAAAGCGACAAGACTACAGAAGATAGTACAAGAGTGCTTACTTATCGAATAGACGAAGATTTCGATGGGCTGAATCTTGCATCAGGTCTTCCCGATCCTATTATAACTAAGAACTTGGGGGTCACCTGGACGGGGCGTATAAAACCTCAATATTCAGAAGTATATACAATTACTGTTCTGTCTGATTATGGAAGTAGGGTTGATCTTACTGCTGCAAATGAGGCAAATACCAGTACAGGTACTTCGGTTTCTGTAACAACGGATGCTTTGACTGCTGGAAATGTTTACTATATTTCCATTACTTATACGGCAGATGCCACTCCCGGTGCAATTACGCTAAAGTGGTCGTCGTTAAGCAGTCAATCAGAACAAGTGATACCGACTGCAAGATTGTATTCCGGTGCAGAATTAGAAGGGAATATTGTACGGGAATCGATTAAGGAAGGCGATGATGGTGATGAGATCATCTTGGCTGAATACGAATATGTCCTCGGAATAGATGAAGCCGCTGATCTGTTGACCAAAGTTACGCGCTATGCTGATTACGGAGCCGCCAGTGAAGGTGTACATGCTACAGCTGCGCCGGAAGTCACCGAATACGAGTATCCCGACGGATTTTACGTTGGCAATTTTCAGCCGAAGAGCAGACTTACAAAAGTGAAGCTGGCTGACACTGGAGGCGGTGTATATCTGGAAAGCAAGGAATGGTATGATGATAGTTCTGATGAAGAAGGCAGGGTAATTTATTCGCAGGATCCAAATGGGGCTGTTACTTATTATGAGTATTACACTTCAGGTGCCGGTAACGGTCAGATTGAAAATGAAGTTCAAGACGCATCTCCCGGAACTCCTATTGGTGTTGACTGGGATGCACATATTGAGATCCCTGAGGAACTTGAGGACTTGCCTAATCGCTTGAATCTTGTAACGTCATATACTTATAACGACGATGGCGATGTTGATACGGTCACACATCCAGATGGTACGAAGACGAAATATCTGACTGTTGAGCATACGGATTGTGCAGATTTTGACAGTGATGGATTACCCGGCACTACAAACACATTTCCCAGGGTTCAAGAACGGCGGACATATTCGCTTGACAGCAGCAACAATCTTGTTGGCCCGGTGCAGATTACCTTTGCTGTAGAAGATGGTGTTACGTTAAGTGAGCAAACTGGTGTGGCCACGACAGTATCTACCGCGGCCATCACTAATATTCAAGCAAGAACCGACTATAGCTATAACACCTCCGGTAAGATGAGTCATTCTCGTGTATATCATGATTTGAGCACACCAGCATATCTTGAGACGACATACGAGTATTATGATGACGGTCGGACGAAGTACGTAGAACGGCCGGGTGGGTTGATGACTTATTACACCAGCGGGCCGGTTGAGTATGCAACTGGTAAGTACGGTACTCAGGATCGAGTGTACACTTGCACCAAGAGTGGTTCAACCTGGACTTCGATTGCTCCTATTGGGGTAACGTGGAGTGATTCTGAAGGCAGAACTGTGCGCAGTTGGGTGGGTTCTCGAACGGCAACAACAGAGCCTTCTGCCGACGAAACTCTTACCGAAGAATCTCGCGTGACGTATGAATATGACTGGCGCAACCGGTCTACGAAGACGAAGCAGTATTTCAATCTGGCCTCTCTGACATCACTGCAGGAAGGTACGCTTGGCACTAACTATTACGAAAGCGAAGTTCTTGACTACGATAATCTTGGTCGCGGGCTTTGGTTTAAGAATGTCGGCGGTAAGACAATTTCGACGACGACCTACGACAAGGCCGGTAATGTTACCGAGCAAAAAACACACGCCTGGGCGAGTGGTGATACACTTGGTGACATGTTAACCAAAACCGAAAATATATATGATGACACTACCGGTTTTCTGGAAGAGACGAAGGTTTATAAGGTTGTCAGTGATACGGCCAGTGCCCCTGTTATAACTGAATATTACTATGACGGTTTAGGCCGGCAGGAGAATATAGTTCAGCATGACAATACATACACCGAACTTGTGTATGACAAAAACAGCCGCGTGATTAGAAGCAAATTTTACGATGATTACACTGCTCAAACGCCTAATTTACTCAGTTGTCAGGCGACGGTATACGACGACGCCGGGCGGGCAGTGTCGCAATGGGTGGGGACAGACGACACTGGCGCTACGGCGGCGGCACCTGGCCCCGGCAGTGGCAATAACAACATGGTAAAAGTCTCCAAGACATTCTACGACACTACCTGGGATGGAACCGGGGATGAGCGGCCGTACGTTACGGGCGTTTCGAGGCTAAAGGCCACGGACAGTACTTCGTCGTTTAATTTGACGAAGTTTGAATACGATGGCGCCGGGCGGCAGGTTGGGGTTATCGAGCCTTCGCCTATTGGTGGCAGCGATGTTGTGTATACGCAGATGACCTACGATGCCGCCGGGCGAGTAACTTTTGTAAAGAAATATACCACGAATCCTACGAGCGGCACGCTGCTGTCCCAGAGTGAAAATGTTTACACCAACGCGAATTTAACTGCGAGCCGTGTGTATAATGGTTCGAGCAGTAATTATCTTGAGACTCTTTACGATTACGACTCCGCCGGGCGGCAATGCAAAGTCACGCAGCCGACCGGGGCGTTTACAAAAACGTTCTACGACGACGCCAGCCAGGTTACCAAGCAGTTTGTATGCAGTGCCGAGGGAACTCCGGACGAAGCGGACAATGTAACCGGTGATACTGTCGTTACTCAAACCAACTATGCCTATGACGATACAGGCCAGACATGGTTAACTACAACGTTTAATCGCAATCATAACGGAACCGGCGATGGTGAGCTTACGACCTCGAACGCCCAGATCAGCTATGCTGTTGCATGGTTTGACGATCTCGGTCGGCCGACTGACCAGGTGTTTTACGGTAATAACGGCGGTACGGCCATTGACGATAAGAACGATGATTTTGATCCTGACACGGGTAGTACCCAGAATTACGCATCCGGTGCGCCTACAGCTGACGGTTCAGTGAACTGTATTGTTACGAATTATGATTATGACGGTTACGGCCGAGTGGAAGAGGTAACGGATAACAAGGGTGTAGTTACTCAAACCACCTATGACGATATGGGCCGCAAGACAAAGGTTATCGAAAACTACGTTGACGGTAGTGTTGGCAATGCTGAATATGACAGCGATCGCACGACGGAATATACCTATAACGATTTTGGGCAAACGACGCAGATTCGTGCTAAGTCGCCTAACGGAACAAGTGTAGATAATCAGGATACCGTCTACACATATGGCGGCGACGGTACTAGCGAAAGTCCGGTCAAGCGTAAGGATATGCTGGTTAAGATTGCGTATCCGGACAGCAGCGGCGCAAGCGATACTGTAAGCTTTACCTATTACGCCAACGGAGCCGTTAAGGACAAAACCGATCAGCGTGGTGTGGAGCATGTGTACAGTTATTATGACAGCGGTCAGCTTAAGGCCGATAAGATTGACGATTATCCCACCACCGGCGAAGCGGGTGATGCTTTTGACGCCGACGCTCCTTTGTCGATAACGCGGGAGTATGACGATCTCGGCCGGGTAACGAAAATCACCTCGCACGGTAATGCTACCGACGATCCGACGAATACGACGGATATTGACAATCAGATTGTGCGCGAATACAACGGCCTCGGTCAGTTGGATACGGAATACCAGGAACATGACGGAGCTAAGGATGGGTCGACTAAGGATCTGGAGTATGCATACGACGATACCGTCAGCAGCAACAAGTATACCAACGGTATGCGGTTGAAATATATTACGTATCCTAACGGCCGAAAGGTCTGGCGTGGGTATGATGGCCACGGCGGAATTGATGCTGCCCTGAGTCGTGCCAACAAAATCGCCGATGATAACGGTTCGGGTGCGATCGGTACGTCCATCGCCGAGTACAGCTTTAATGGCATCTCGCAAATGGTCATCAAGGATTATCCGACGCCCGATATCAAGCTGGACTATTCAGCTAACAGCTACGACGGTTTTGATCGTTTTGGGCGGATAATCAAGCAGCAGTGGATAGATTACGGCCCCGACCCAGATATTGATATGTTTAATATCAAGCACGGTTACGACGGGAATTCCAACCGTCTCTACGCCGACAAGCAGGTCTACAAGGGCGATTCGCAGTATTACACCTACGATAACTTGAACCGTTTGACGAATTTCAAGGCCGGCAAGAAAACCGAGACTGGCGGCGTTATGGACGGCGTTGATTCTTCATGGACTCGCCGCGAACAGGGCTGGACACTCGACGCCGTCGGCAACCAGACGGCGGTTGATGATTATCGCCGGACACCTTGGCGGACGGCGACGTTTAATAATGCCAACGAATACGATGACGAAGACGACGCCCTCAAAACAAAAGCGGAATATAATCAATACAAGTATTCGGACTCTTTTGGTAGTTCAGCAACGGAATCCAACTTTACAGTTGATGACGGCGGAACATTTTCAATTACCGGGGGGAATCTTCAGATTGACACCATCGGTAACGATTCAAAAACCGCCGTTTTGCTCGGTGAAGATTGTGGCCCTGTGGGTCCGTATATCGGTGTAGTCTTCCCGACTGTATCTGCCGGAGATTACGCCGGTGTTATTTTTGGCTACAAAAGCTCAGATGATTACTGGATATACGTTTCTGAAGCAACCGATTCCACACATGTTCGGCATCGTCTCTATCATGTGGAAAATGGTTCTAAAGGTTCATATCTGGCTGAAAGTTCCGAATATAGTTATACGGCAAACACGACAAATTCTTTATATTTTCGTAGCAAACGTAAATCATGCTTTTCGGGGCTTACGTATGAATTTCCCGATGGTTTTCCTTCGGGCAAAATCGGTCTGATTTCGAACAAGGCCGGTGCTAAGTTCACGCACTTCTATGTTCCGCACCCCGAACCGAACAACGACCTGTTCGGCCGCTGGATTGACAATACCACTGTCGCGCAGGAAAACGGTGGTGCCATGAGATTGACCGGTTCATGGGCATCACAATATAACCCGGTGCTGTTGAAAAATGTCCATTTGGATAAATTCAAGGTCGACTTCAAGGTCAAACGATCCAATTATGATCCGTCTAGCTTCAGGTTTATTTTCAACGCCAAAGATCAGGATTATCACAATATGGTGACAATCTGCCACAAGTCCACCGCCTACGCCCCATATCTGGGGAAAGTTGCAGACGGGGGCTTGTATGAAAGTGTCAGCAGCAGTCGTACCACCGCCAACGTTGAGGCACGGGTAAACGAAGACGATTGGCTATATGTGCGGATTATTTGCGATCCTGATGACGCCAACGATCAGTATGTTAAGGTTTACCAGGCCACTAGTTTTGCGGGGCTGGACACGAAAGTCTCCAACACCGAGCCGTGTATGGTATCGACGGATTCTTCGCTGAAAGTTGACGGCGGGCGAATCGGGTTCTGCGCATCAGGTGGATATATTTACATCGACGACCTGACTGTCTACAGCTGGGACTCTGTAGCCTCCGACTGGAAAACAGAAGTTGTAGAACATTTTAATGCTACCAGCGATTACGGGGAGTCTCCCGTTATTCACGACGCAGCCGGCAACATAACCTACGATGGCGAGCATGCTTATCTCTTCGACGCGTGGAATCGCATGACGAAAGTCAACCGCGCGTGCTGGGATGATGAAGCCACCGCAGGAGAAGAATTGCAACTCGGTTCTGTAGTTGCTACAATCTCGTACGATGGGGTTAATCGAAGGGTTGTTAAAAAGATCGAAAACTCCGCCGACTGGGATTGCACTTACGAATACTACTACGATGGTAACAGCATGGTAGAAACGCAAAACGGCAGTGTCAAACAGAACGTCTGGGGCACTCAGTACGTAGACGAGCTTCTCCAAATCATGATTGGTGCGCCGTGGCCCGAGGGTAGCAAGCCCAATCATCCGTTCTGGGCAATGCAGGATGCGAATTATAACGTTCTGGGCGTGGCATCCCGTACCGGCCGACTGGTCGAACGATACGAATATACCCCCTACGGCCAGCGGACGGTTTACTCTCATGGCTGGCTTAGTGCGGATGTGGATGACGATGGTGATGTGGACGATGACGACAGGGACATCATGGCCGGTAACTATAGACTGAGTCCTGCTACACTCGATGAAGGCGACGTCAACGGAAGTGGGCATGTATCGCAAACGGAT
>DAOVZK010000083.1 GCA_030635145.1 Planctomycetota bacterium | reverse complement strand
TGCTGATGACCGTGCTGGCGATCATAGAGCCTTTGCGCAGAGAAGGTATGGCCACCAGCGAAGTGGCCTCACTGTTTATCTACACGCTTCCGGTAATGCTTTCGCTGACGCTTCCATTTGCCGCCCTGTTTGCCACCACAATTGTCTACGGGCGTTTCGCTCAGGATCGCGAAATGCTCGCCTGCAACGCCAGCGGTATTTCCAAAGTAGTGCTGTTGAAACCGGCGATCATTCTAGGCATAATCGTTACGATTACTACGCTGGCGCTGACGAATTTCGTGTCTCCGTCGATGGCCCGCAAGGCAGAACTGACAATCGTAAAAAACTTGCGGCGAATCGCGTATCACAAGATCAAAAAAGAAGGCAGCGTCGAGCTTGGTGATGACACCATTGTTCACGCCAGCCAAGTTAACGAAAAGCAGCATCTGCTTATCGGTGTCGTCGCCGCCACAGAGACAATGATTCCTGGGCCTGATGGTGTTCCTGTCCGGTCTATGTCTATGGTGACGGCATCGACGGCGTATCTGGATGTTAACCATGATCCGAAACTTAATGAGTATTTCATTTCGGTGGTATTGACTGATCAGCATGGCCCGGTGGCCAACCGCCGTGATGGGGGAAAAGTTATCCACGACCGGTTGCCGTTTGAACATATCAAGATACCAACACCGTCCAATGACAGGCCCGCGTTTTACGAATGGTCGCAGCTGATAAGCACGCTCAAAAATCCCACGCAGCACGGAAAGATTCAGACGAAAATATCTGAGATCGTCCGAAAGGTTCGCGGAAATCGGGCACTCAATACCCTAGCCGCCGACATCAACTCCGGTAAACCATACACGAATCTGTATAAGGGCGATATGCAATACTCGCTTTCGGCTGGTCGTGCTACTGTTAGCGGAAATACGGCGAAGCTGTTTTCGGATAAGGACGATCCCGACAAAAGAGTCAAACTTCAGATTCTATGCGACGGGATCGTAGTAAAAGAAATCACCGCCGACTCCGGGAGCGTTGTGGCCCGATCTGATTTTCTCGATCAAAAGTCGGAACTCAAGATTCCGCTATCCGGTAATGTGGTTGTCAAAGAGGGCGATGCGGTTTCAAAACCTGGCGAATGGGACAATGCACAGGGCATTCCGCTACCGGGCGACCCCATGTTGCCAATAACGAAAACCGCGGAGCAGCGCCAGGACTTGTTTACCAAGATATACGAAAACCCCGAGGCCTACACCAAAGATCCAAAGGTTCTGGGTAAACTGGACGAACTCAAGCAGAACAGCGTTCCCAAAATTATCGGCGAAATTATTGCCGAAATGCATTCGCGAATTGCGTTCGGGCTGAGCTGTGTGTTGTTGGTGACGCTGGGTGCTGCGTTGGGAGTTATTTTCAAGGGCGGGCAGGTTATCAGCGCGTTTGCGATTACCGTAGTACCGGCCGCCGCGGTTATCATCATGATACTCATGGGCAAGCAGCTCATCGCCAACCCCAAGGCCAGCGACTTGCTTGGATTCATTGCGATTTGGGGCGGAATTGTTGTTATGGCTATCTTAAACGTACTCGTTTTTTATCGCTTGAGCAGGAGATAAATGCGTGAGTGATCGAACCACACAATTTGCTCCACTTTTTCAAGACCTTGGCAAGGCCGTGGGAAAAGAGGTGCCCAATAATGATTAAAACATTGGACAAGTACGTTGTGCGATCGTTTCTCTATTCGCTGATGCTGTGGTTTGTGGTGTTTATGTCGCTGCGAATCGTGGCAGACCTGTTTGTGAACCTCGACGAATTTGCCGAAGTCGCAGAAAAGCAGGGCGTTGGAACGTGGTATCTCGTCGGGCAGGTTTTCAGTTACTATTTCTACAATTCGCTCACGTATTTTACCGAGATGGGCGGAATTATAATTCTCGTAGCCGCGGCGTTTTCACTGGCGAGAATGAACCACACCAACGAACTTACCGCCATGCTCGCCTCCGGTGTGAGTCTTTACCGCGTCGTCTGGCCGATCATATTGGCATCGATGTTAATGGGCGGACTGATCGTTATCGATCAGGAATTCGTGATTCCGCAGGTCAAGCACAAGCTGCTGCGGGAGGGCGACGAAATCGGCGGAATCAAAAAGGGCGAGCGCGTAAAATTGCTCGCTGACGGATATAATTCCGTATTTTATTCAAGCTATTTCGATCCTCAGGAAAACAAACTACACAGCCCATTGATTTTGCTTCGCGATAACGGGTTCCGCTACGCCGGCCACGCCGGGGCACACTACGCTACCGCCATGGTTTTTGAACGCACCTCAGGATGGCTGACAAATGACGGCTTTATTTCCTGTAAGGGCGGTGTTGATGGAAAGGCATCGGCCGGGTGGAGGCACATTCAGGACACCAAGAAAATCTACACCATAATCAATCCGGAGCAGCTTGTCGAAATCGGCAAGAAGATGTGGATCGAGCAGCATAAAGGTAAGCCCTTCCCGAAGGATGTGCAAATTGGTACTGTTCCTGGTATTACCGCCAGGGACAAACATTTCAATATGGTTCTGCGGGCTGAAAAGTTTCAGCCTGGTGAGACCGTGTATATCCAGGACGGAGACAAAACTACTATCGGGATAGACGGGGGTACGCTGATTCGGCCGCGAATTGATTTCTGGGGCAAGGGCGAAAACAAAAAGGTTCTCGCCACCATCGCTGCCGACCGTGCCGTATGGGTACCCGGCACGATAAACCAGGCTCACTGGAAACTTGAAGGCGGAATACTGTTTATTCCGTCTGATCTTACGCCCGAAGAGATTGATCTTCGGCAGTCGACCAATTGGCGTGACTACTTGTCTTCGAGCGATTTAACCAAGCTGCTCAAGCTAAAACGTTCCGGTGACCTCGAGGCCATTCGGTTAACGAAATATATCCGCTTCGCCGACCCGCTGAACAATCTCGTGCTGTTGCTGCTCGGGCTACCGTTTATTCTTTCGCGGCAACGAAACATCAAGGCCTCGGCGCTGCTGTGCTTGCTGATTGTGGCGGCGTTTTACATATTCATCTACATCTGCCGCTACATTAATATGCCAGACTTCTTCGCAGCCTTCCTACCGTTGCTGATCTTCGGGCCGACATCCGTGGCAATGCTGGATTCGATAAAAACGTAGACGCCAGTGCGACTGGAGCGATAAATTTGAAGGCCGGGTCTTGATGTTTGTGTCATTCCGGGCTTGACCCGGAATCTAGGGGTCGTAGCACGACGGGCAATAAAATTCCCTTTACCCGCGAGAGGGGATGATCGATAATGCTTCCTTATCAAACATGGGAAGTCTTATGCAAGTTATTAAATTTTTACAAAAAACTTTGGAATATTTACCGCAGGAAAAGCAGGACGATTTACAAAAGATCGTCGAGCGGATACTCGCGTTTATTGATCCACTGATGATTATCCTGTTCGGTTCCTACGCCCGCGGGGATTGGAAAGAAGAAAGCGATCTCGAACCGGATAGAAAATCCGGGCACGCATCGGATTACGATATTCTCGTTATTACGAATCGCAAATCGATTGCAACAAATACGAATCTTGGGGCCAACATAAACGACAGCTGCCAGAAACTCGAACTAACAGCCCATCCGAAAATCATTTCGCATTATTTAAAACATGTCAACGAACGCCTCGCCAAGGGCCAGTATTTTTTCACGGACATTATAAAAGAGGGAATCCTTTTGTACGACTCCGGCAATGCTTCCCAGCAGCTTGCGGCACCGAAAGAATTAACCCCTGCCGAAAAAAAACAAATCGCCTCCGAGCATTTTGAAGATTCGTTTGAAACAGCAAAAGATTTCTACAGCCAATTTGAATATGCCATGAATGACGGCAAATATAAAATAGCTGCATTTTTGCTTAATCAATCGGCGGAGGCTTGTTTCAAAGCCGCGTTGCTGGTTTGTACTTCTTATATTCCTAACGAGCATCATTTAAATGTTCTTGGCAAGCATTGCAAGAAGTATGGGATTAATTTGTTGGACGTTTTTCCGCTGGAAACTTCGGCCCAGCGGGAACTGTTTGAATTGCTGGATTACGCCTACATCGGTGCCCGCTACGACAGGGATTACAAAATCACCAAAGAACAACTACAACAACTCGCCACCTGCGTCCAAAAATTGCATGAAGTGACTGAAAAAATTTGTAAAGAAAAGATAGAGTCTTTTTTGTCGTAGCACGACAGGCGATATTTATTTTTATGTATTTTGTGTCATGCTCGCGAAGGCGGGCATCCAGAGAACGTAGAAACGACGTGAGAAATATTAAAAAACCTGGATCCTCGATCGGGGTCGAGGATGACAGAGAAGAGAATAATGCAACCCATACTATGGGGGCTCGCCATGATAATATGAAGAGAAGGCATCCTTTATGGTACGCTAATGGTGTGTCCAAAACATCATCAACGTATCAAAAGAAAGGAGCCTTCTCATGGTTGCTACAAAGTATATCGCTG
>DAOVZK010000075.1 GCA_030635145.1 Planctomycetota bacterium | reverse complement strand
TTCTGCCGCGATAATCCCAAGATTTCTATCGCCCTTTCAGGGCTGATGTATCTATTGGCCCTACACCGTGGGCTGACGCCCACGGCTAAATTCTGACCACCCCTGCGGGGTTAAAATCAAAAAGAAAAACAAGAACCAGCCACCGCCAGAAAATCAGGTCGCTCACTTTTTTTGGTTACTTTGTTTTTGGCGTTGCAAAATTTGGATTTCACGCGTACAATCTTCGAACTTTGGATCGCTAAGCGATAGTTAACAGTTAACAAATTTTTTGCATATAAGATGCACGGTGTGCTCCGGCCTGTAGCAGGGCTTTTAGAGTATGCAGTGAAAGGATATTTTCATGGGACAACGAAGAGACAGACTTAATAGCAGGATTGAAAAGCAGGGAAAAACGCGTCGTGCAAACGCACCGCGAAAGGCCAAAGAACGCGTCCGCAAGGCCGCCCGTGCCGCTGCCGTTGCCGCCAAGTAGTTCACTCCACAAATTTCAGAGGTTCACACTCTGCCTCCAATAGCTCTTTTGCACGCTGCTGCGGTCTTTTTGCGCAGAAGTGTCTCTCGATCGTAATTGCAGAAATTTACGGTATTTCCGCAGACTTACGTTAATTCTCATCGGCCCCGTTCCGATTTACTTGTGCGGACTATGTGTAAAGTGACGATGCCGAACTCCAAAAGTTTCGGCCTTTTGAGGTGATTGATGGTGAGTGAATTATTTGACCGAATTTTGGAATCCCACATATTGGACGACGATGCACCTTTCCGGGACATCCATGTTGACCGGCGGAAGGATGCGGTGCTGGGATCGAAAATTCAGCATACTCTGTTGTGGGGGCAGCTACCGGAAAATCTCGACAATGTGCAGATTTCCGCCCAGACAATTGCTTCCCAAAGCGTCGGGGGCGACTTCTTCGATTTTATTCGCTACGACAATTTTCATTGGGACATGATGATTGGCGACGTTATGGGCAAGGGCGGGATAGCGGCGTTGCTGGGGGCGGGGACGAAAAGCGAATTTTTCCGCACGGTTGGGCAGGTATCGTATGGCTGCGCAGCTGGGGTGCTACCTGACATAGCGACAATCGTCAATACCGTTCACTCGCAGATTTGCGGTAAGCTCATCGAACTTTCCCGCTTCGTCACAGCATGCTACGTGCGATTCAATCTCGAAAAAATGCAAATAGAACTCGTCGATTGTGGGCATACAAAAACCGTTCACTATCGACATCGAGAAAAACGATGCGACTTTCTCAAGGGCGAGCATTCCCCGCTGGGTTTCGACCCGCAGGAAGTCTACGAAAAGACGACCATCGATCTGGGTGACGGGGACATTCTGTTTTTCTACTCCGACGGAATAACCGAAGCTGTAAACACGGGTGGTGACATGTATGGGGCTGAGAGGCTCGCAAGGGTTATCGAAGCCAATGCCGATTTGGAACCAGAGAATCTCACGCGGCGAGTCCATCAGGACCTCACGGACTATGCTCTCGACGGGACCGTTGACGACGACCTGACGTACGTAACGATAAAGATAGGCAATAGGGAATAGTTCCCGGATGCCGGATTCGTTATCGCACTGTCAGGAAGAATTCCATCAAACCCGAGCCTTTGGGAATGTGCAAATCCGATTCCTCAGCGGTGATTTCGTCGAATTGCCCCGGTACAACCTGCTCCATACGTTTTCCTGCGATGGCAAACGGCACCGCCGTCCGCGTATGCGTGCGAACGTCCAGTGGGGTCGGATGGTCGGGTAAGACCATGACTCGCCAATCGTCGCCTTCTTGTTTTAACCGCTCGATTACCGGTGCCACGATGTGCTGGTCGATTTGTTCGATGGCATGGACTTTCCCTTTGATGTCGGCGTTGTGCCCGGCCTCGTCGGGGGCTTCGATATGCACGAAAACGAGGTCGTAATCGTCGATGGCCTTGACGGCGCGTTGGCCCTTACCGGCGTAGTTGGTTTCGACGTAACCCGTCGCGCCCTCGACCTCCAGTACGTCCCACCCGATAAGCATTGAAATTCCACGCACCAGATCGACTGCAGTTATTGCTGCCCCACGCAGCCCGAAACGATCCTTAAACGACGGCAGCGTCGGCATTTTACCTTCGCCCCATAACCAGATATCCGTCGCTTCGTTTTCTCCAAGGTCGCGGCGAACGGCGTTGATCTCGCAATCTTTCAGTACGATGTTTGCCAGCTGCATGATTTCGCGCAGTTTTTCGCTGCCGGTTCCCGTTGGCAGATTTTTTGCGATTGGCTGACCGAGAATATCGTGCGGCGGGATGGTCGTAACGTTCATGTCGCCAGCAACCGTCATGATGTGCCGATACCCCACGCCCGGATAAAGCCCCACGCCGGTGGGGTCGAGTCCTTTTTTGAGAGCTTCGATGACGGCGGCACCTTCTTTGTTGGAGATGTGCCCGGCGCTGTTGTCTTCCATGATCCCTTCGATGACGGTTACGAGATTACAGCGGAATATCCAGTCGTTGTCGGTGACGGGAAGATTCATGGCGGCGGCTTCGAGCGGCGCACGGCCGGTGTAGAACTCGCAGGGGTCATAACCCAACACCGACAAAATCGCGACGTCCGAACCGGCGGGCTTGTCGTCGGGAATGTTGCAAACCGTTCCGATCCGACCGGCGGCGGCGATGGCGTCCATGTTTGGGGTTTGGGCTACCTGCAGCGGGGTCTTGCCCCCAAGGGTTTCCTGGGGCAGGTCGGCAGCTCCGTCTGGGATGATGATGGCGTATTTCATAATTTGTGTACTAGTCCCTACCTTTTATAATTCTTCCGGATATTCTTCCACTATTCCGATGCAGACGCTTTCGGCCTTGATTACGTCGAGTGCGTCGATTTCGGCGAGGGCTTTTCGCACGTTTCCTTCGCGGGCCTTGTCGGTGGTGATAATCACAGGTACGGTGGTGGCGGCGGATTGGGGAGATTCATGCTGCAGCAATGAGGTTATGCTGATGTTATGCTTCCCGAGAATCGCTGCGATTTGTGCCAACACGCCCGGTTCGTCGGCGCAGGTTATCCGCATGTAGTATCGCGACTGGACTTCGTCGATCGCCAACTGGTTGGCCGGTTCGCAGCGGTCGGCCCAGATGTTTAGCAGCTCAAAGCTGCGTTGGGCGGTTCCGATGCCGATGGAGATGATGTCTGCCACGACGGCCGACGCGGTGGGTTTTGCCCCGGCCCCGCGGCCGTAATACATGGTGTGACCGGTGGCGTGTCCGTAAACGCTTACGGCATTGAACGGCCCCGATACCCACGCCAGCGGGTGCTCCTTCGAGATAAACGCCGGTCTAACTCGCAACGAAACCCCATCGTCCTGACGTTCCGCGATCGCCAGCAACTTGATTACGTATCCGAGCGTTTCGCCGTATCCGATATCGCAAAGTTCGAGCGTGTCGATACCGGCCAGCGGGATTTTTTCAAAGTCGATCTTCTTTCCGAACGCCAGCGATGCCATGATCGCGAGTTTGTGTGCCGAGTCACCACCCGAAACATCAAGTGTCGGGTCTGCTTCGGCAAGTCCGTCGCGTTGTGCGTCGGCTAGCGAGTCGGCGTAGCTTTTGTTCTTGGAGATCATCTCGGTGAGAATGAAATTGCATGTGCCGTTTACGATTCCAAACATCGCGTCGATACGATTGGCGGCGAGCCCTTCGTTCATGGGGCGGATGATGGGGATCCCACCGGCGCAGCTGGCCTCGAACGCGATGCACACACCGTTTTCGCGTGCCAATGCGTAGAGTTCCGCACCGTGGTAGGCTAGCAACGCCTTGTTGGCGGTTACCACATGCTTACCGGCCCGCAATGCTTTTTCGACGACGTCTTTGGCGAACGTCACGCCACCGACCAGCTCTACGATAACCTGCACGTCGGCGTCGCCGATGGGTGCGTCGATGCTGTCGGTAAACAGCGATTCATCTAACCCCATCTCGCGGGCGTGCGAAAAGTCAACGTCTACGATATAACGCAGTTCCATTGGGACTGTGACTTTGCTTTCTATGATGTTGCGGTCGGTTGTCAGCAGGGCAGCGGTGGCACCGCCGACGGTTCCGCATCCGACAATCGCAATACCCAGAGGCTTATGTTTTTTGGCAGCCATTACTTCTCCTCAAATTTTTTTCAAACGGGTCTGTGCCCGATTCTGCATTCAATTTTCGTTCGGCCGATTGACAGGAGAACCCTATCCGAATCGGCCATGAAATCCTACGGGGACAGAGGCAGAATATCAAGATAATCGTTAGGTAATAGTGTCAAAATGCAAAGAGATTAAGGAAACTCACAGAAACTTGCCGATAAATGCAAGGTCGGAGTTTCTGCGAATATGCGGTAATATGGATGTTATTCGTTGCATTGCAGAAGCTCATGTAAAGATGTGGTAATCTGGCCGCGGAGCAAGGAAGCAACAATGAAAACAGCAAAAGCAGTACCGATCTTATGGGAAATTGTGTTGGTGATGATATGGTTCGTCGTGGCGGTTTTTGTTATCGCTATGGGATAAGTGCCAACGGTTTCTATTTCAACAACCACACCACAAGCAGAACGATGTTGAGAATCAGGCTGGCTAGCAGCCCGATCAGCAGTAATTTGTTCGCCGGTGATTTTTGGACCTCCACCAATAGCGTATCTGTTGAGGGTTGATTCGCAGTTGCTTGTGTTTCTACGAGTTCTGGCGGTGGGGGCGGAGGGGTGCTCGTATCAGTGTGCTGTTCCAGCGAACTAAGCGGGGTTGAAATACTCTCTGGGGTTTGCACCTCAAGCAAAAAATCGACCGACTGCAGATCTTCCAGCAGCTTTTGTGTCGTCTTGTGCCGATTTTGCGGATGCTTGGCGAGCATCTTTTCGATGAGCTTACATATTCCGAACGACAATTCGAGATTGTGGCGATCCGGGGGCGTGAGTTTTTCTTTGAGATGCTTGAGCATCACCTTTTTCGGGGTGTCGCCGTCAAACGGTACATGCCCGGTAACCATATGATACAGCGTCGCGCCGAGTCCGTAGATGTCGCAACTGAAATCTACTGTCGCTTTGCCGATGATTTGCTCGGGGCTTATGTAGTAGGGGGTTCCGAACAGTCGTCCGGCCTCGGCGGCGATGGCGGCTGAGTCGTCGGCGACGCGGGCAAGACCCATGTCCATGAGTTTCGCCACTCCGCCCTCGGTGAGCATAATATTTTTCGGTTTTACGTCGCGGTGAATGAGGCCCTGGTCGTGGGCGTGCTGAAGGGCACGGGCGATTTGAATCGTGATATCCAGCGCTTCGTTTTCGCTGTAGATTTTTCCGGCGGCCAGTTCGTCGTAGACTGTTTTGCCCTCGACGTATTCCATCACGAAATAATGGTAACCCTGTGCTTCACCGACATCGAACGCCTGCACGATGTTTGTGTGATTGAGTTTCGCGGCGGCCTCGCCTTCGGCGTAGAAACGCTCGACGTATTCCTTGTCGGCGGAGAGTTTTTTCGGTAGCACCTTGATCGCCACCATGCGATTCAAACTCAGCTGCTTGGCCTTAAACACAACGGCCATCGCACCGGCCCCGAGTTTTTCGAGAATCTGATACCCCGGTATCTGCCTGCTGCCATGGTCATCACTGACGGCGGGCTGGATGGGCGCGGGTTTGCTGTTGGCTTGCTCGCTTGGCGGGGTTTTGGATTCCTGATCACTCATAAATGGAAAGTATTATCCATTTGCCCCGAATTCTCAAGGATTTTTATACAGCCCTCACCTATAAGTTTTTTATAGTTTCTACGCAGTGAATTTTTTTAGCCCCCACGCAGTGGGTTATACCGCCGAATTTAATCCACCGTAATGCGGCGGTTTTTCATCTTGCGGCTTGTTTTGATCGTCGACGGGTGATGTGTCGGCGCGGGCGTCGACCATTTGCTTATTGAGAGCGGTGACTTGGGTGTTGAGATCACATACGACATCATCAAGTTGCTCTATGGTTTGCTCGAGATAAGCGATTTTCTCTTCAAGCCGAATTATTCGTTCTTGTTCGTTCATATTTTAATTAGGCAATAGGGATTAGGGACTAGAGGGCGTTCTCAATCAATTCACTATCATCGAGCATGCTGATGTAAGGCTAGTTAATCAAATAACTTACGGATAGCAGGCAAAAGGATTACAACCTCCGACTTCAAGATGCCTGCAAGCCACGCCGAGCCATAATATAGATTTTTTCGATATTATTTACACCACTTGACGATAATCACGATAATTGAGAACGCCCTCTAATGACATTGCCTGATTTGCAGTCGGCGCACTTGATATAGTTGCGGTGCACGCAGCCGTTAATAATGGTCTTACCGCCAAAAAATTCACACTGATGTATTGAACTCCTGGAATGCCGAACGT
>DAOVZK010000084.1 GCA_030635145.1 Planctomycetota bacterium | reverse complement strand
TTTCTGCCGCGATAATCCCAAGATTTCTATCGCCCTTTCAGGGCTGATGTATCTATTGGCCCTACACCATGGGCTGACGCCCACGGCTAAATTCTGACCACCCCTGCGGGGTTAAAATCAAAAAGAAAAACAAGAACCAGCCCCCGCAAGAAAATCAGGTCGCTCACGTGGCCAAAGTGGTTCTCGAAAGTCTTTTGAGAATCGCTCTGGTTCTGGTAGAATCCGCGACATGATTATAACGATTGACGGCCCGGCCGGTTCGGGAAAAAGCACTACCGCCCGCAACCTTGCCGAAAAACTGAATATCTCGTATCTCGATACCGGCGCGACGTATCGCGCGGTGACGCTGCGGGCTTTGCAAAACGGAGTCGACCTTGCAGACGAAGCGGCCCTGCTGAAACAGGCGCAGCAAATCGACCTTAAAATGACACCCGGTGCCAACGGAGTTGTCGTCGAGATGGACTCGCACGACGTAAGCGAAGATATCCGCAGCGAGGAAGTTTCGCGCGACGTTCGTTACGCAGCCAACACGCCAGTCGTTCGCGAGGTGTTGGTAGATTTGCAGCGTAAGATGGGCCGGCAGCTCGGAAGCTTCGTAACCGAAGGCCGCGACCAGGGCACGGTGGTGTTTCCCAACGCCGATGTCAAATTTTACCTCGATGCCGACACCGACGAGCGCGCCAAGCGGCGACACAAAGAACAAACCACCCGCGGAACCGATGCCGACTACGATTCGGTTCGCGAATCGATAATCAAACGCGACGAGAGCGACAAAAATCGCGCCGTGGCACCGCTGCGAATTCCTGAAGGTGCGGTTATCGTCGACACCACTGCAATGACCCCAGAGCAAGTGACCGAAAAACTCTTGGCCTGCGTGAAGGAGAATTTTTAATTGTGAAAGGACTACCGAGTTATCCGAATCCGAAACTGAACCATTGGCGATTCAAGGGCGAGATTCAAACCCCGTCGTTTTATTACCGCGGAATGCAGTTTTTGTCGTGGGCGATTTTCAATACCATCTGGAAATGCCGCGTGTTTAACCGCCATAACGAACCCGACACCGGCGGCGTCGTGATTATGTGCAATCACCAGAGTTTCTTCGACCCGATTTTTGCGACGACCGGCCTCAAACGCCCCGGAAACTTCATGGCCCGCGATTCACTCTTCAAAGTTCCCGGGTTCTCGCAGCTGATATCCTCGCTAAACGCGTTTCCCGTCAAACGCAAAACCGCCGACACCGGCGCGCTGAAAGAAGCATTGCGGCGACTAAAACGCGGGCGATGCATCGTGACTTTTCCCGAAGGAACAAGATCAGCAGACGGGCTAATCAAAGATTTT
The DNA here is from genome assembly GCA_030635145.1 of Planctomycetota bacterium. Lineage (GTDB taxonomy): Bacteria > Planctomycetota > Phycisphaerae > SM23-33 > SM23-33 > DAOVZK01. The sequence continues at coordinate 3,105 of DAOVZK010000084.1, read as the reverse complement.
TTACCGGGCGTTTCGATGCTCTCTCAGCGAGCCGCCGAATGGACACTGCCCGTCGTAATCGACGGTGCCTTCGAAACCTGGCCGCGAACTTCCCCCCTACCAGTCATGGGCCCACAAATCGCGATTTCCTACGGTAAACCCGTGCATCGCGACGAGGCGAAAAAATTTACGCCACGCGAGTTCGGCGAACATATGCGAGGGATTATCATCGATCTGCAAACCGACCTCCGCAAACGTCTCGGCCGACCGCAACTACAATACGACAAGTAGCACGACAGGCAACCGCGAGCCGCGGGGGCAATAGTGCACCGGCGGCAGCGATAAAAATAGGGTCGGCCATTGCCGACCAAATTTCTGGGTGGCGTGGTTACACCGCGTTTCGTGGGGTAACCACGAAAACTTTTGGCGGTGATTGTGATGCGTTGATTGAACGTGGTTGCAAAAACCGCAGCCACGGCACCCGGCTACGACAAAAACCGCAGCCACGGTACCCAGTGAGTGTCATTCCGGGCGTAGCGTATGCGGAGACCCGAAATCCAGGGGATGCAGGAACATCGTGGGAGATGTGATTGTCGCTGGAATTTTCCCTGGATGCCCGATCGGGGTCGGGCATGACACAAGGGAGGCGTGGCTGGGAAGATGGTCGGCAATGGCCGACCCTACAAATTTTGCATCTAGGCTCCGCAGCTACTCGAACAGGGCCTCGACGAATGTGTCTGGGTCGAAATGTTCGACATCTTCGAACGATTCGCCCAGACCGACGAATTTGACGGGAAGGTTCACCTCGTTGCGGATGGCGATGACGATTCCGCCCTTGGCAGTGCCGTCGAGCTTGGCGAGGAAAATTCCGCTAACCTTGACGGCCTCCTGAAAGACAATTGCCTGATTGATCGCGTTTTGACCCGTCGTGGCGTCGAGAACCAGTAGAACTTCGTGCGGTGCGTTGGGAATTTTGCGTGCCACGACATCGTAAATCTTTTTCAGCTCGCGCATGAGATGATCCTGCGTGTGCAGCCGCCCGGCCGTGTCGACCAGAAGGATATCCGCCTTTCGTGCCACCGCTGCGTCACATGCATCGAATACAATCGCGGCCGGGTCGTTGCCGCTGCCCTTGACGATATCACAGCCGATGCGATCCGCCCAAATCGTCAGCTGCTCGACGGCCGCGGCGCGAAAAGTATCACCCGCCGCCAGCACAACCTTCTTGCCCTCCTTGTGAAACTGATACGCCAGCTTCGCCACGGATGTCGTTTTGCCTGCGCCGTTGATACCGGCTACGAGAATTACCGTCGGGCCAGACTCGGCGAATTTTATGGTGCGGTCAGATTCGGGCCAGTATTTTTTGAGTTCGGCCTTGAGAAATTCGATGACGTCCTCGCCTTTTTCGATTCGCTTCTCGCTATGGGCCGTCTGCAGGTCTTCGCAAATCTGCGCCGCGGACTTAACCCCAAGGTCGGCCTGGATCAGCATCGCCTCGAGCTCTTCAAGCAGCGCGGCGTCAATCGCACGCCCCGACAGCAGCGACCGCAATCCGCCGACAAACTTCTCCCGCGTCCTGCTTAACCCCCCTGCCAATTTTTTCATCGCACTACGAAATATCGCCATCGTTTATGATTCCAATCTTTTTTTAAGATGCTTTTGACAGCACTTGATACGCGGAAAAGCCTCGAAAATCAAGGTTTTTTAACACTCTGCCGCAAGTATCGCCTCGACGAGAGCATCGATAGTGTAGGGATTGGCCTTGGCGGTGGGTTTGAGGTTGTAGCGTTGCAGCGTCTGGGCGGTAACGGGGCCGATGACGGCGAACTTCAGATTGGCGGCGTGTTGCAATTCCAGGTCGCCAGTCAGCTGCACGAAGTTGTCAACCGTTGACGACGACGTAAACGTAATCCAGTCGGCGGTGGCGTTTTGCAGTGCGCCGACGGCGGCGGGTGGAAGGGTTTCCGGGAGCGTCGTGCGATAGATGGGCAGTTCGGTGATGATGGCGTTGGCGGCGGTGAGAATTTCCGGCAGTTCGGGCGTGGCGATATCCGACCGCACGAGCAGAACACGCTTACCGTCGAGATTGGCAAATCGCGTAAGTTCGTTACCCAGTTGTCGCGTGGTAAATTCTGCGGGCACGAGATCGGCGGAGAGGAAAACTTTGCGCAGCTCATCGTCGGTAGCCTTGCCGACGGCGGCGATCATTGATCGGCCGAGAATTCGCGCATCACAGCTGTGCCGGGTAAGCTGGCTTACAAACTCGCTGACACCGTTGGGGCTTGTAAACACGACCCAATCGTACGGCTGACCCCGCATGCTTTCCAGAATTTCGAGGAAGAGCGTATCGTCGGCGATGGGCTTGATTTCAATCGTCGGTGCCTCGATTACATTCGCGCCAAGTTCGCGAAGCTGCCCCGCCAAACGCGAAATTTGCTTTCGCGATCGCGTAACAAGAATCGTTCGCCCGAACAGCGGAAGATTCTCGAACCACCCGAGCTGCTCGTGCGTTTGCGTCGCAGCCCCGACGACAATCACGGCCGGTGGCGCGACGTTTTTCGCAGCGGCGGCTTCGGGTAAGGTTTCGAGCGTTGCGGAAATCGTTCGCTGATTCGGGGTGGTGGCGTTTTCAACGATAATGGCGGGTGTGTCGGTTGGCTTACCGGCGGCGATAAGTTTTTCGACGATCCCGGGGAGGTTCCCGACGCTCATGTAGAAAATCACGGTATCGATACCAGCCAGCGCGACAAAGTCGACAGCGGACTCTTCGCGGGCGGGGTCTTCGTGCCCGGTGACAAACGCGAGCGTATTACCGAACCGGCGATCGGTGAGGGCAGCCCCTGTGTAGGCGGCGGCTCCGAGGGCAGCGGTGATTCCGGGGACGATCCGAAACGCAACCCCAGCCTTGTGCAACGCAGCTGCCTCTTCGCAGGCTCGCCCGAAAATCATCGGATCTCCACCCTTGAGGCGAACGACAATTTTCCCAGCCGTCCCGCGATCCACCAACAGCTGCGAAATCTGCTCCTGCGACATGACATGCTGCCTCGGCGACTTACCGGCGAAGATAAGCTCGGTGTCGGGTGAACAATGCTTCAGCAGCTCGGGATTCACCAGACGGTCGTAAAC
>DAOVZK010000077.1 GCA_030635145.1 Planctomycetota bacterium | reverse complement strand
TCATACAATGCTTCTCTACACCAGTTTTGGGACTTAAATAATTTTAATAATACTATACGTTAAACTCGAAATAAGAATAGCGAAATCCTAAACAAATACAAAATTCGAATTTACAAAAATTCAGAATGACAGCAACGGAAGAATATATATTTCTTTTTTGGAATTTTTATTTTGGATATTCGATATTGTTTCGTATTTAGGTTTTCATATTTCGTATTTAAACGCTAAGCAGGATTTTGGACGCTATAAGTTACGGCATTAATTAATAATTCTAAGCAATTCATTGAGTTTGTCGATCACGATGTCGGCCTGCGGTGCGAAAGTTTTCCAGTCGCGGTGCGTGGTGATGAGAACGCTTACGGCGTTGGCGGAATTTGCAGCCTGCAGGTCGTAGATATAGTCACCGACACACAGAGTTCGTTGCGGGGTTAGCCCGAGGGTTTTGCAGGCCTCGAGCATACTGTCGGGTTGCGGTTTTATGGTTCCGTTTTCGCGCGTGCGGATGATGTCGAAATGCGGCTGCAACTGCGGAAACCGCTGCATGATGATGTTGACGGATTTTTGGGTGTTGCGGGTTAGCAGGGCGGTTTTAAGCCCGGCCGCTCGGACGGCGTCGAGAGTTTCGATGGCACCGGGAATCAGCGATGCGTTTTGTGCACCGAGGAGTTCGCGATTTTGCAGTTCGATGTGTGCCAGCTCGGCCTGGTCGGGGGGCAGCTGATCGATGTGCTCAATGATGCCGATTTGTGGTGCGATGCCGAACTGTTTGCGGATGGTTTTGAAATCCACTGTCGACTCGACTATTGTCCCGTCCATGTCAAAGATGATACCGTCGTATTTTCGGGGCATGTTACTCCATTGTTGCAAAGCATTGTCGGGCGCAGTGAGGTTTTACTCGCCGTTTTCCTCGCCGTCGAGTTTTTCGATTCGCAGCCGAGAAATCTTCCGCTCGTCGGATTCGAGAATCGTAAATTTCGCATCGGCCACTGTTACGGTTTCGCCAACTGCGGGGATGTATCCGAGTTCCGCGACGACGAATCCGGCGACGGTGTCGTAGTCTTCGTCTTCGGGAAGTTTCAGCTCGAGCATGTCGTTTAGCTCGTCTATTCGCAGCCGGCCTTCGCTTTCCACGGTCGTTTCATTAATTCGCCGCGTGGGGTTGTCTTCCGGGTGATCGTACTCGTCGGAAATATCCCCGACGATTTCCTCGATGACGTCTTCGATGCTCACCAGCCCAGCCGTTCCGCCGTACTCGTCCAGCACAACCGCGATGTGAACCTTGCGAGATTTGAACTCGCGAAGCAAATCGTCGAGCGGTTTGCTTTCCGGGACGAAGAACGGTTTTCTGCTGAGGTTCTGCAGATTTTCCGGCGGTTCGCCGGTGATGATATGTTTGAGCAGATCCTTGGCGTAGACGACTCCGACGATGTTATCGAGGTTGTCTTCGTAGATCGGCACGCGGGTGTGCCCGGCGGTGTGGATTTTCCGGACGGCTTCGACCCATGGGGTATCGACGGACAGCGCAAACACGTCGGTTCGCGGAGTCATGATCTCGGCGGCGTCGGTTTCGGAAAATTCGATTACCGATTCGATCATTTCGACTTCGTCGTCGTCGACGAGTCCTTCGGCGGCACCGTCGGCAGCGGCCTGGAGGATTTCCTGCTTGGCTGACTCACCGTTTTCGTCGCTTTCTTCGGGCTGACCCGACAGACGGCGAATCGGCAGGTCGAACGCCTGCATGATAAACACGACCGGAAACAGCAGATACCGCATGGCGATCAAAATCCAGAAGGTTCCGGAAATGATTCGCTCGCCGGCGTAATTTGCCCATGCGTGCGGAATGCCGACTCCGAAAATTGCGATGATCGCACCCGACCAGATGATCGCAGAGATCAGCTTTCCCGACGTGGGGTGGGTGTCGGCAAACAGCATTACCATAGCACCTACCAGCACGAGGTTCCCCAGCGACCGGCACAACGAGAGCGTCAGTTGAAGCGGTTTTAGCTGCGAGTCGAGCAGCTCCAGGCGTTTCCTCCCCTTTGATCCTTTACCGGCGGTGAAAATATCTTCCAGCTTTGCACGGGAAAAGTCTCTTAACGCAAAACTACTTAATGCGAAAAACAGAGAACCAACCGCAGCAACGCACACGATCCAAAACTCAAGTTCCAATTTGTTTAAACTCCGACAAAAGCGCCCCACACTAACGACGAGACCCAAACCTCCATCCATTCGCGGGGAACGCAAACACGGGATCAAGGCCATACGAACGTCTCATCGTTGAGCTATATCATAACCTCGTGTGGCGATCCTGCAAGCAAGGAATCCTGCGAATTTTCACGAATTGTTTTGAGAATTGGGCCGGATTGCGTTTAGAGGTGGTCGGTTTGGCGGGTGTTTTTTCGATGCGTGATGATCCCCGCGGCGGCCCAGTCGGTTAGCATGAGTAAAATCGCAGCCCCCAGAAAATATCCCCAGACGGGCGAAAACGAGGCTGAGTCCGTCTGTCGGCAGAGTTTCGGCAGCTCGTCAAGCGATACGATTTGCCCGCCAGTGGCAGCTGCGAGTTTGCGGAGAGATTCAAAGTCTGCCCCGGTGGAAATGCCGGAAAATTCCGGCGGCGAGGTGGGGTTTGCCGTACCGCTCCAGATGATCGGTGATACACGGGATATCCCATCTGCGTGGCGAATCCGAATCCCAATCCCATCTGCAGGGATGTTATTGAAAAAATTTAAAAAAAGCTCGTAAGTTCCCGGTGCTGTCTGCTTGAGTGGTTCTTTGATGCGCCAGTTTGCCTTGCTGGTTGCGAGGTTTGGCGTGATGCTGTAGCACTCTGCCGTCAGCTTAAGGTTGTTTCGCAGCTTGGGAGTTGTGGTGCGGACGCGAATTTTCAGTTTCCCGTTTTCGCTAATGGTGGTTACGTTGAAGCGAGGATCGTTTTTCGAGGCGGTTACGTCAGCGAGGATTTTTTGCAGCAGTGCGTGCAAGCGTTTTTCTTCAGGCGGGGCGAACCATTGCGGATTGTCACGCAAGTTCAGCGGGGCTGCGAGCGAGAAGCATTTTCCCAGGGCGACGTTTTTCCACGCTGCCAACGGATCGGCTGTTTTTCCGATACTTGCAATTAACTGTGAATTTCGCGTCTGAGCAGATGGAATGTAGGTTCGCACTGTCATGCTTCCCAGGTTTGGATAAGCGTTATCCGCACGGATTTTGAAATTCCCACGGTGCAGCGGTGACTCTCGATTGGAATCGCAGAGTCGCCCGAAAATTTCTCCGACGGCGAGAAGGTTTTTGCTACGGACTATCGGTGAGTGCATCAGATTACCCAAGGCCTCGATATTATTCGCGGTGTAATCCGTGGCCTCGTCTGATGAATCTCCGATCGCGACGATACCGAGCTTCCATTTATTTTTCCGCAGTTGCTTGGTGATTGTCGTGGGGCGGAAATTTTCGGTTCGCAAATCGCTGAGTACCAGCAGCAGGGGCGTTTTTTTATTCGGGGTTTGTGTTTGCGTCGCCGCATCGAAGGCGGCGGCAATTTTCGTTGGCCCGTTCGGAATCACCGCGGACAGCGCCTCGCGAAGGGCGGTGAAGTCGATGGGCCTATCACCGCTGTCGTAGATTGTTTTTGCATCGCTGTTGAATGTGATAACCCGCAGGGCATCGTGCTTCGTGAGGTGATGCTTTAACGACATTACGCCATCGGCGGCAAGGTAGAAAGACTCTATCATCGATCCTGATGCGTCGAGGATAATCGTTACCGCAAGCGGGCTTCGCTCAAACGGATTTGCAACGAGTGCGGCGAGGCGAGTCATCGGCGTACCACGGTTGCTGGAAATTCCCGCCGCGTTCTTGCTCGACGGGGCACCGAGCATTACCACTCCGCCGCCACTGCGGACGTAGCGTTCCAGCGATTCCTGCTGCGATTGATCGAGCAACGCGTCGAGATCACCGGAGAGAATCACAGCGGAAAAATCGTTCCAATTGATCTGCGAGCTTGGAGAAACTTCGCGGATTGTATAGCCAGGGATTTTCGGTAGGTTTATTTGCCACCGCGGCTCGCGGTTTGCCGGCGGCGAATTTGCGACAAAACCAACGGTTTTGCTTTCGTGCGGAAGAACGCTCACCGCCGCGGTGTCGTTCGGGGAAAGCTCGTCGGTGGGAGTTAACTGCGCTGTCCATGCCCCTGATTGCTGCGGGCCGATAGAATCGGTCAGGCGAATCGTTGTCGGGCGCCCCGGAAAAATTCGCAGCTGTTGCTCGTAGATCGTCCCCGCCGACGGATGAGTGCGTTTAACGGTGAGCTTTCGCGAACAGAGTACGTTTGACTTAACGTTGACAGTCAGCGTACAGCTGGGTGGGTTGGTTTTATCGCGGGCGGCAGTAAAATTGCTGACGCCGGTATCATGCGGGGGAGCGTTTAGCGGAACGATGTACAGCGGAATTTTTGCTAGCGGTTTCGTTTCGGCGAGGCGTTTGGCGGCGGCTGTCCAATTGCGGGTGTCGTGAAATTTCCCATCGCTCAGCAGCACGACAGCTGCGATTTTATTTTCCGCCGCTAGCGAACTTGCCATCAGCAGTGGGGGCGTGAGATTCGTAGCGGTGGGTTTTGCTCGCGATTCATGCGTTTGCCCTGAAGCGAACAAATTCTCGGCAAATCGATATTCGATTACCCCCGCGCCGTTATCGATAAGCTCCAGCGACACTTCCCCTTGGGCACCGGCCGACGGCGAAACATCCCGCAGTACGAGAAATGGTTTGGGTGTATTTGTTCGCAGCATCGGGCAGGCCAATGCAATTACTCCCAACAGCACGACGAAGAACCGCAACGCTCGCGATCCCCCCGAGGTGCCGCTGCCGCTCGCTGCTTTGCCACGCGGTAAAAACAGCGGAACGAATCCCAGCACTCCCGCGATCAGCAACCACGGGGCTGCGAAATAAAACCAAGTTGTTCCCATCGCTATCATCACCTCCAGCTTAATGCAACACCAGCGGTGTAGGCAATAAAAAAGCACGACAGGCAAGTGGTAGCACCACAAGCATTATTATTATTATTTACAATCGGCGTCAGCCTTCTTGTCATGCTCGACCCCGATCGAGCATCTAGGGGAATTACCCACGACATAGGGTGGCATTAATCGATCCGGTCGTACCGGCGGCGTTGCCGGGCGGTAGCACCGGAGGCAATAGCATCGCAGGCTATAAATTATCGCTGCGGCCGGGCCGCCCACCAGCTAATAATAGCCTGTCGTGCTACGACCCCCTGTTAGGGATCTAAAAAAAACGGTATCGACATCCAGGGGGAGAGGACATCGATACCTTAAAATGCAATCCCGTAGGGGGGGACAGGATCGCGACGTCAGTATATCATCATTTTAAACACCGGGCTCAAACAATTCTCTTTTTTCCATTTTTTCCAATTTTTCTAAAGTCATTTCGCAAAGATTTCCGATTGTTCTTGTAAGCGTTGGAAAGAATTAATGGAATTACCGACGCGGGGATGACAGCTGGGGCTTTTTACTATTCACCATTGCCTAGTTTCTAATCCCTCTGACTGATAACTGAAATCTGATAACTTTTAAATACAGGGGTATTGAAAATGATCAACCGGCAACGCCGGGGGCAAAAAAAAAACAATTAACAACAGGGGCAATCGTGTGGCAATAAATCGCCAGAGGCTAAACCGATTCCGGTAGAGGCTACAGAATTTCGGTAGAGACTAAACCGATCGGGGTAAAGGCTACCGAATTCCGGTAGAGACTAAACCGATCGGGGTAAAGGTTTTTTAAATAACGCTAGAGGCAAAATCGATCGGGGTAAAGGCTACAGAATTCCGGCAGAGGCTAAACCGATTTCGGTAGAGGCTAACCCGACTCCGGCAGAGGCTAAACCGATCGGGGTAAAGTTTTTTTAAATAACGCTAGAGACTAAACCGATCGGGGTAAAGGCTACAGAATTCCGGTAGAGGCTAAACCGATTCCGGTAGAGGCTAACCCGACTCCGGCAGAG
>DAOVZK010000064.1 GCA_030635145.1 Planctomycetota bacterium | reverse complement strand
GGTTTTTTGCTGATAGCTCCCAGCGGCGGCGTTGAGAGTATTCCATTCGAACGGTTCGTTGTCGGGGCGTTTCCAGCCGCGTTCGTCGAGGTTCACAAACACTCGTCGCCCGGCGGCAAGCTCCCGTGCAAATTCGCGCCGCAGTACGTCGGGGTCTTTCCAGTCGAACGTTGTAATTTCGGTTGTTCGCACGACCCAGCTTGACCGCCCTCCGCTACGAAGCATATACAACCCCGTTGCGCTTGCAGGGCCGGGAACAATATAAACGTCTTTGTTGGGGAGTTTGCACATCGATCGGAAAAGTTCATCCTGCATGTCGTTGTATGCCACGGCGTGAATCATAAATGAGCTGTAGGCCGAGCACATGACGATAGCAGTAAACCCTAACGCTGTGAGTGTCCCAGCATAAATTCGCAATCGCGCGGGGCAGTGAACGATTCGCAGCAGCATTCCGCCAAGCGATTCAAAACCGACCGCTGCAATGGGAATCAGCAGCCAACCCAGCGGAAGCATCAGTCGGTAGTTAAATGACAGGTTCGGGTTGTACCACGTCATGAAAATGTACGGCAACGCCGACAGGCCCAAGAATTTCAACCGGCGGATAACCTGCGGCGACACGCAGTACTTCATGTGTTTACGCATGAAAATACCCATCACAGCCCAGCCAGTAAATACGAATCCGGCCAGCGGCACGGCGGCAAACAGATGCGTGAATAGGTACATGATATTTCGCAGGCCGTTGAATCCATAAATCGCCCGCTCTTTTGTCATGTAGTCGCTGTAGCTTTTCATGGCGGTCATGGGGTCGACCCCGCTCCAAACCCATGCCATGATTACGGCCAGCCCCAGCGATGCAGCCGTTGCAAAAATCGCAGTGCCCAGAAGTGTCCATCGTTTTTTCGGTTTGTCAACGAAGCATGACACTATCGGCCAGACGCATAAGAACATCGCCGGTTCGCGCATCGATATTGCCATGCCGAAACACCACCCGCTGATAGCGGCCAGTATGATCGCCCCTCGCGTTGATCGCCCCGACGGTGCGATTGCTTTTTCCCACGCAACCCACATGATCCCCAGCATCAGCAGAGTGGGGCCTTCGGTCATTACCGTTCCGCAGTACAGCAGCAACGCGGGGGACGCTATCGCGATAAGCCCCGCGAGAGCTGTTGCGGTTAATCGTCGCGTGATCAACCATGTCCAGTGCATTACCACAACCACAGATCCGGCTGACATAATCAGTACGGCAACTTTCATTGGTGCGAACGCGTTGCTGGCGTCAAGGTTGCTACCACCGCCCAGTAGATATGCCATTTGCATGAGGAAAATAAACCACCAGCGTCGCAGGCACAGTCCGCTGGGTTGCGAGGTTATCGCGAGGTAGGCATATTCCCAGCTGTCCCAGTCGGTGAGGGATTTCGGCCAAAACAGCAGACCAGCCGCAATTGCGATAGCTGCGCCGAGGGCGTAAAGTCCCCATCGTTTGCGAGGATTGTCTATGGGCGTTTGCAGCAGGGCAGCGTCGTTAACCATGCGTTACTCCACCGTATGGACGACGATTGTGTTGGTACCACCCGGGTTACCGAGAGGTCTGCCCATGACGACTACGATTTTCTCACCGGGTTTGGCGAGGTTGAGTTTTACGGCAACTCGCGAGGCGTCTTCGAGCACATGATGCGTTTTTGTATGTCGCTTGCCCTCCCGGGCGACGACACCATAATAAAGCCCCATGCGGCGGACGGTTTCGAGATTCGGCGACAGTGCGATTATCGGACAAGGCGGGCGATTTTTCGACATCAGCCGGGCGGTGGATCCAGTGATAGTAAAAACGGCAATGGCGGCGATGTCGTCACACTCGATAATTTTTTCCACCGCGTTGGCGATTGCCCCCGTTGCCTGCTGCTGCTTCTCGGGAAACTTTTCAAACACCTCAGACGAGTCGGCGGTGTCGTATGATTGCACAGCTGCGATGGTGCGGTTCATGGCGATGACGGTTTCGACTGGATATTTGCCGACCGCGGTCTCACCCGACAGCATAACGGTGTCGGCGTGGTCGAAGACGGCATTGGCAACGTCGGAAACCTCCGCCCGTGTCGGGATGGGGGAGTTTATCATGCTCTCGAGCATTTGCGTCGCGATGATGCAGGGTTTGCCCTCACGCTGCGCGACTTTGGTTATTCGCTTTTGCGCGATCGGTACGGATGGGAAGTCCATTTCCACCCCGAGATCCCCGCGTGCGACCATGATAGCGTCGGAAATTTCGACAATCGCCTCAAGATGCTCCAACGCCTGCGGTTTTTCGATTTTCGCGATGATGTGCGCATCGCAACCGTTGGTTTTCAGCAACTCGCGAAGGGTTTTGATGTCGTCGGGATGCTGCACAAACGAAAGGCAGACGTAGTCGAAGTCGTGGTTGGCGATCCACTCGACGTCGCGACGGTCTTTTTCGGTAAGGGCAGAAAGTTTCAGCTGCGTTTTTGGGAGGTTGACTCCCTTACCGCTGCTAAGCGGCCCGCCGACAACCACGCGACACACAATTTCGTCGGGTGGACACGTGCGAACAACTTCCAGCCGCAGCTTTCCGTCGTCGATCAGGATACTTTCACCGGGCGTCACGTCGTCGACGAGTTCACCGAGCGTTGTGCTGATGCGATCAGCCGTGCCCTCGATAACTTCGCGCTGGATGGTGATCTCATCACCGGTTTTGAGATTGGCGATACCGTCCTTAATGGCACCGACACGAATTTTAGGTCCGCAGAGATCGGCGCAAACGCATATCGGGCTTTGGGCCGCAGCCTCGACGGCGCGAATGTTTTTCAGCAGCTCTTCATGCTGGTCATACGTCCCGTGCGAGAAGTTAATCCTGAACGCATCGCAGCCGCTTTCAACAAGACGCTGTAAAACTTCCCGTGAACTCGTCGCCGGGCCTAGTGTCGCAAGTATTTTGGTTCGTATTCGCATTTTATTTTTCAGTGGGCTTAGTGGTTGGTTTTTTGGCATCAGCATCAGCTGATTTCTTGGCCGGTTTCTTGCCGAAGTGCTTCATGGTGGTTTCAATTTTCATTTTACTGACCACTGTAAAGGTCATTTCTTTCCCGCCCGGGCCTGGCGTGCCACCTTCCATGCTCATGGTCATGTTCATCACCAACTTGTCAACATTCAACGTATCTACGTTGTATAACTCCTGGCCTTTAAATTCCATGTCTAATTTCCGGATCATAGGATTTTCAGAATTATCGCCCGTCATTTTTCCAGACATATCGATTGTTGCAATTCGCCCAGCGGGGGTTTTGTTGACGGCGACCATTTCCATATCCATTTTTATATTGGTTTTTCCAAGGAACGGGATCTTCATATCATCGTCCGTTTTCCACTTGTCTCCGATTCCGACGGGAGTTTTTGGGAGATACTTTGAACTTTGCGATGCCATCTCGGCGATAGATTCGTCGGTGAGGCTTTTACGCAACCCCTCGAGGGCAGGGGCAAGTGCAGGATTTTCTTCAATCACCTTGCCAATCATTTCATTGAATCCCTTGACTTCAACAACGTCGCCCTTTTTGTCTACGATCATCTTGAATTTCAGTTTCAGCATTGGAGCAAACATAGTTGCAGCCATGCCGCCTTGCTCTTCTTCAGGCAAGTCGCTGTCATAATCCATCAACACATTTCCATTTTCGTCCATACTCTTCATCGTGATGCGTTCGTAGCTCATCACGATTGTGCGATCACCCTCCTTGTCGGGTTTGCTGACTTCCATTCCAAGTGTCATGACCTGCTGCATAGACATTTTTTGAGGCGGGGCATTCTCGCCCATATTCATATCCTGCGCCATATCCATTTTTGTAACAGATTGGTAGTAACCGGTCTTGTAGTTATTAACGAGCATGAATTTTTCCCCGGGGGCCTTTTTTATGACCTCCTTCGCCGGAATTTTGCTCGCAGTATCGTCACCCGCCCACGCGCCAACAACAAGACCCAGTACACACATCGTTAAGACAGCTTGACGTTTCATGATTTTTCCCTTCGTAAAGTTTTATGTAAAGGTCATTGACCTGCCGTTAACTCACCGCTACGAGTTTTACTTCTTGGGTTTCAGAACTTCGTTGCGAAAACCGACTTCATTTTTCGCGTTGGCACCTTCGAGGCGGTTGTATTCATTTCCGAGAGGGCCAAAGGCGATAAGAGTTGGCAGGTCTGTTAGTTTGTACTTTCTAGCTACTTCACATTTCAGCCCGGAATCTACCGAAACCAAAACCTTGACGAATTTGCCTTCTTGCAATGCCTTTTTATTTCCCGGCTTGGTAATTACCTTGTTTTTGATATGGCGGGCAATAGGCCCGGGTGTGTTGCTGACGAAGAAAACCACAACAGGGCGTTTTTCCTGTTTGGCCTGCACCATTGCGGCGTCGAGGTCTTCGCTCCATCCGTCAATTGACATGCTGCGTTGCTGATACATGTAAATACCCACAGCTGCCGCCAGAATTACGAGTAGTAAAATAAGCCCGACTTTTTTGGTGCTCTTTTTGTCGGTTGCAGCTGCGTTTGAATCTTGTTCGCTCATGGTTGTAGTCTCCCTTACGATATTAGAGGCTGTTGCAATACCGAGAGTATCTACAATTGTTCATCTGTCTGCAAGAAATGCTTTCGGGGGAATTTCAAATATTGCAAGACGTGACCCCCAAACCGTTCACACTTTTTATCTTGTAAATCCAATTAAAATCCTTTTTTTGACAAGATTACAGGATTAACTACAAATTATTGAAAAGAAAACAAAAGCTATTAATTGCAAATACCATCGCAACGAATACAAATTGCTATGCAAATTAATCCTGATTAACAGGATTTTTTTAACCTATATCCTATCCTGTGATCCTGTCTAAATTTTTGCGTGAATGGCTACTGACCCCCAAACCGCTCGCAAATAGTTAAGACCAATGGAAAATACTTCCGGTTATGGTAACGCCCGAATTTCCCCGCCTGTTGCAGATTACTATACCCGCAGCTGCGAGATACAACATCGGCGACACTTGCACATCAGAGAAAGGTCAAAAAAAGACGTTTTTGAGCAAGTTGGGCAGGCCGAATAACCTCTCGTAATACCAAGAGTTACGGTTTTTATTGCATCCTTGTAGGTGTTTGCGGGGTTTTGGCACGATTATTGCTATTAAAGTAAGTTGAGCGTTGATGATGACGCTCGTGACGCTGGGTTTGTATTATAACCTAATACTTCATTGTAGACTTTCGACTGTTGAGGATTACAGATTTGTCGAGGAGCCTAACTGTGCGTGATAGCGGGAATTGCTTTAACCGACACCGCACATTTCCGAGTTTGCAATGACCTGGCGTAGATGGATTTTGACGGGTGATTTTGATGGAGGTGCGATGCTATCAAAAATCACGTGGGTTTCGTAATTGAAGGCGAAACCCACCCCGGCGATCCTTCTGATAACTTAAAGGGCGACGAGATGGTTTTGAGCTAACCGTCTTGTCGCCTTTTTTTATGCGCACTGCATCGATGGCTGGGCGCGTTGCAGTTTTTTGTAGGTTCCACGTATAAAAAGGTTCTTTTGCGAATAATGGGACAGGGTTTTCCTGCATGTCATTGCGAGCGTAGCGAAGCAATCTCGTATTCGGCCGTTTAGATTGCCGCGTCGCTGCGCTCCTCGCAATGACAGATAATCTCAGGCTATGAGAAATTTCGACTTAGCAATCTTAAAATGCTGTAACAAAAAAAGCGGCGAGCCTTCTGTTACAAAGACCCACCGCTTTTTAATTTCCGATTTCCAAATTTCAATTGGCAATTGGCAATCGCCAATTGGAATTAGCTAGTTTTTCTTACGTCCGCCAACACCCTTGGTAGCCTTCGTGACAACTTTGGCTTTTTCCTTCGGCCGTAATGAACGGGCGGCGGCACCGGCACGCCACATTTCGCTATCGCGCATTGCAGCCAGCTCTTTGTCGAGTTTCTTTTTGTAGTCCTTGGCGCCACAAACTTTCAAAACGCGACGGGTTTCGGAACCGTCGGCAACTCGCTTGTAGAGTTCCTTGAACACCGGTAAGGTTGCCTTCTTGAACTTCGGTTTCCAGTCCAACGCACCGCGTTGAGCAGTAGCCGAGCAGTTTTGATACATCCAGTCCATGCCGTTTTCGTCAACAAGGCGGATGAGGCTTTGCGTGAGTTCTTCGACGGTTTCGTTGAACGCTTCCGACGGGGAGTGCCCGTTTTTACGCAGCACATCGTACTGTGCTTCCATAACACCGGCCAAGCAACCCATCAAAACTCCGCGTTCCCCGGTCAAATCGGAGTACACTTCGCTTTCGAAGGTTGTGGGGAACAGGTAACCAGAACCAACGGCGATACCCAGAGCGATTGTGCGTTCTTCGGCATTGCCGGTGTAGTCCTGAAAGACACCGAAGCTGGAGTTGATGCCAGCACCGGAGAGGAAGTTGCGGCGGACGTTCAGGCCCGAGCCCTTGGGGGCAACGAGGATGACGTCGACGTCTGGCGGGGGAATGATTTTCGTCTGGTCTTTGTAGACGATAGAAAAACCGTGCGAGAAGTACAGTGCGTCGCCGTCGTTGAGGTTTTTCTTGACGGACGGCCAGATGGATTTCTGGGCAGCGTCAGAGACGAGCATCTGGACGACGGTGCCGCGCTGGGTTGCTTCTTCGAGTTCAAAGAGCGTCTTGCCGGGCTTCCACCCATCCTTGATCGCTCGGTTCCAGTCGCCCATGAACTTCTTGGACTGTCCGATGATGACGTTGAATCCGTTATCTCGCATGTTAAGTGCCTGGGCAGGGCCTTGAACACCGTAACCCAAAACGGCGATAGTTTCATTTTTGAGAACCTTGCGGGCCCTGGCAAGCGAGAATTCCTTGCGTGTGACAACGTCTTCTTTGACGCCGCCAAAATCAATTTTAGCCATGATTAACTCCTGATTTCTTAGTAAAAGGGATATTTGTGTCTATATTGTATCTGCGCGAAAAAACATTTATACCGATTTTGCCCCAAAACGTCAAGGTTTTGTTCCGAACAGTTCCGAAGTGTTGAAAACTCCCGAAAACTTCAGGGAATAACTTTGCGGGGGGTTTTATGTTGAGAGCTTTTTCAAAAAGGAGTATTTTGGAGGGCGTGTTGCTCCGATCTTAAACGTACAGAGTTTTTATATAGAGGCTGTTTCAAAACCTGCTTTCGTCGTGAGGCCGTGATTTTTTAATAAAAGATTTCGGTCTGACGAGGAAACAAAAAGGTTGCATATTTGATGATTTTTTTATACAGCCTTTTTGATGACGAAGTCAGGACGAAAAAGAACCGGCCGCAACAGAAATGAGGTTTTGAAACAGCCTCTAAGGACAATGCATTGAATATATTGATTACAGGTGGAGCAGGATTTATCGGATCGCATCTTAGCGAGGCAATGCTGAGCAGCGGGCATGGTGTTATTGCGGTAGATGATCTGTCGACCGGTTCGCTCGAGAACATTCGGGGTTTGATGGACAACGACCGTTACGAATTTGTCCAGGACAGCGTGCAGAATATCCAGACGATGAATTCGCTCATCGGCCGCTGCGATGTCGTCTACCATCTCGCCGCCGCCGTCGGAGTTCAGCTGATCGTCGACCAGCCCGTGCATACAATCGAAACGAACATCCACGGGTCCGAAATTGTGCTGGAATTGGCCAATAAGTTCCGGCGCAAAATTCTCATCGCCAGCACATCCGAGGTTTACGGTAAGAATACCAAGACCCCGTTCAGCGAAGACGACGACGTTACTTTTGGGTCGACGCGGTTTACACGCTGGAGCTACGCCTGCAGCAAAATGATCGATGAATTTCTCGCGTTGGCGTACCACAGCAAGGATAATCTCGACACCATCGTCTGTCGCTTTTTCAACACGGTCGGGCCTCGCCAGACCGGCAGCTATGGAATGGTCGTCCCGCGATTTGTCGGGAAAGCCCTCCGCGGTGAACCGATTGAAATTTATGGCACTGGCGAGCAGTCGCGATGTTTCTGCAACGTGTCCGATGTTGTCGGTGCATTGTGCAAACTCATCAAATGCGCCGACGCCGTCGGGGAAGTAATAAACGTCGGAACCCAGGAATCGATAACCATAAACGCATTGGCCGAAAAAATACTGCAATTAACCGGCTCGGACAGTACAATACGGCACCTGAGTTACGAAGAAGCTTACGGACGACCTTTCGACGACCTGATGGTACGCGTCCCGGATCTGGCAAAAATCAATCGCCTGATCGGATACGAACCGAAGCATAATCTCGACGAGACTTTGCAGCAGGTAATCGAGTTTGAACGTAAGCGACTCTAGGATTTCTCCAGCTAAGTTTCCTGAGAGAATCAATAAGCAAGAAAATGGCAAAACGTGTTTTTGACATCACGGTTTCTCTGATCGCACTTGTGCTGCTGGGCCCGCTGTTGATTTTACTTGCCGTTTTGGTACGGCTGGATTCCCCGGGAGCTGCGATTTTTCGCCAGCGGCGCGCAGGATGGCGAGGCCGACCGTTCGTGATGCTGAAATTTCGCACGATGCGAACCGACGCCGCCCCGTATGGGGTTTCTCCTCACAGCGGAGATGACCCGCGGCTGACGAAGATCGGCAAATTCCTCCGCGAAACCAGCCTCGACGAGCTTCCGCAATTGTGGAATGTGCTTGTGGGGTCGATGTCGATTGTAGGGCCTCGCCCGTTGTATGAGAGGCAGGCCGAACTGTGGAACGAGCATCAGCGGCGGCGATTGGACGTAAAACCCGGGCTGACGGGCTACGCTCAAGTTTTCGGCCGTGGGGCGATTACCCACGAAGAAAAAATCGAAATGGATGTCCATTATGTCGAGAACAAATCGTTGAAAATGGACATTGGAATTATTTTTCGCACTTTTTTCAGCATTTTTGGTAGCAAAATTGACATTTACGAACAACAATACAGTATAGTGAAACGTCACGAGACGGATTGCGAGACAAGCGAGTCTGAGAAAACAGTCCTGCGGGCAGGGAGATTAGAGGAATCGCGAAAAAACAGCTGAACATTTTGTTTACTTGTGTGGGACGTAGAGTTGTGTTGATAAATTCGTTTCGCCGTGCTTTAGAACAGCTCGGCGTTGCGGGTAAGCTTTTTACCACCGACGTGACTCCGGCGTCGTCGGCGATGCAGATTTCCGACAAAGGTTTCATTGTCCCGCGGGCAGGGAGTCTCGAGTATATTCCGACGCTCAAGGACATTGTCCGTGAGAACGACATCGGGCTGGTCGTTCCGCTGACTGATCTGGATCTGCGGAGCCTGTCACGCCGCCGAGACGAATTCGCCGAACTTGGGTGTACCGTCATGATCGGCCCAGAAGAAACCATCAAGCTTTGCCGCGACAAAAAAAGTTTCGCTGACCATCTCATGCAGGCCGGGCTTTCGACGATTCGTACGTTTACGCTCGCAGAGTTTCGTAACAATCCGTTTTATCCGTGTTTCATCAAACCCGTGCGAGGTTCGGCTGGGCATGGCACGGCGATGATCAAAAATTCTCGCGAACTGCGAGGGCATGTTCACACGTTCGGCAGTCAGCTTTTGGTTCAGGACTATATTCCGGGCCAGGAATTTACGGTTGACGTTTATCGAACCCGCCAAGGCCAGGTAAAGGCGATTGTCCCGCGTCAGCGATTGCTGGTTCGTAGCGGCGAGGTGGATCAGGGCGTAACGGTTTACGATCAGGACATCATCGACAAGACCATGAAGCTCATCGACCTCATGGATGGATTGTGGGGCGTGTTCTGCTGCCAATGCCGTCGGCCTATCGATGGGGTACCGCACTTTTTCGAACTCAACCCGCGATTTGGTGGAGGTTTGCCGCTGTCCATCGCGGCTGGTGTCGATCTTCCGCTCTATCTGCTGCAGGAGGTGCTCGGGCTGCCCATCACCGCCGAGTTTGGGAAATTCCAACACAACCTGCTGATGATGCGTTACTCGCAAGAAATTACAAAACAGATCGACGACCCGTCAGCCCTGCCTGGTTTTAAGAGTCCGATCTTCCGATGAAACCACGAGAGGTTGATGTTCTTGCTACTTGGGTCGGGCGAATCAAACGCACGGCTGCGAGGTGCCGGCAAACACCATGAAAAACCAAACCCACATACAGGGTATCGTATTCGATATCGACGACACGCTTTATCCCGAGCGCGATTTTGTGCGCAGCGGATACCGTGCGGTCGGGGAGTATCTTCGCGAGTCGCTCGACCGAAGCGATGATTTTGAGGATTGGCTGTGGGATCGATTTGTTGGTGGCAAGACGGCTGGGGCGTTTAACGATCTCAGCGACGTTTTCAAACTGAATCTGGGTGACGACGCGATTCGCGAGCTTATAAACGTGTATCGGTTTCATCGCCCCACGATAGAACCTTACCGCGGGATTCGCCAGCTGGTTTACAAGCTCGGCCGCGAGTTTGTGCTCGGAATCGTCAGCGACGGGCCATCGCAAATGCAGCAGAACAAGCTTTTCGCATTGGGATTCGCCGGATGTTTCGATGCCGTCGTGCTTACGGGCGATCTCGACGAAGGGCTGGGCAAACCAGACCCAGCCGGGTTCAATCTCGTCAGCAGCGAACTCTACGTCGCGCCCGAAAACTGCCTCTACATCGCCGACAACCCCACCAAAGATTTCGTCGCACCAAACAAACTCGGGTGGATGACGATCCAGTACAAACGCAAGGGGCAAATCTACGCCGACCGACCAGCCCCGAACGGGGGCGAACCGCAACGCGTAATCACCAGCGACAAAGATATGCTGTGGATACTGAAAGTCAGGGACTAACTAGTACTCTGTCCCACCTAAATTGATGGGTATAGTCGTTTCAGTTTTATCCGAGCATCGGTGGTCGTGAATCGCCAGTTGATGCCGGCCTTTATTTCATTTCTCGAACGCTCCCAAGCTGCAATTGCATCGGCAAGTTGCTCTTGTGTTTCAAAATAATCGGCCATGCATTGGCGGCTCAAAACACTCAATTCGATCTCGG
>DAOVZK010000019.1 GCA_030635145.1 Planctomycetota bacterium | reverse complement strand
TGCTCTGGGGAAAGAGGGTTCCTTGCTTACGATCTGGATATCGATATGCCATCAGTGAATCCTTTCATTTGGCTGGTGGCATTATAGCATATCGATGAAAAAATAGAATCACCTGTTATGGCAATTGCGACACAGCCTGTTGATCGGGCATCCAGGGAATTTTTCCACGACACCCATATCCCTACGCAGCCACTACATCCCCTATATCCCAGCTTTCGCTGGGATGACACACAAACACAACCTTCCTAATCACTTTGTTTTTAAGGCGTGGATCGTTTCATTTTAGAGGTTCCCTTGAATCGGCAATCTGATATACTTTGCAGGATGCACGAGATTGACGAACATTTCATGCAGATTGCACTTAGGCTCGCGCGGCGAGGCAGAGGCGCGGTAGAACCGAACCCCACAGTCGGTGCGGTTATCGTGCGAGACGGGAAAATTTTGGGTGAGGGATGGCATGAGCAGTTTGGCGGGCCGCACGCCGAGGTCAATGCCATCATGGCTGCTGGAAAAAACGGTCATGATACCCGCGGGGCTACGATGTACGTTACGCTCGAACCGTGCAGCCATTTCGGAAAAACCCCGCCATGCATCCAGGCCGTCATCAAAGGACAGTTCGCACGGGTGATCGTCGCGATGCAGGACCCCGACGAAAAAGTTTCCGGCCGCGGGTTGGCGCAGCTGCAAGAGGCGGGCATCGAGGTTGCAACCGACGTTTGCAACGACGACGCACGCGAATTGCTCGCAGCCTACATCAAACTTCGCACAAAGCAACGGCCTTGGGTTATCTGCAAGTGGGCACAGACCAGCGACGGATACCTCGCACTTCCAGCCGATCAGGATAGGTGGATTTCGTCGCCGGAATCTCGAATGAAAGTGCACGAACTGCGAACATTGTGCGACGGTTTGCTCGTCGGGGTCGGGACCGTGCTAGCCGACGATCCCCTGCTGACGGCGCGAAATGTCGATATCAAACGTCACCCCACACGCGTTGTGCTGGACTCGTCCCTGAAAACGCCCGCCAAAAGTAAGCTCATTCGCTCGATCGGCGACGCCCCGATAATTATCGCGACATCGCAGCAAGGGATAACCGAAAATCCGAAACGCACCGACGCCCTGCGAAAAACCGGCACCGAAATTCTCGAGCTGCCCTGCACCGCAGATGGGATCGACCTTGCGGCACTGCTTGATGAGCTGGGACGGCGAGATTGGACGCATCTTCTCGTAGAGGCCGGGCCGAGAGTGCTGGAAAGCTTCATCCAAAATCAACTCGCCGACGAACTGCACGCCTACGTGGCCCCGATTCACACCAAGCCTAAAGCCAACCTGCCGCATTTCGATATCAACGATGTGCTGCACGACGGGAAATACGTCCAGACTGCAGAGGAATCCGTCGGTGCCGATTCGCTGCATGTACTACGGCTGAAAGCGTAACGGGTAAGAACGAATCACGAGAGAGTTTGCCGCCGAAATAAACGGTTGACTCTCATAGAACCCGCATATACAATGATATACGATTTAAGTGGTATTCAATTTGTACCCGGGTTTGTTTGATTGGGGCTCGGGGCGTGATGCTGTAAATCTTGGGGCCTAACCATGCGGCGGAAAACTTTTACTTTCATACTTGTCCTGACAATGGCGTGTTTAGCGTTGTCTGACGTCCAAGGCCGTGCTTGAGGCGGGGGTTCCCGGCGATCCACGGGTGGCGCCAAGAAATCAAAGTCGCGGAAGTCCAAGTCCAGGTCAAGATCCGGCCCTCTATTTAGGCTGAAGAAAAAGTCGAATGGCAACGCCAAGGCACGAAAAGCGCGCACAAAAGCACAGCTAGCCAAGGCCTTCAGGAAAACTATCGCCAAGGCCAATACCAGCATGGCCAAAAAAGAATGGAACAAGGCCCTGCGGTATGCCAACCGTGCCAAAACCTACGTCCGAGATAGATCCCAGAAGGCTCAGCTCAGACGGGTTTACGGCAAACTGGACGCAGAAGGGCAAAAGCTTCTGAAGAAGTCTCGAGAGGCTTTCAACAGTAAAGCTTATCTGGAAGCTATAACAGGATATGAGGATATATGCTGCACATTCGGGCACTTGCCGTGTGCCATTGCGGCCAGGGACGCTCTTAAGCATATAGAGTCCATCCCCGAAGCCCAGAGTGTATTGCAGGATCGCAAGGCTTACAAGTTGGCAGAGAAGATCGAACGTACGATCAATGGAAACCAATCGCAGGTAGATGATCAGTGCGCGACCGAAAATGCCGATGAAGATAAGGACAAAAATGAAGAGGCGAGGGACGGTGAATCATCATCCAACGACACCGAGGAAGATATCCCTGCCACCGACACGCAACCCTCCCGGGTTGAGCAGATTAAGTTGCTGTGCGTGGTAAAGCAGGCCAAGGTCATCAAGCTAATGGCAAAAGCTGTGAAATTATATCCGCTTTCGCAAGCGGGTAAGCAGGCGGGGGATGATCTCGAGGTGTTGCAAAAGGATGAGGCCTTCCAGGCCAAGCTCAAGAAATATATCCAGACGCAGGAGGCAAAACGGTTGTACAAACTGGCCGAAATGTATCGCAAAGCTAATCTGATCCCCAAAGCCCTGAAGTACTACAAACAGGTCGTCGAAAATTTCCCAGGCACGGATCTGGCGGACAAGGCGAAGAAAAGGGTCGCGGCTCTGGAAAAGTAAGCGATAGGGCTGAGGTGGAATTAAAGCCGGCTGGGCACCCGCTTGAGTACGCCCTTTTCGATGAGTTCGTCGCGCCGCTGGATAATGCGTTTGTTGACTTCGTTCTGCGGAAACGTCTGGAGCTGTTTTACTTCGTCGGGAGTGAAACTCCGCAAAACCGCAATCAGCCATCCATTCTGTGCCAACCATTGTTGCTGGAGCTGCATGCGACGGGAATAATTTTCCAGCAGCATGCGTTGCTGCGCAACAGTTGGAACTCGACGATCAGTTTGTCTAATCTGCTGCTGCTTCTGAATCGCCCCGGACTTTGCCAAACCCCTATTAGTAGTACGTCGGGGGTTGCCCTGCTGGAACGCTAGAACCATCAAAACAACGACAGCTGCCGTCGCCAGCGGAGCAACCCACTTAGTCGCACGCAAAAGGAGAGGTTTGGGTTTGTTGTGCTTGATGATCTTGTCGGCAAGATCGTGGGAGGCCGCAGGAATCTCCCACAAATCCAATGCCTTCTCCAGTCCCTGAAGTTCTCGGTAAGCCTGTGCCCACTGCGGATATTCCTCGATTCGCTGCTGCACTTCCCGCTCCTGCGCGGGATCCAACTCGCCATCCATCCAGGCGGAGATTTTTTCAAGATCAGGTTGAGGAAAGGAGTTATTCATAGTTTTTCCATCCATAGAACCCGCAAGTGCAGAAAAGTTCTCTCGTTTTTTTGATATTTTTTAAACAATTTTGAATATTTTCAAATAGCTACACGTTGGACAGTTCGGCTGGTCAGTCATTTTTGAAATATCCCTCCAATTGCTCACGAAGTGTGACGCGTGCACGGGACAGCAAACTTTTGACCGCCATCGTCGTGGTGTCGAGAATTTCGGCGATTTCGGCGTAGCTTTTGTCCTCGTACTTATTGAGGATAATCGCTAAGCGTTGATTTTCCGGGAGTTTAGCGACGGCCTCGGACACGCGTTTGCTGCGTTCATCACCAACTAGCCCAGCGTCGGGATTCTGCTGCGTTTCGTCGGGTAAGTCGAATTTGCTGTCTTCAGACCCAGCTGAGTGTATCGAAATCTGCTTCGCCGTCTTGCGAGAGCGAATCACATTAAAGCACAGATTCGCAACGATTCGGTATAACCACGTCGAAAATTTAGCCTCTGGCTTGTAACGGTGTGCATTTTTCAGCACACGCAAAAACGCCTCCTGGGCAATATCGTCAACCTGACTTTGGTTCCCTAGGAATCGATACACTAACCCGCAGACATTACTGAGATTGCGTTCGACAAGTTTGTCGAAGGCTGCGCGGTCACCGTCGCAGAAACGCAGCATCAGCTGTACGTCTTCGTCCTGCTTGTACTTTTCGACGGCGTCGGAATTTGGGGTAGGAGCAACCATTGCAGCTCATTATACCAAACGGTATGCAAATGGCTAGAGACTGTTTTGAAACTCAAATTTTGCTTCACACATTTCCCTCGCATCAAACCGGCGAATAAAAAAGGCGTACCAATTTTCGCTGGTACGTCCTGCTCGATATTTTCACGAAACGTTACTCCAAATTTGTAAAAACGATTTCTTATTTTCGTCTGCTGCGGAGAAGGACTCCAATTCCACCGACGCCCAGTAGCAGAATCGTGCATGGTTCGGGAACGGCACCAACACCGACTGGATCCGGGCCCTCAGAGCAGCTGCCGTTAGAGGCAATGCGAAGCCCGACGAGATTCTCCCAGTCGCTGCCAATACTGATTCCATAAACCCGCATTTTTATCAGATCAAAGAATACATCAACGGCAACTCTCTGATTCAGCATCAGACCCCATGGTGCTGGCTGGACAAGACCATTACGTTGTGGGATACTCTTATGCTTGCTGGACGACAGGTACAAAAAAGGATTTCAAATGAACGTGGATACGACAGCAAACAGAGGCATTACAGCGAGGCGGAACCCAAAATTATCCAAGCACGTTTGCGATTTTTCATATCTCATCCCTTTCCAGATATTATTTCTGTATATACCACAGCCGATCCGTGTGTAAATTATGTCTCTCGTTGTCGATTCAGTTTGGCCTCTTCGATCCAGCAGTACAGCACCGGCACGATAAACGCCGACAGCATCACAACCAGCATTCCGCCGAATGACGGAATCGCCATCGGTACCATAACGTCGCTGCCTCGGCCGACGGATGTCAGCACCGGAATCAACGCCAGAATCGTCGTAGCTGATGTCATCAGGCAAGGGCGAATCCGCCGCTTCGCCGCAGCCATCGTCGCATCTCGCGCATCGTCAATCGTATCCGGTTTTCGCTCGCGAAATACCTGATCGAGATACGTAGACTGAATCACACCGTTGTCGGTGGCGATACCGAACAATGCCAAAAAGCCCACCCACACAGCTACGCTTAAATTCATCGCGTGAACCTGGAACAGCTCCCGCATATCCATACCAAATACTGAGAAGTCCATAAACCATCCCTGCCCGTACATCCACAACAGAATGAACCCACCGGACCATGCGACGAATATACCAGAGAACACGAGCAACGTGGTGCTGACGCGTTTGAACTGGAAGTACAAAATCAGGAAAATTACGAACAACGCCAGCGGTAAAACAAACATAAGTTTCTTTTGCGAACGAATCTGGTTCTCATAATTTCCGGCGAACGTGTAATTTACACCTGGCGGTAGCGACAACTCTCCGCTTTGTTGTTTTTGCTCCAAATACGCCTTGGCACGTTCGACGACATCGACCTCGGCCTGGTTTGGTTTCTTGTCGAACAGAACGTAACCAGTGAGGAAGCTGTCTTCGCTTTTGATTACCTGCGGGCCGCGAACGTATTTGATTTCAGCAAGCTCCGTGAGAGGAATCTGCGTACCATTCTTACCCGGTATTAGAATCTTACCCAGAGTTTCGATGCTGTCACGTAGCTCGCGTTGATACCGCACACGCACACCGAAACGTTCGCGTCCTTCTACAGTCTGTGTAATCGTCTTACCGCCGATAGCAATTTCAATGATGTCCTGAAACTCTCGCATCTTCACACCGTAACGGGCTAGGTCATCGCGGTTGGGTACGATTTCGAGATAGGGTTTACCGATGATGCGGTCAGCGATAACAGCGTTTGGTTCGACACCGGGAACTTCCTTAAGCAGGCGCTCGATTTGCAGCCCGACGCGTTCGATAGTTTCGAGATCCGGGCCTTTGATTTTAACACCCATCGGTGCACGCATGCCGCTTTGCAGCATTACGATGCGGGCCTTGATCGGCATGAGCTTGGGGGCAGAGGTCGTACCGGGAATTTCACCGGCCGCGACTATCTCATCCCAAATGTCGTCGGGATTTCGGATATGCGCCCGCCATTGCCTAAACGGCTGGCCGCCGGAATCAGGAACTAACTCACCACTACCGTCGATTGCAAAGTGATCTCCGGTTCCATCGGTTTTGTGCTGCCGATTTTTGCCGGCAAGTTTAAACTTCAGTCGCTTGCCGTTTTGGTCAGTGATGTACTCGGGTTTGTAATTTATTACGGTTTCGATCATTGAAACCGGGGCAGGGTCGAGTGGGGTTTCGGCCCGGCCTAGCTTACCAACAACGGAATCAATCTCGGGGATATTCGAAAATGCGGTATCCTGCTTGCTCAGAATATCCATAACCTCGCCAATCGAAGCATGCGTCATGGTCGTCGGCATATAAAGGAAAGATCCCTCGTCAAGGTCGGGCATGAATTCCTTACCCAAACCCGGGAACCTGTTGCTTGCCCCAACCCAATAATCATATGACCGCACGGTTTTTGCATCTCCACCGACAGCTTCTACCGTAGCGGGAATAAAACTAAATACCTTCCCGAAACCTAACCACGCAGTCACGCCAAAAAGTAAAATCAATCCGACAATGGAGATAAACGTCGTCTTATGCCCCAGACACCATTGCAGAATTCTCGGGTACATCTTCTCGAATAGTTTGAAGAATCCGAGCAGTCCACCGACGAGTATCGCGACGAACAGAAAGTTGCGAACCACTCCGCGCTGCACACCTAGCGGTTCCCAGTGTATCGTTAACCCAACACCCACCAGAAAAACGACAACAATGCTCGCTGCCATCGGGCCGAACTTTATGAACCGATGCGGGATATTTTGCTGGAAGATACGATACAATCCAAACAGCAGCATTGCGATACCCGACGCGGAGATCATAAATGATGTACGGTACAATCCGTATCCGACAAGTACGAGACCTGCTGTTAAAAGGCCTGTCAGTAAGGTGTCTCTCAGTTTCTTTCCGGAAATTCGTCCGCAGAAAACCACATGCGCGGCGGCTGGTAGAATCGTAAGAGCGATGATTATTGATGCGATCAGAGCGAATGTTTTGGTAAACGCCAGCGGTCTGAAAAGTTTCCCTTCCGCCCCGATCATCATGAATACCGGCAGGAAACTTACGACCGTCGTCGCCACAGCTGTTAGCACAGCAGAACCGACTTCGCTGGCGGCGCGGTGCACAACCTCCAGACGCGGCGCATCCGGTGGTGCCTCGGCGAGACGTTTCAGAATATTTTCGCAGACGACGATACCCATGTCCACAATTGTACCGATGGCGATGGCGATACCGGAAAGGGCAACGATGTTGGCATCGATACCGAATAATTTCATCGCGATGAAGCACAGCAGAACCGACAGCGGAAGCATTCCCCCGATGAGCACGCTGGCGCGAAGGTGCATGACCATAATTATCACCACGATAAACGTGATAAGAATTTCCTCGGTAAGCGCGGAACTCAGTGTGCCGAGCGTTTCGTAGATTAACCCTGTGCGGTCGTAGAACGGTACGATGGTGACTTGAGAGGTGTTAGCCCAGCCCGGCCAATTTTTGCGGGGGGTGGTTTGCAGATATTTCAGCCAAGCCGCTTGGTTCAATTCACCGTTCAGATAGGCGGGGAAACCATGCTTCTGTGCGTATGTTTCGATTTCGGTTTTCGGTGTGTCGTCGCGGAGGATAACTTTTGTCGCCAGGCCAGGCGCGAGTTTTGCGATTTTGTTTTTGACGTTTTTGATTACAGCCAGTGGATTGTCGCCATAGCGTGCGACTACAACACCACCGACGGCCTCTGCACCGTCTTTGTCCAGTACGCCTCGCCGCATCCCCGGGCCAAGCGTAACCGTCGCGACATGTTCAATCAGAATCGGTACGTTGTCGCGAACCTTGATAACGCTGGTTTCGATATCCTCAACGTTTTTGATGAATCCGATTCCGCGAACGAAATACTCCACGTTATTCAGCTCGATGGTTTTGGCACCGACGTCGATGTTTGCGTTTTTGACGGCTGCGTAGATTTCCGGTAGCGTTACTCCGTAGGCACGCATGGCGTCGGGGTCAACGTCAATCTGATACTCTCGCACAAACCCGCCAACCGACGCCACTTCGCTGACGCCCCTCGCCGACAGCAGCGAATACCGCACGTACCAGTCTTGAATCGTCCGCAGTTCTTCCAAGTCCCACCCACCGATTGGTTTTCCGTCGGGGTCTCTACCTTCGAGTGTGTACCAGAAAATCTGCCCGAGGGCTGTCGAGTCCGGGCCCAGTTGAGGGCGGGTTCCATCGGGGTAATCTTTACCAGGCCGTAGGCTACCGAGCTTCTCAAGGATTCGCGTGCGCGCGTCGTAGAAGTCCATCCTCTCCTCGAAAATCACGTAGATAGTCGAGAACCCGAACATGGAATAGCTGCGAATTGTTCTGACGTTCGGAATACCCTGAAGCGCCACGGTGAGCGGATATGATATTTGATCTTCGACATCCTGAGGGGAACGGCCCATCCATTCTGTGAAGATGATCTGCTGGTTCTCACCGATGTCGGGGATGGCGTCGGTGGCGATGGGGTATCGTTGCAAACCGCCAACATTCCAATCGAACGGTGCATACATAACACCCATTGCGACAACAAACAACACCACCAAACCGACTACGAGTTTGTTCTCCATGCACCATCGCATCAGCTTTCCGATAAGGGACCGCTGCTGCGGGGTTTGCAGCTCGTAGTTTTCACTCATGGGGAACCCTCCGGCGGGGCCTTCGGTGAGGTATAAACATTCTGAACCTCACCGCACTGGAGCATCACTTTTCCGAAGTAGGGATTGCGGACAGTTTGGTTGTCTTGCAACCAGATCGCACCCCGCCCGTCAAACGCCATCGGACATTTGATTTCGTATAAAGATCCACTTATCGGCGAACCGAACCGCCTGGCCAGTACAGCCATTTGCTCGGAATACAGTGCAAAGGCTTCCCGGGCGGGTTCAATTGTTTTTGCGTTGGCAAGCTCTGCGAGAATTTTTTTCAAAGACTCTGCCCCCTTCATCCAGGCCATGTGATCTTCGCCCGTAACAAGTTTCATGTCCACGGCGGCCAGCGCATTTTCGGCGTCCTTGGTGGTTTTTACGGCAGCTGCCACGTCGTCTGCGACCAGCGCCTTTTGGGTGTCGAAGTACGCCTGATAAATCGGTTTGAGTTGCGCGAGAAATTTTGCGTCTACCGCGGGTGCGGATTTGTCGATGTTGTCGCGTACTGGGGGTTTCCCACCGTGGTGAGCATGTCCCCCGGGAACTACCCCACCTTTGGGGCTCATCATGCTGGGCTTGGCCGAAATCTGCAAGGCGCTGTCGATCTTGAACGCACCTCGCGTGACGACAACCTCACCTTCTTTAAGCCCTGATCGAACGATGTAATATTTCCCTGCCCGAGGGCCGAGGACGATTTCCCGGCCTTGAAATGTTGGTTTGTCCGCTCCGGGAACTTCGACATACACGACCGCTCGCTTGCCGGTTATCAGCGGAGCGGTGGCGGGGATCACGAGCGGGCGATCTGCTTTTTTGGGATCAACGCTGACGTAACCCAGCGATTCGGTTCGCACTAGCGGCATACCGCAAACATCGCACTTACCGGGAGCGTCTTTGATAATTTCGGGATGCATGGGTGATATCCATTTACCGGCGAGGTCGGAGTCCATTACTTTTCCCCCGGCGGCGACTTGGCTGTGGACGACGGCTTTGACGAACATCCCCGGCTTGAGCTTACCTGCGGAATTCGGTACGTTTACCCGCACCTTTACCGTGCGCGTAGCCGAATTTAATATCGGATCAATAAATGAAATCGTACCCTTGAATACCTCACCAGGATACGCCACCGTGGTAAAATCCACCTTCTGCCCATATCGCAGCCACATCAAGTCAGATTCATACGCATCCAGCTGAACCCACATTTGCGACAGGTCCGCGACGGTATAAATTCGCGTTCCGGTTGTGACGTACATACCCTCCTTGGCATTTTTATGGATTACGATACCAGTAACGGGGGAGTTGATTGTTATATGATCCGACCCCTTACCCGTTTGCTCAATGGCCGCGACCTGCTTTTCAGAAAGCCCCAGCAGAAGCAGCTTTTCGCGAGCGGCAATATAGGTGGCTTGCGTCATGTCGCGCATGAGTTTTGAGTCGCTGTTCTGGATATTCTTGACGGCTTGCTTGGCTTGGAGCATTTCTTCCTGAGCACTGAGAAGTTCAGGGGAATAGATGGAAACAAGGTGATGGCCCTTTTGGACGGGAACACCTGTGTAATCCACGTACAATCGATCGAGACGACCGGGAACCCAAGCAGTAATGTAGACAAGTTTTGTTTCGTCGTAATCGACTTTACCTACCATTCGAACCGGAACAACTACAAACCTGCGTTCGACCTTCGTTGTTTCGATATCCATTAGCGCCTTGGCGGTTTGGCTTGTGGTAAATTCGTGCGGGTTGCGATTGCTGTTGTCTTTCGTAACAAGGTATAAGTTCATACCACAGATCGGACACTTTCCGGGCTTATCGCTACGAATTTGTGGATGCATCGAGCATGTCCAGACCTCTTGCGATGTGCTAGCGGCTGGGGGTTCGGTGCCTGTACCCGTGGTAAGTACGGCATGGAGTAAAAATCCTGTGGCAATGCTAACAAGTATGATGATTATCAACCCCGCGCGTTTTCCGATAATCGTCCCGATCCTACCCTCGGTGAATTTCATGGGGGTGTCCTTTCAAATCCGTCATCATGACAGGATTTATCTCACGGTTTTGGTGCGTCGATTGGCAGAGCTTTTTGTGTGGTGGGTGTGGCAAGGGGTATCGGTTTGCCGACAAGCATTTCCAGCTCGGCAAGGCGCTGAGCGCGATTCGCCAAAGCCCGCTCCGCTGCTAATTCAAACTCCAGAAACAAACGCTGGGTGTCGAGCAGATCGGTGAAGCTTGCTTTTCCGGTCCGAAAAGCTGTTTCAGATACCACCACAGATTCCGTTGCCTTCGGCAGCAGTGTATCGCGATACAGGCCTACCTTCCGCTGGGCGTCGTGAAAATGGTACAACGCCAGCCGCAACGTCGAATTTAAGTCGTTGGCACGCTGATGCCGGTTTAAAGTCGCCGCCCAATGCCGATAGCGAGCCTCGCGAACACCAGCAGAAAGTTTATTATACCAGATCGGAAGATTTATCGACGCCATCACAGCAAGAGCGTCCTTCCCGTCGTCGCTGGGATTTCGTCCACCCGTAGAATTGCCAATATCCGTGTAATCCACACCCAAAGTAACATCCGGGTAGTAGTTCTTCTTCGCCAATTCCGTGCGATATCTCGCAGCTGCAGTTTCAGCGTCCATCGCCTTTAGCTCCGGATTAGATTCGCTTGCCCACGTGAGCATCTGCTCGTCAGTAAATGACACCTGCTCCTGGGGAAGTTCGGTTGCCCATGGAAGTTCCGTCGCGGGGGGGCGATTAAGGGCAGCGTTTAACTTTGCCATGATCGGTTTGCGGAGATGCTGGAGGCTTTTGAGGCGGTCTTCCAATTTGCCGATTTCGACCTGCGCGCGAATAACATCTGGATGAGATGTTGTTGCGGTTTTGTATCGCGTCCGGGCGACCTGCTCCATACGCTGAACCAGCTGCAGGTTTTCCTTAACAATCGCGATGCTCCTCCACAGGTAGTAGTATTCGCAGTAGGCGTTTTTGACCTCGTAGAAAAGTTTCAATCGGGCCGCCTCGAATCGCAGCCGCTGGGCCTTGGCAAGCTCGGCAGCGACATCACCGTGTAATTCAAGTTTACCTAACCATGGAAATGTCTGCGATAACCCAAGGGTCTGGCGCATCGGCCCAACGCGAGTTTCGATTTCGCTGATGTAGTAGCGATAGGTCAACCGCGGATCTGGTAGCGATTTTTTCTGCGGAATTCGCTCGACGGCTGCTTTCCAACGATTAAACGCCCCCTCCAAACCGGGATTGTGCTGCGCCGCGTAGGCCAAGTATGCATTAAGCCCGGAATTTTCATTGAGTTCGATCGATACAGAAGTTTGCGGATGTGCATAATCGGAGCGATATTCATCGCGGGCATACTTCGCAAAAGGCCTCTCGGAATTTTGCGTCGTGCAACCAGCCACGAACATCGCAACACCAAGCACTGCAATGACAAACATGCTCTTCATAAACCGAGCCCCTTTCTCGTTTAATTTTTCCGTCAGTGAGCAGGCCAGCAGCCATGAATAGCCACATAAAAAACGCTCGCATGAATTCTACGTTCACGTTGGTGTACCAAGCAAGCGAAAAATTCAGATCGGAGTTGCAGAGGGTCGGTCAGGGACACCACCACCGTTTCGTTTCAGCTTTTATGTTTCAGTGCTTCGGATGGGATATAGATACAGGTGTGAATCTCCTCGCGCATGGCCAGTGCGGTTTCGGCCATCTCGGCTTTTTGGGCAGCTATGTGGGACCGTCAAAACCGATACGGACAACCTTTGCATTACCGGAATATCGGGCCAGTTTTCCAAGGTTGTGCTGTGGAGAAAGATTTTATCGTAAAAAAATAAAGAACTCTTGACATTACCAATCTGTAGCCTATAATTCCTATCGGGTTAATAGAGTATAGGTCTCAACCATGAATGTTTCACAGAAATGCCAATATGCCCTTCGAGCAGTTTTTGAGCTAGCAAGGATGATTTTTTACGTAAAGGATCTTAAAGTGGAATCACATATTCGTACAGTTGCAAAGTCGCTTACGTGGCGAGTGGCTGCCTGGGGTATAACAACTACCGTTGCGTGGGTCGTTACTGGTAACGGCGAATTGGCGGCAACTATCGGGTTGGGTGACACTGTGATTAAACTTGTCGCATATTATGCCCACGAACGCGCGTGGCTGAAAAGCGGATTTGGAAATTTGAAGCAGCCCGCCAACAGCATTCCGAGAGGGCAATATGAGGTGCAAAATGTCCCAACCAAATGACACCATCAATCTTTTTCCCTGCCCGGAAATCCCATCGAATCTCGGTGACCAGAAACTTCTCGGGTTATACAAACAAATTCAGGAGGGCCGCTGGTTGCAACGTTTAAAAAATTCCGGTGGACGATTGACCGGCCGACAGTGGCGGAAATTGGCGGAGATTGTAAGGGAGTTCACGCCCAAGACTCCGCTGCACTTGACAACGCGACAGGACATTGAGATTCATGATCTTCAACCCGAGCAGATTCCGAGCGTCCAGGCGGAGTTGGGATCGGTTGGTTTAACCACGTTCGGTGCCGCCGGTGATACTCCGCGAAATACCATCGTTTGCCCTTGCAGTGGAACTGTGACTGGGACGGCCGACCTGTCGCTATTAGCCAAGACGCTCGAAATTGAAATGGCGAAGATCGAGGGTATCTATTCGCTACCGCGGAAGTTCAAAATTTCATTATCATGCAGCGAAACTTGCGGCCAGCCGTGGATACAAGATTTAGGCCTTGTCACTAAACGCAACGGGATGCGGATGGGTTTCAAGGTGATCGTAGCTGGGTCGTTGGGGGCCAAGCCGAACACGGGAATTCTTTTTAAGGATTGGCTGGAAGCAGGCGATGTCGTTCCACTTGTGATAGCTGCGATAAAAGTTTTCGCCACGCACGGCGACCGCGAAAATCGTCGCAAGGCCCGTCTCCGGCACGTGCGGGAACGTATGGGAGATGCTGTATTTTTAAATCTGCTGCAGGAGACTTTTACCGAAACAAAGGCAGAACTGATTTGGCCAACTCCCGATCTTGATGCGACAGAATCTGGGTTTGACGAACAAAAAATACTGACGTTCCCCAATGGTGACATTTCTCCCGAGATGGCAGAAGCCCTCGGTGATCTCGCCGACGACGAAGATTTGCGTGTCGCAATTGATACGCATCATCGTGTGGTGATTTTTGCTCGTAGCGTTCAAAATTTGGAGCTGAAACTTTCAAAGTTCCCTTCGCTGAGTGAGGCGGCGAAGGCATCGGTGTCGGTCGTTACCTGCCCGGGTAAGCGGTGGTGTGCCCACGCGATTGTACACACGAACGAAATTGCCGACCGCATTCGGAAACAGTGCGCAGGAATGTTGCCACCCGGTGCAACAGTTTGCATATCCGGTTGCCCGAACGGTTGCTCGCATCCAGCGGTGGCGGATATCGGATTGAGCGGCCGAATGACTACCGACTCGCAGGGTCGGCGTGTGGAAGCATTCGATATTCGGGCTGGGGGCGGTATGGGACATGATGACCGTCTGGCCGTGCCAGTTGCACAAAAAGTACTAACCGAAGACGTGGTAGATGAAATCCAAAAAAATTCAAGTCGCAAACCGGAGACCGCTAGGATGAACGAACTTATTTTGACATTGCGAAAACAAACCGCTGAATTACCAACAGATGCTTTTCTGAAATTTGTGTGGAAACATTTCGGCGACAAAATCGCCCTTGCCTCAAGCCTAAGCCCCGAGGATCAGGTTATTACCCATATGCTTTGTGAGATTTTTGGCGAAGCTGTGGAACGGCCGAAAGTTTTTACAATCGATACCGGCCGGCTGCCGCAAAAAACCTATGACGTTATCGAGGCGACATACAAAAAGTATGGCCTGTGGATAAAAATGTTGTTCCCAGACGCCCAAACCGTTGAGCAGATGGTAAACAACGACGGGCCGAATCTCTTTTACGATAGTGTTGAAGCCCGCAAGCAATGCTGTTTCGTTCGGAAGGTCGAACCACTACGGCGCGAGCTTGCGACCTTAGATGCCTGGGTGACAGGCTTGCGAAAACAGCAGGCCACCACCCGCAAAGACGTTGAGCGTATCGAGTGGGACGAGTCGAATGGGCTTGTCAAAATCAATCCGCTGGTGAACTGGAGCAATGACGAGGTGTGGGCGTTCATCCGCGAAAATAATGTTCCTTACAACTTGTTGCACGATAAAGGATACCCGAGCATCGGTTGTAAACCTTGCACCAGGGCGGTGCGTGATGGTGAAGATATCCGCTCCGGTCGATGGTGGTGGGAGACGCCCGAGCAGAAAGAATGCGGGCTGCACGTTGTTGACGAAAAACTGGTCAGAAAGAATGGTGACTGACAATGGATCAGCTTAAAATATTAGAATCGCAGAGCGTTTATATCCTTCGCGAGGCTTACCGGGAGTTCAAAGAGCTGGTAATGCTCTGGTCGATCGGCAAGGACAGTACGGTTTTGCTGTGGCTGGCACGTAAGGCATTTTTCGGGCATGTGCCGATTCCGCTTTTGCACATTGACACCGAATACAAAATTCCCGCGATGATCGAATATCGCGATCGCGTGGCCTTGGAATGGAAGTTGAACATGAGTTACGGCCGAAACTCTCAAGCCCTGGATAACGGGCAATCTTTCCCGGCCGGAACGCTGACACGCCTGCAATGCTGCAAGGGTCTCAAGAGCGAAGCGTTGAAACATACGCTTTCCGGCGATTGGCCGAGATGGGTTTTGAATCACGAAACCGGCAAGTACGATAAAACCGAAGGTGGGCCGCCGTACACTGGTGTTATCGTGGGTGTGCGGAGCGATGAAGAAGGCTCCCGATCTAAGGAGCGATATTTCTCACCGCGCAACCAGGAAAATGACTGGGATGTCGGCGATCAGCCACCGGAATTGTGGAATCAGTTCAAAACAGATTTCGCACCGGGCACGCATGTGCGAATTCATCCCTTGCTCGACTGGACAGAACAGAATATCTGGGAATATATCGAACGCGAGAATATCCCGATTATTGACCTGTACTTTGATAAGGGTGATGGTAAGCGATATCGCTCGTTGGGATGCGCTCCCTGTACAAGTCCCGTGGAGTCCACGGCGACCAATGTTCGCGAAATTATCGAAGAGCTGCAGAGCGGAAAGTTTGCGAATATCGCCGAACGTTCAGGCCGAGAGCAGGACAAAGAAGACGGGCAAAGCCTCGAGACCCTCCGGCGCGATGGGTACATGTAAGATTTTTGAGAATCGCTCTAAGTACGCCGAATTGAATAGCAGAACCTTAATAGGAATACGGGAAATCCTGATGAAAACAGATACAAATATATCGCCAGGCAAAACAGCATCCCGCGAGCAGATGAATATCGTCGTTGTCGGCCATGTTGATCACGGTAAGAGTACCGTGATAGGCCGTCTGCTTGCCGATACTGGTTCGTTACCCCAGGGTAAGTTGGAAATGGTGCAGCAGCAATGCCGCCAAAACGCTCGGCCGTTTGAATACGCTTTTCTCCTCGATGCATTGAAGGATGAGCAGGCACAGGGAATCACTATCGATTCTGCTCGCTGCTTTTTCAAGTCGGCCAAGCGAGAATATATTATCATCGACGCGCCGGGACATATCGAATTCCTCAAGAATATGATATCTGGGGCGGCCCGCGCCGAAGCTGGGCTGCTGGTTATAGATGCACATGAAGGCGTGCAGGAAAATTCGCGTCGGCATGGATATCTTGTCAGTATGCTCGGAGTCCGGCAGCTGGCGGTATGCGTAAACAAAATGGATCTCGTGAATTTTGATCAGGGAAAATTCGACGCCATTTGCCAGGAATATACCGAATTTCTAAACCGGATCGGAATTACTCCCAAGGCGTTTATTCCCCTCAGTGCTCGCAATGGCGACAATATAACCGAAGTTTCCCAAAACACGCCTTGGTACAAGGGGCATAGCGTTTTGGATATGCTCGACGAGTTTCAAAAAGAACCTGCGCCGGTTAACAAACCGTTAAGGCTGCCCGTGCAGGATATTTACAAGTTCACTGCCGAGAATGATGACCGCCGGATAATTGCCGGCCGAATTTTAACCGGGTCGCTGGATGTGGGAGATGAGATCGTTTTTTTGCCTTCCGGAAAAAAGTCGCAGGTTGCATCTATCGAGGCGTTCAATAGTCGCGCTTGCACAACGGCATCGGCAGGGGAATCTATGGGCATAACGCTGTCGACGCAAATTTACGTTAAGCCCGGTGAGCTTATCTGCAAAGCTGATCAAGTTCCGGGAAAAGTTACCAGCAAGCTGCAGGTCAATATGTTTTGGCTTAGCCCGAATCCGATGGTCATGGGCAAACGATACAAAATGAAACTCGCCGGTGTCAGAACTCCGGTTTGGCTGACGGATATCGCGACGGTTCTCGATGCGTCTGATCTTTCGACGACGGCCAATCGTCTTCAGATTGAAAAACACGACATGGCTGAGTGCACGCTGGAAACATATCAGTCCGTTGCGTGCGATCTTGCGGAAGATTTGCCCCAGACCGGCCGATTCGTCATAATTGATAATTACGAAATCGCCGGCGGCGGGGTTATCCTGGATGCTCCGCAGGATTCCGATACCCTGATTCAGAAACATGTCCACCTGCGGGAACAGGCGTGGGATCGTTCATCTATT
The DNA here is from genome assembly GCA_030635145.1 of Planctomycetota bacterium. Classification (GTDB taxonomy): domain Bacteria; phylum Planctomycetota; class Phycisphaerae; order SM23-33; family SM23-33; genus DAOVZK01. Next base: position 18,589 of record DAOVZK010000019.1, on the reverse strand, counting down.
ACCACAGAAATGCGGACGGGACGGTTTGTCCAGCGATCCGCACTTGTGGTATTGTGCGGCCCTGCGGGAGTCGGTAAAAAGAAACTTGCCAAATCGCTTGAGGAGTATCTTTTTAGTTCCGGGCGATTGGTTTACTACCTTGGGTTATCGAACAGTCTGATTGGTATTGATTCCGATTTGCGGCATGCCGATGAACGCGTGGAGTTTCTCAGACGATTGGGCGAAATGGCACACCTGTTTACCGATGCCGGTGTGATTTTGATTACGGCAATTTCGGATCTGAACGATGATGAGCTGAATATTCTAGACACCCTGAACCAGCCCAGTGAATTGGTCGTTATTGGCGTGCAAGATCATAATCTGTTCCGCAGAAAACCTGACCTGTCGATAGAAACAGCCGACCGCGACGCCATGCGAGAAATCCACGAGCTTCTTCATGCGAAGGAATACTTGCCCGAGTATTTCCTCTAACCGGGAAAAGCTCGACCGTTTTATTCTGCTTGGCAATGTTTGAGCAAATATAATACTCTGTTGTCTTACGAAAAAACTCGGTCCTTCTTTATTTAGTAACCATTCACGCTTTTTGAGGTATGAGAGTGGGGTAGGTTAGATTAGGATTGCATGTGGCTTTTAGAGCGTCGAGGAAGAATCGATAAACGCTTCGTGAGGTGCTAAACAGATGGCGGACACTTGTCTTGCCAATTATGCCGCCCGTTCTGGTTTCATTTCATACATTTCCTCATAGACCACCGGGCTTACGTAGCCCAATGATTCATGTCGACGCTTACGATTATAGAACACCTCAATGTAATTGAAAATATCTTTTTTCGCGTCCTCAAAACTCCCATATATTTTGTTCTTAACCCGCTCACTTTTCAAACGGCCAAAAAAACTTTCCGCACAGGCATTATCCCAGCAATTACCTTTCCGGCTCATACTGCAAACAACCTTGTTGTCATCCAGTAAACGCTGGAAGTCTTCAGCTGCATATTGAACACCACGATCACTATGATGGATTAAGCCTGCATCTGGCCCACGGTGCAGCAAGGCCATTCTCATTGCCGACTGGACAAGTTCAGAATCGATAATGTCACTCATCGCCCAGCCAACGATTCTCCGCGAGAACAAATCCATGACGACCGCCAGATAAAGCCAGCCTGTCTTCGTTGGGATATATGTAATATCAGCAACCCACTTGAGGTTTGGAGCATCGGCCGTAAAATCACGATTCAGTATGTTCTCCGCAATTGATAGCTTGTGATCGGAGTTCGTGGTAACGACAAATTTACGTTTTATACGGCTGTATAGCCCTATATCACGCATGATACGCCGAACCGTCTCTCGGCAGCAAAGAACACCTTCTTCAACTAAATCCATATGCACTTTACGATGACCGTAAATACGCTGACTTTCAAAGTAACTGCAAGCAGCTGCCTGGGCAATGGATTTGCGTCGGATATGTTGAGAGGATGATGGGCGTTTGAAACTGTCATAATATCCGCTGGTGCTTACATTCAATACGCGGCACATAACCGCCGTTGGAAAGAGTCGCTTGTGTTTTGTGATCCATGCGTACTTCATAGCGACTCCTTTGCAAAGTACGCCGCCGCTTTTTTTAAGATTTCGTTCTCCATCCTGAGCTGGGCAAGCTCTTTTCGGAGTTCTCTGATTTCATCGACCTTGGGCTGGAATTCTTTTTTTGATGGAAGTTCGCCTGTTTGCTGGAATTTCAGAATCCAGTTCCTGATCGACCAACCTGTGGTCCCCAATTGCTTCGCCGCCTGATCGTACGAATAACCCTGTTGCGTAACTAATTTTGATGCCTGTAACTTGAATTCTTTACTGTATCTTCGGTACTTTGCCATGTTGGACACTCCTGTAAATTGGGGCATTATAACCTCTGATCAAGTGTCCGCCATCTGTTTAGCACCTCAGTCTCAAACATGCGTTTCGCCAATTCTTTTCCTATCCCTCGCTTTTGGTACTCGGGTAAAACCTCAAGGAGTGGTATGAAGGCGTATAATAAGCCATCCGAAATAGCATTTATGAATCCGACGCATTGATCATGATCAAATGCTAACCAAACGGCATAGCTTCCGTGGAGAATTTCAAGGTGTTTTTCCAAACTGGGAGGACTCGGCCAGTCTACGAAGAAGCCTAGCAAGTGGTTTGGAGTCAGCGTTTCTAATTTATCGGTATATGTAATTGACATTGTTTGCTTACTCCATAAGGAAGACCATTTCCATGTCGCTCCATTGCCCGCCGGGCGATCTTGACGGTAGTGGGAATTGGCAGGGGTCGGTTTGGGCCCACCATCGTTTTGTTTCAGAATGTTCGGCGATGCGGTTCATGTCGGCATCGAAATTTTGCCCCACATACTCGAAATAGCTGAACAAATATTTCTTGCCCTCGATCTCGGTGATATAGATCGAATAGTTGCGAATATTGGCGTTGCGGATGATATCGACAATTGTCGGCCAGGCGTTGGCGTGCAGCTCGCGGTAGTATTGCTCCTTTTCGGGATTCAAACCGATAACCGATCCGAACCGTTTGACCTCCGCGGTGGCTTGCTGCTGCGGGGTGGGATTCGTCGAACCGTACAGTGGTGTGATTTCGTTGCTGCTTTGCGTCATTTGTTACTTTCTCTGATGGATTTTGCGCGTCTCTCCAAAGCTTCTGCTTCTTCATTTCGGTTTGTACCGGTGTCGCCCCCGCTGGGGGCTTATCGCTGCGGTCACACTGCTTACATTTGTTCGGTTAGCCCGAGTTTTTGCATTCGCCGATGGCGGGCGGCACCGAGATAGTTTCGTAAGAATCGCGGGAGAATCTTCGACGACAGAACCACGAGCTTGTATTTCCACGACGGGATACACAGATATTTGCGATTTCGTTTGCCGGTTCCGTCACCGAGTGCTTTGAGCGATTTGTCGACAACGTACTCCGCTGACAGCCACATATTCTCCGGAACCGAGCGGCGGTCGACTTTCATTACGTCGTGAAATTCGCTGTACGTAAACCCGGGGCAAAGCGCCTGAACGACGACGTTCGTGCCGGTAAGTTCCACGTCTAATCCGTCGCTGAAACTGACTAACCAGCGTTTCGTCGAACAGTAGACAACGTTCGACGGGCTTTGAAAAAACGCCGCCACCGACGCCACGTTTACAATGAACCCGCGATTTCGCTCGACCATTTTCGGTAAGGCAGCGTGGGTAAGATTCAGCGTTGCCATAACGTGCAGCTGCGCCATTGCGTTTTGCGATTCGATTTCCGACTCGGAAAATTTCGGCAGTAGCCCGAATCCGGCGTTGTTGACGAGATACTCAAGGTTCGGCGTTTTTTTTATATGCTCGTAAACTCGCGCAAGATCGGCGGGGCTTGTAAGGTCGGCGGGCAGCACGGTAACGGTTGCCCCGGGTTCGCCCCGAATTTCATCCGCGAGTTGCTCCAACTTTTCCTTCCGCCGCGCGACTAAGATCAAATCGCACCCACGCTCGGCGAGCTTGCGTGCGAACATCGCCCCAATACCCGCCGACGCGCCCGTAATAAGCGCAACATGACGTTCAGATGTTTCGGCGTGGGGTTCAGTTAACAAATTTGCTGGGTCGGTCATGGTTTAAAAAATCCTAAAGACGAATTTCGAAATACTAAACAAGCACGAAATTATAAAATACTAAAAAGACATCAAAATGTCGTACACGATTCCCTAAACCAAATGGAATTACCAAACATGCTTGCAGTTTAAGAATTCATATTTCTTATTTAGGATTTAGAAATTCGTGTTTCGTATTTTGAAAGAATCATGTTTTGCAAAAATTCACTCAATGGCTTCGTACTTTGGCACTTCTGGTTCGGGAATCGTCGCGATTAGTTGCTTGATGATCTGCACAGCGTCGATGCCGTCGGCAGCGGCGGCGAAGTTGCATCCGATGCGGTGCCGCAAAACCGGAATCGCCACCCGCCTTACATCTTCGATACTGACGGTGTATCGCCCGTCCATCGCCGCGAACGCCTTTCCGCCCATAATCAGATACTGACCCGCCCGCGGGCCCGCACCGTATTCGACGAGCTTGCGGATAAAGTCCGGGGCTGTCGGATCTGTCGGGCGCGTGGCACGAACCAGCTGCGAGCAGTATTTGATAACGTATTCGCTTATCGGCACCGACGCGACGACCTTTTGCATGTTGGAAATCTGCCGCCCGTTAAAAACCTTCTCGAGCTGAGGCCTTTCGCCACCAGTGGTGGCTGCGAGAATTTTCTCCTCCTCACTCGACGACGGGTAGTCCACGTAAATGTTGAACATGAACCGATCCTGCTGCGCCTCGGGCAGCGGATAGGTTCCCTCCTGCTCGATGGGGTTTTGCGTGGCGATTACAAAAAACGGATCCGGCAGCGGGAAAGTAGTTTGCCCAACGGTTACCTGCCGCTCTTGCATCGCCTCGAGCAGTGCCGCCTGCGTTTTGGGTGGCGTGCGGTTGATTTCGTCGGCGAGCAGAATATGCGTAAACACCGGGCCGTGAACGAAGCGAAACTCGCGGCGTCGCGATTCGGTTTCTTCGATAACGTTTGTGCCGGTGATGTCCGACGGCATTAAGTCGGGGGTAAACTGGATGCGCTTGAAGCTGATGTCCATGATCTCGGCAATCGACGAAACGATCAGTGTTTTGGCCAGCCCCGGCACACCGATAAGCAAACAATGCCCGCGTGCCAGGATCGCCGCGAATATCTGATCCAGCACATCGCTCTGCCCGATGATTATCTTCCCCAGCTCGCGCGTCATTATCTGTCGCGAACGGGCAAACTGCTCGATTAAACTCTCGAATGATTCTTTCGCCATCGCTTTTGTCCCGTTGTAAAGTTTTTTAGGCTGCGGCTGTGCCGCCAAATCACCATACGCAAAACTATATCAGTTGCGGGCGAACAATTCCAGAAACATCACGCCGGTTTTGGAGTGAGCGAGGTTTTGTTCCGGGAAAATTTCGCACATTGGCGTGCAGTGGAATCTCAAAAGACTGCTGCAGAAGAGCTGCAAGAAGGCTACAAAAAAAATCCCCCTCGAATGATTGATTCACCCGAGGGGGAAAAAGAGCTGTACGAAAAATCAATTATGCCGTCTTGCGACGCCGACGAATCAACGCCAATCCACCAATACCCAACAGCCCCATCGTCGCAGGTTCGGGTGTTGGGGTGACGGTAACATTACCGGACATCCGAAGACCACTGGCTAACCCGGAAATGGTTACACCACCGGTACCATCGGCATTACCGGTCATATCGAGATGAGCAAAGCCGTTTTCGTCCACTGATGCATTCAAAAAAGCCTGCACCGTAACACCGGATTCCGTAACATCAAATGCTTCGGACATTATGGTAAATGGAGGGGCACCTTCGTGAAATCCTGAACCAGTGTCCATCCCGTCAGGAACCATATCGGTTACATCCAACCAAATTCCAACGTACCCTTCTGCCTTGGTGATGTTGTAAACATAATCATACCGCGAAAAAGTCGGGTCAACAGCTGTGGGGGAAGTCCAATGAAACTGTTGCCCATTCATCACGGTTAATTCCGTGAACGTCCACGTCACCGGAACACCTGCCTGAGCCATTACCGGGCTGGCACTTACCAGAATTGAAACACCCATCAACACCACTAAAAATAAAATCCTCTTCATTACAAAGCCTCCTATCGACTATGAAGAAAACACAGCAAGCCCAGTCAGGACTTACCTTTATCGGCTTCTGAGCAACGAGCGGAAGAAGCCTCTTTTTTTACGGCTTCTGGAGCAGTGAGCAAAGAAGCCGATAAAGATTCACGGAGCGTAAAATCATAGCATTAAAAAATGCTGTTCATGATTATAGTGCCCGTTCCCTATTTCGCCTCACAAATAAAAGTAAAAAAACCGTTAATTTTTCTCATTTTAGGGATTCATGTCCCTGATTCTCGGCTTAATGGCAATAGTCCGAAGGGTAAAGTGGCGGTTGGGTGGTGTTTTGTAATTTGCGGTAAGCGTTTTTGCTTTGACAATGTCCCCGCAAAAACCGAGTATGTTTCGCATGATAAAAGCTGTCTTAACAGATATTGGCAACGTCGTGATGAATATCAACGACACGCGGCCGGCCGAGCTGCTGGCCGAGGCGTCTGGGCTGGACTATGAGCAGGTTGTGCGAATTTTGCATCCGTTTAGTGATATCGTTGTGAAGGTGCAAAACGGTGACTTGCCGATGCGCGAGCTTTTTGATAATCACGTTGGGGCGTTGCACGAAAAAGTTCCGTTCGATCAGTTTACCGATGCGTGGAACACGATGCTCGGTGAAGATTTTCCGCAGGTACGCGCGGCCTACGAATCGCTGCCGCCCGAAGTTGCACTCTACACGCTGAGCAACACCAACGATCTGCACGCAACTGCATTGCAGACCCATTGGCTGCGCGAAGCATCGCGAGAGTTTTGGCTGTCGTGCGAAATCAAAATGAGCAAGCCCGACGAAGAAATATTTCGGTGGGTGTTACAGCAGATGCAGCTTAGCGGCGACGAGGTTGTGTTTTTCGACGATATTGAGGATAATATCGTAGCGGCGGCGAGGCTGGGAATTCGCGGGTATTTAGTGGACGACCCCGATGTTGTTCCGCAAACTTTGCGGGAGCTTGGGTTGATCAGAGAAAGGTAGAATTGTGGAATATCGCAAGTTGGGTAAGACGGATATTGAAGTTTCGGCGGTAACTTTTGGTGCGTGGGCGATTGGTGGCTGGATGTGGGGCGGGCAGGATCACGACGAAGCCATCGCCGCAATTAACGCTGCCCTCGACGCCGGAATCACCAGCATCGATACCGCGGCCGTCTACGGTTTCGGACGCAGCGAGCAGCTCGTCGCCGAAGCGATAGCAGGGCGTCGCGAGGAGCTTGTGCTGATGACGAAGTTCGGGCTGCGATGGGATATTGAATCGAGCGGCACACCGCGTTTTGAAACGACCAACGATGGGCAGCCTGTCAGCGTGTATCGCCACGCCTCGCACGACAGCGTTATTCTCGAATGCGAGCGCAGCCTCCAGCGACTCAAAACCGACTACATAGACGTATTTCAAATCCACTGGCCAGCCGAGCTTGATCCGATCGAAGAAACCTACGCTGCCTGCGCAAAACTCGTCCAGCAGGGCAAGATTCGGGCGGTTGGAGTTTGCAACTACACCCCCGAACTCATGGAGGCCGCGAACAACGTCGTGCCGCTTGCCTCATCGCAACCGCCGTACAGTATGGTGCTTCGCGATGCCGAAAACGATGTGATTCCGTGGTGCATCGATCATAACGTCGGCGTGGTTGCGTATTCGCCAATGCAACGCGGACTGCTGACGGGAAAGATCACCGATGATTATAAATTTTCCGATACCGACCATCGCAAGGACAACATTTTCTTTTCCCCGCAAAACGTTCGTGCGACGAACGAGTTTCTCGCGAAGATCAAACCCATCGCCGACGCGCATTCCGCGACGCTGGCGCAGCTGGTGATAAACTGGACCACCCGACAACCGGGAATTACCGCCGCCCTCGTCGGTGCACGAAACGTAACCCAGGCCACCGAAAACGCAAAGGCCTTGGATTTTACACTCACCGACGACGAGCTGAAGACAATCGAATCTCACTTGGCGGAATTAAAGATTCAGCGTTAGGGTTGGCTGCTACAACCGGATCGACTATTGCCTCCTCGGCTCGCGGGCGTACAACGACTATTGCCTCTGCCGCTCCTATTTGCCTGTCGTGCTACGACCGTTGCGGATGAACATTTCGTGCGTGGCTCGGCGGAGTGCAGAACCGCGGGTGGTGAGGTCCCAGTCGTCGTATGTCCAGTTGCGAATTTGCTCGATCGTCAGTGGCAGGGCGGAATTTTCCGGGGCAGCGGTGAGTTGTTCATCCCCGGGTGGGGCATTTCGCGTGTGCGGGCAGATGCTTTGGCACGCATCGCAGCCGAAAACGCGGTTGCCGATTTTATCCTGCACCTCACGCGGAATTTCCCCGCGATTTTCGATTGTGTGATAGCTGATGCAGCGATTGCAGTCGATGGTTTTATCGGGCAGGATCGCGCCGGTGGGGCAGGCGGCGATGCAGGCGGTGCAGTCCCCACAGCCATCAGGTCGCGGTTTTGCGGTGTCGGGTTGCAGCGGAAGGTTGCACACGATTTCCGCGAGGTGAACGTGATTCCCAAGCCCGGGGACGATGAGCATGCCGTTTCGTCCGATCCAACCGAGGCCGGATTGTACGGCAAGCGTTCGTTCGGGAAGTGGGGCGGTATCTACAAAGCATCTGCCGACGAAGCCGGGGAAGATTTCGCGGATGCGGTCGCAAAGTTTGACGGCACGCTTTTTCAGCAGCTTGTGATAATCGCGGCCGCGAGCGTATCGCGCGATGTACGCCGCGCCGGGCGATTCGTAGGGTTCGTCATCGTTTCGCATGTAGCTGATGGCGAGGCAGATTACGCAGCTGGCGCCTTCGACGAGTTTATCTGGATGCAGACGTTTGTCGACGTTGTCGGCCATGAAGGCCATGCCGGCGTGAAATCCGTTGGCTAACCATTGGCGAAATTTTTCCATATGTTCGCCATGCTCAATCGGCTCGGCCGACGCAACCGGTACGACCGGAGCGATACCGACCCGCGCAAACCCGCACTGCGTCGCCAGTGCCTTCACTTGAGTTGTCAATGTGTCATCGAATTGCATAAGTATAGTTTACCGTTATTGATCGCCAATATTTAGCACCACATCGTGATGCCGCATTGGGCAAAACCCGAAACGCTAAATTCTAAATGCGAAACAATATCGAATTGCTAAAAGCTAAATTTCAAAACAAATTTGGACGTTTGTTTTCCTTGTACTGTTCTGATTTCGGACATTTGAATTTCGCATTTGTTTAGGGTTTCGAAATTAAGATTTCGATATTACGCTCCTTGCGGTTGCACGACGAGGTCGTAATCTTGGGCTGCTACGATAGTGCCCTGAACGATCGTGCCAACTTCGCACGGTTCGGTCAGGATGCAGACTCCGTCGATGTCCGGGGCCTGACCGTAAAAGCGGCCGATGGACGCTCCAGCCGTCCCAGTCGCTCCGGATTCGTCTACACCATCGACGAGCACTTCGAGTTCGGCACCGACGAGAGATTCGTTGGCGGTGATGGCGATGTCTTGCTGGGCAGCCATAATTTGTGCAGCCCGTTCGGCGGCGACGTCGGCGGGGACTTGGTCGTTCATTTTCGCAGCTGGTGTACCGGGCTCGGGTGAGTATTCGAAAACCCCGAGGTTGTCGAATTGGAAATCGCAAACAAAGTCCAGCAGCTCGTCGAACTGCTGCTGCGTTTCGCCCGGAAACCCGACGATGAAGCTCGTGCGGATGATTAGCCCGTCGATTCGGTCGCGAAGCTTCTCCAGAAGTGCGACGGTTGTGTCGCGAGTGATGCGGCGGTTCATACGTTTGAGGATTCCGTCGGAAATATGCTGCAGCGGCATGTCGAGGTAGGGCAGTACGCAGTCGCATTCGACGATGGCGTCGATAAGTGCGTCGTCGAACCCGCGTGGGTAAGTGTACATCAGTCGCAGCCATTGTGCTCCGTCGAGGGCATTGAGCTGTCGCAGCAAACTTGCGAGATTTGTGTTGATGTCCCCGCCGTAAGCGGTGGTGTCCTGGGCAATGATGTTCATTTCCACCACGCCGTCGGCGATAAGCTCGCGGGCTTCGGCCAGGATCATCTCCGCGGGTTTGGATCGCATCGGCCCGCGGATGGCGGGGATGGTGCAGAACGTGCACTTCTGATCGCAGCCTTCGGCGATGCGGAGATATCCCGTGTGCCGCGGAGTAAGACGAAATCGCCCGGCGTCACCGGGTGCGACTTTTTGGTTTTTGCTTTCGGGGGCTGCGAATGGCAGGGGGTTTGCCGTCAGTTTTGTAAAGCGGCCGGTTCCGATAACGGCGTTGACGATTTCTTCGCGGTCGTTAACACCGACAACGGCGTCGATTCCGGGTGCGGCGTCGTACAGCTGCGCACCGTCACGCGTTGGAAGGCATCCGGCAACGACGACTCGCGAAACGCGGGACGTTTCTTTAAGGTCGACGGATTGCGTGATAATGTCGAGTGCTTCTTCGCGGGCGGCGGCGAGGAATCCGCAGGTGTTGATGAGGATTACGTCGGCGTCGTCGGTTGGGGCACCTACGATGCAACCGGCTTCGGCGAGGTCGGCGAGCATCTTCTCGCTGTCGACGAGATTCTTCGGGCATCCGAGCGATACAATCGCAACGCTGGTTTGTGATTTAGTCATATCGCGGATGATACGACAAGATTACCCCCACGCCCAACGGAAATTTTGCAACGGGTCTGTTAGTCGCCGAAAATCACAGCGAATAGTCAAGAACGGTGGTGCCCCCTGTTAAAACGCCATAAACCTTCGCAACGCTACCCCGCCTCTCGCAGCTGTTCGTCGTGAAAAGATGCATCAAGCACAATATGACGCAAATTGTCGAGCGGTATCGATTCGAGGTACTCGCGGGAAAAGTCGATAGGAAATCCGCATCGCATCGTCAGCAGCTTTTGGATCAGCTCTTGGCGATCCATAACGGCGATCCCTATAATCATGTCTTCTCTTTCGCTCATCAGATTTCTCACTTTCAAAAGAACACACATAAAAGATTACTTCTCTACTCTACCTATGAATCGGCAACGTCTGAGGGGTACTTGAAACAAACATCATAAAATACCCAGCTTTTTATCGGGAAAAACCCTAGCGACCGAATCGTGGAAAACGTGTGTATAACTTCGCTGGCGACAATGTAATTGCTTTTCAGAGAGTACGTTAAGATGGTATTGTTCGTTATTAAATATGTGCATAGAGTAATAGGTGTTTTGAATAAATGTAGTAAACGACGGGTTTTATGTCATTAAATATTGGCCGACGTGAAAATTTTCTAATCCCGCAAAGTAAATGCGTCCGATAACTAAAACGGAGTTTGGCGTTGAGGTTTCGGCCTTGAAAAATTCCCTCGAAATAGCGAGCGGTAACCACGATGCCGAAAATTGAAAAGTTAATAATCGAGTATTTGCACTGAAAAATCAAAGAAAATCGGCATGTGCGATATTTGCGAGCTTTGCGGGATGAAAAAATGATTTTTTAACAAATTTTTACTAATTTTTATTAAAGTTAAGTTTTTTTACTTGCCGATTCCCTAATAGTGGAGTAATATCCCTCAAGTTCCCTGGGATAGGAGAACAGGACTTAGTAATGCCATTTTTTACAGGCGAGCATGAAACAGCGATCGGAGCCAAGCGAAGGCTTGCGATTAGTGCTGCGCTTCGTGAGGAGCAGCTCCCTGAAGATGGCGAGCAGTTTTATTTGGTTCTGGGGCCCGACAAGCACTTGTGGTTGTATCCCGATGGTTATTATCGCAGGCTGGCATCGTCGATGAAGCGTTCGTTATTGCCGAACCGGCAGGTTTCGAAGATGAGCCTGTTTTTCGCGATGGCCCGGATGCTGAAACCCGACAGCCAGGGACGAGTTGTGCTGCCGGAAAAATCGCTGCAGCGTGCGGGTATCGAGAAGATCGAAAACGTAACGCTGGTTGGCAAGGGCGATCATATTGAAGTTTGGCCGACCGAGCAGTGGGAAAAATATCTTGATGAACACATGCCCACTTATGAGGACATGTTGTACGACGCGGCGTCAGCATTGGAAGCTGACGGGATGGATGGCACGGACGCCACTTTTGACAAATAGTAGATGATCTTGGCAAGGATTGCCAGTTAACGGCACGGACGCCGGCGTGGGAAGGATCCCGCGCGGGAATATGGAGTTCCCTGAGCCCGGTTGAAAGGATTACGTAAATGCTCATCTCTCGGAGTTATAGCGAGTCGGAAAGCGAGCAGGGAAGCTTGCGGACTGATTTTGCAGAACTACGCAGCCTAATGGCTCACCCAGCGGACATGGGTGACGAACAACGACAGCGCCTAATGATTTTAGCACGGCGTCTGGCGCGAGTTCGGGCTTTGGGAGATGAGTATAGCCGGGTTGATTTATCTGAGCACGCAACAGAGGCGTTGCTAAACGAAACCGCGGTAATTTGAATTTTGGAAACGCCGGTATGGATGAGCATACCGAACATAAGCCGGTTTTGCTCGACGAAGTTGTCGAGCTGTTGCGGCCGGTTGTCGAGAGTGACAACAAAATAGTATTAGATTGCACGTTGGGCCTTGGCGGCCACGCTTCGGCGTTGCTACAAGCTTCGGGCATGGATGCCCAGTACGTTGGCATGGATGCTGATGTTGAGAATGTAATATCTGCGAAGCGAAACCTGGCCCTTTTCAAGCAGAAGGGTCAGGTTCGTTTTTTTCATGCGAACTTTGCAGATGTGCGAGACGTTCTCGAAGAAGTCGGGGTCGAAAAGGTTGACGCTGTGTTGGCCGACCTCGGATTTGCGTCGAACCAGATGGATGACCCCCAACGTGGTTTTAGTTTTATGAATGACGGGCCGCTTGATATGCGGCTGGATCGAGATGCGCCACGGACGGCGATGGATATCGTAAACCAGGTTAGTGAGAAGGAACTTGCTGACCTGATTTATAACTTTGGGGACGAACGATTCAGCAGGCGTATCGCGCGAGCGATTGTGGCGCAGCGAAAAACGAAATCGATTGAGCGAACAGGGGAGTTAAGCGAAATTATTCGTTCGTCGATGCCGGCGGCGGTTCGTCGGTCGCGAAAAGGTGTGCATCCGGCGACGCGAACGTTTCAGGCGCTGCGGATTGCGGTTAACGACGAATTGGGCGTTTTGGATCGCCTGCTTGACAACCTGATAGATATTCTTAACCCCGGCGGGCGAGCTGGGATTATTAGTTTTCATTCGCTTGAGGATCGCCGCGTAAAGCAGAAGTTTTCAGACTTAAACGCGATGAATCAGGCGAAAGTTTTGACGAAAAAACCGATTACTCCGACGCAGCGCGAGATTGATTTAAATCCGCGGAGTCGTTCGGCGAAGTTGCGTGGTATTGAAAAATTGTGATAGTGCGATAGGTATATCGCTGGAAACAGGCATGGGAGGCCGACTATGAAAAATTCAGCCAAATGGGAATTGCGAGTAGGATTGTTGCTGGGGCTGGCGTTTATTATAGCGTTCGGGATGATTCTCAGCGAGCTTCGCGATCCTGTAACTCAACCGGTGAGCGAAGAGCAAGCGGCGGTCGATAATTCCTACTATCAAAACACACAGCAAGCTCCGGCTCGCGAAAGACGCGTAGAAAATGAGCCCGTCAGGGATCCGGTCGCTGTAAATTTGTCGCGGTTACGGCGGGCTACTCCGAGAACGCCTCGCGTGGATATGCCTCAGTTGGATTCGGCGACAATTTTGCACCGACGTGATTCGGCATCAACATCGGAAACCCCGCAACCCCAACGGCCGCAGCCAGCTGTTCCAACGCCGCAGCGAGCGACAAAAAAATATCGCGTTGTTGACGGGGATACGCTTTTTAGAATCGCCCAAAAAGAGTACGGCCGCGCCAACGGCCCCAAGTGGCGGAAAATTTACGAAGCCAACCGCAATAAGCTTTCGAGTCCGTCGGCAATTCGGCCGGGCCAGACGCTGGTGGTTCCGTCGCTGGGTCAATCCGCACCGGCTGCTGCGAGTGGAGCTTCCCAGCGGCAGGCGTTGGAGCATATTCGCGATCATGTTTCGCGCAGGGCTCCTGTAACGACATCGGTTACGGCTCTGCGCAATGGCATCACGTCGCGGGCGAAAGTTCACGTCGTAAAATCCGGTGACAACCTCACAAAAATCGCTCGCCGACACTTGGGCGACACCAGCAGTGCCTCGATCGACAAAATTTTCGAGGCCAATCGCGATCAGCTCGACGACCCCAACGACGTTGCTATTGGTATGAAGCTGCGAATACCTGCAAATTAACGTCGCATGTTTATTTTGATTCCCTTCGCCACTGATTTTCCGCGCTTGCATTTTTTGCTCATTGCCATTAGAGATTAGTCATATGGTATTGATCTCATTGGCAAAATTGGTGTTTGAACCTCCGGATTGGCCGCTGTTTCTGGCGGTCGTCGGGGCGTTGTTATTGACCCGCGAGGTTGTGGGACTTTTCCGCTATGCTCTTAAGCGAGTTCGTCCTGTCGGGGCAGCGTTTATTACTCTCGTTGCCATCATCGCGGGCCCTGCCTTGGTTGTTTTGGGAATATTTCTAGGGGTTATGACGGCATCGACACGCATGGAAAAGCATCTACGCGGATTCACCGGGCTTGTCGTCGGTAGCATCGGAACTCTCGTCGCCGCCATGGGATGGTTAATCTGGGTCTGGCCGCGTGAAGGATCGCTAGTTACCATCGCCGTTTGCGCATCGCTCTGGGCCGTTCGCAGCTACGCCAAAACCACATCGCCGCTACCACGTGTGAAAAAAAATATTCTGCTTGCCCTGCGCATCGTCATAATTTTGCTGCTTACGGGATGGGTTATGCGTCCGACTCTTCGCACGGTGCGATATGAAACCTATCGGCCGGTGGTTTTGTTCGGTGTCGATACGTCGCAGTCCATGCTGCGCAGCGATATGCCGCCGAATTTCAAGCAGGAATCGTTGTCGGCGAATCAGGAGCCAATTACACGAATCGCCGCCGCCTTGCAGGGGTTTACGAGATTTTCGTATCTGCTCGATTCGCTTGCAGATCAGTACGACCTTCAGTGGTTTGCGTTTTCGTCTTCCCCGACACCAGCCGCTGCGTACCGTCCCAACGACGAGGCATTTCTGAAGTCGCTTTTTTCCACAACTCCCGGGGGCGGGACTGCGATTGGGGATTCCTTGCAGACTGTTTTCGATCCCTTTGTGACGTCAAACCAAAGCGTGCAAAGTGTAGTTGTGATTTCCGACGGATGCAATAACATGTCGGCGAAGATAACTCCGGAAAAGTTTGCGTCGCGAATGAACTCCCGCGGTGTCGGTGTTTACACAGTTGGTGTCGGTTCGGAAAAAGTTATCGGTGAAACATGTGCCCTCAGCGTGCGAACCACCGGATCCCCTGACAAAACTCGGGCGTTCGGTAAGATGCTTGTCAAGCCCAGTGTCGAGTGCATTGGGTTGCAGGGCAGAACGATTGAGGTTACTTGCAGCTTCGCCGGTGAGCAAATCGGCAGCCAAACGCGGGAGATCACTTCACTGCGATCTGTTGAGGAGTTTGAGTTTTCGCACGTTCCGATCAATCCCGGATTTCATCGCCTTGTCGTGCGTGGCGAAGTTGTTGGCAAAACTCCACCACGTCTGGCTGGTAAATTAGAGATGCAGAAGCTCGTGCAGGTTACGGATCACCAAATGCGTGTGCTGTACGTGGAGGGAAAATTCCGCTACGAAAGCAAGTATATCGCGAAGGCTTTGGGGGGCGGGGAATTTTTGATCGACCGTCGAATCATCTTAGACCCGATCGGTGAAGAGCCAAACGCACAGAATCAACTCGGTGACACGCTCAAAGACTGGATGAAATATCACGCGATCATTTTCGGGGATGTTTCCCCGGAGCATTTTACCAGGAACCAGCTCGAGATAATAAAGCGCGTTGTTGGTGAGTACGGAAAAGGATTTTGCATGATCGGGGGGAATTCGAGTTTCGGGGCAGGTGGTTGGGACAAAACTCCCATCGCCGACATCATGCCGGTAGATCTTTCCCGCAGCACGCAGCAGATCAGCAATAGCGTTCGCCCGCTCCCGTCGGTGGAGGGAGCTAAAAGCGAACTTATGCGGCTCGATCCCGGCAGCGACGACATCAGCGCCGTATGGTCGCAGCTGCCACCATTACCCGGAGCGAATCTTCTCGTTGGTGTTAAACCGACCGCCACCATCATCGCCGAAACGCAGCAGGGCGAACCGATGATCGTCCAGCAGAATTACGGTAAGGGCAGAACGATGGGCATTGCGTTTGATACAACGTGGCGGTGGGTGTTGTCCCCGTCGAAGCAGGACACGCAAAAAATGCAGCAGCGTTTTTGGCAGCAGGTGGTTTTATACCTCGCAGCCCCGAAGGGTAACATCTGGATCCACACGAATCGCACGGGGTATGATTTTGATCTGCTCAAACGCGGCGTGCAGGAGGTTGTAGTTACTGCTGGGGTTGAAGACCCGCGCGGTAAACCGATAACCGATCTCGAGACGACGACGATGCTGATCGCGCCCGACGGGGGCAAGCAGGATGTGATTTTCGATCGCCAGGAGCATTTGTTGCGAGGTATTTTGCCCCCGCTGCGAGAGGTGGGGGTTTATCGGCTTGAAATTAAGGGTGTTGTTGACGGTAAGGAGCTCTCGGCCGAGCATCGTTTTGAGGTTACGCTTCAGGATATCGAGGCCGGGGAGGTGCTTGCCAATTTCGGATTGCTAAAACGGATGGCCGAAGCCGGGGGCGGCGAATTTCACCATCTGTGGCAGCTGGAAAAACTTCTGGCGAATCTCAAAGAAACGGTGCGTTCCGACAGGCACCGCAGCGAAACAGTTGTCGACATAATGACACAGCTCCGCTGGAGCATACTCATTGCCCTGATCGTTTTGCTCTGCACGGAATGGGCGTTGCGAAAACACTCGGGTTTGGTGTAGTTCTGTTTCCGCTGACCGACTCTGCCTATTCCACCGTTACGCTTTTTGCGAGGTTACGTGGTTTGTCTACGTTGCATCCTCGTGCCACGGCCGCATGGTACGCCAACAGCTGCAGCGGAATAACCGTAAGTAGCGGCTGCAATGGGACGGGCGCGTCGGGAACGTAAATTACGTGGTCGGCAAATTGCTCGATTTCGGTATCGCCTTCCGTTGCCACCACAATTGTTTTACCGCAGCGAGCGCGGATTTCCTCGATGTTCCCGATGATTTTGTCGTAGGTTTCGCAACGCGGCGCGATAAACACAGCCGGCATCCCGTCGTTGATAAGCGCGATCGGGCCGTGCTTCATCTCGGCAGCGGGTAGACCCTCGGCGTGGATATAGCTGATTTCCTTGAGCTTCAATGCACCCTCCAACGCGATGGGATATTGATATCCACGCCCAAGAAACAACCAGTTTTCGCGGTCGATATACTTGGCTGCGATATCCTTGATATGCTCGGACTGCTCGAGTATCTTTTCGATTTTGTCGGGGATCAAGACCAGTTCTCGCATGTAATTTTCCATGGTCGCCTGCGACATATATCTTCGCCGCGCGATCATCAGGGCCATCATAATTTCGACGGTGATTTGCGAGGTAAACGCCTTCGTAGACGCCACGCCGATTTCCGGCCCGGCGTGCAGATAGACACCCGCGTCGGTTTCGCGTGCGATGGTAGACCCGACGGCATTGACGACACCGAGGGTCAGTGCGCCTTTGAGTTTTGCTTCGCGGATGGCGGCGAGGGTGTCGGCGGTTTCACCGGATTGGGATATGACGGCGACGGCCGTGCCTTCTTCGATAATCGGATTGCGATATCGAAATTCGCTGGCGTACTCGACCTCGGTCGGGAGCTTGGCCAGTTCCTCAAACAAAAATTCGCCCACAAGCGCCGCATGCCACGCTGTCCCGCAGCTCGTGATAATCAACCTTCGCAGCCGTGCCAGCTGTGGGGCGATATCGCTGAGCCCACCGAGCACGATTTGCATTTCGCGCATATCCAGGCGGCCGGTGATGGCGTTGCGGATACTTTCGGGCTGCTCCATGATTTCCTTGAGCATGAAATGCTCGTACCCGCCCTTGGCGATCTGCTCGAGCGACCATTCGATCTGCTGCACTTCCTTGTTGATGGGTATGTTATCGGTGGTCATCGTTCGCATTCCGCTGCGTGAGATGACACCCATCTCGTTGTCGTTTAGATAGACGACGTTGGCGGTGTGTTCGAGGATTGCCGATGCGTCGGATGCGACGATGTATTCGTCGGAGCCGACACCTACGATTAGCGGACTCCCGCGGCGGGCAACGACGATTTTGTCAGGTTCGTCGGCCGAGATGACCGCCAATCCGTACGTGCCGGTTACTTCTTTCAGCGCCAATTGCACCGCCGTTTCCAGCAGTTCGCAGCCGTCTTTGCCGTAGAATTCCGAAATCAGATGCACGAGAACTTCCGTGTCGGTTTCGCTGCGGAACTCGTAACCTTTATCATGCAAAAACTTTTTGAGCGTAGAGTAGTTTTCGATAATCCCGTTGTGAACCAACGCGATTTTTTCGTTGGTGCTGGTGTGCGGGTGGGCGTTTTCCTGCGTCGGGCGGCCGTGAGTGGCCCAGCGGGTGTGCGCGATGCCGATCGTGCCGGCGGCGAACATTGGATTACCCTCGATGCTATCTTCAAGATTCATGACGCGGCCGGGGGTTTTGGCGACTGTCAGCGCACCATCGACGGCGACGCAAATTCCCGATGAGTCATATCCGCGATATTCCAATCGCTTGAGGCCTTCGACCAAAATCTCTGAGGCATTCTTCAATCCGACATATCCGACAATTCCACACATATTCCAATCCTTTCCGAACCAGCAGCTCTTATCAGGGCTAGTATCATACTGTACATATATAGTCGGTAAAACTGCGGGTGAAAACCAGAATTACCGCGGGCTTTTTGTAAAAAAAACATGCAAC